>NC_022657.1:6855119-7170238 GCF_000494755.1 Amorphoplanes friuliensis DSM 7358
CACCGTCTCCAGACCGTCGAGCGAGCCGAAGTCGCCGTAATAGCCCTGCCGCTCGCCGGTGAGCAGCGCGTGCAGCGCGTGGTGCACGTCGTCGTCCCACTGGCCGGTGAGGCCGTACCCGCCGGCCTCGCGCGGGGTGATCAGCTTGGGGTCGTTGAGGTCGGACTCGGCGATCAGCGACAGCGGACGGCCGAGGTGCGTGGACAGGCTCTCCACCTCGATCGTCAGCTGCTCGAGAAGGTTGATCGCGTTGTGGTCGACCAGCGCGTGCACGGCGTCGAGCCGCAGGCCGTCGACGTGGTAATCGCGCAGCCAGCCGAGCACGCTGTCGATGATGTACCGCCGGACCTCCTCCGACAGCCCGCCGTCGAGGTTGACCGAGTCACCCCACGGGTTGGTGCCGGCCGCGCTCAGGTAGGGCGCGAACATCGGGGCGTACGCGCCGCTCGGGCCGAAGTGGTTGTAGACGACGTCGAGCACCACACCGAGGCCCTTGGCGTGGGCGGCGTCGACAAACCGCTTGAGGCCGTCGGGGCCGCCGTAGGCCTCGTGCGGGGCGTACCAGCAGACGCCGTCGTAACCCCAGTTGTACTCACCGTTGAAGGAGTTGACCGGCAGCAGCTCGACCAGGTCGACACCGAGCTCGACGAGGTGGTCCAGACGCGCGATGGCGGCGTCGAAGGTGCCCTCGGCGGTGAACGTGCCGACGTGCATCTCGTAGAGGACCGAGCCGGGCAGCTGACGACCGGTCCACGCCTGGTCCGACCACGCGAAGGCTGTGTGGTCGTAGACCCGGCTGGGGCCGTGCACACCCTCGGGCTGCCACGCGGACCGCGGGTCGGGCAGCGCGCCGTCGTGGTCGTTGAGCAGGTAGGCGTAGTCCGTGCCGGGCCCGGCCTCGGGCACGTCGAGACGCCACCAGCCGTCCTCGCCGCGTTCCATCTCGCGGTCCGTCCCGTCGAGACGCAGCTTGACGGTCTTCTCCGGGACCCATACCTCAAAAACGGTCATTGTTCTTTCACCAGCAGAGCGACGGGATAGGTGTGCAGGAGGTCGGCCACCGCCAGGCGGTTCCCGCCATAGCTGGTGTTGGTGAAGACTTCCGTCCAGGTATTGCCGTCGAGTGACAGCGTGGTGTCGTGCCAGCCGCCGTGGCGTGACAATCCGACCGGGAGCCGGGTCGCGACCGCCACCACACCACCCCGGTCGAACGCGAGCACGTGGTCGGAGACGCGGCCCTCGGCGTACGCGGGCTTGTAGGACGTGAAGAGCTCGGGCCGCTGGCGGCGCAGGCGCAGGGTGCGACTGGTGACCAGCAGTTTGGCGGCTCCGGACTCGTCGACCGGCGGCTGCCAGCCGTCGTCGAGGCGGCCGAGCAGCTCGCGCCGCAGGCCGAAGTCGACCGGCCGGCGGTTGTCCGGGTCGACCAGGGAGAAGTCCCAGAGCTCGCTGCCCTGGTAGGTGTCCGGGATGCCGGGCATGGTCAGCTGGATCAGCTTCTGACCCAGCGAGTTGGACCAGCCGGGCGCCGTGATCGAGGCCGCGAAGTCGGCGACCTCGCTGTGCAGCGCCGGGTCGTCGTAGATCTTGTCGACCATCGTGCGCAGCGCGGCCTCGAACTTCTCGTCCTGCCGGTGCCAGCTCGTCCCGACACCACCCTCGCGGGCGGCCTTCAGCGCGTACGCCTGGAGGCGTTCCCGGTCGAGCGGCCAGGCACCGACGGCGGCCTGCCAGATGAGGTGGGCCAGGGCCGGATCCGGCAACGGCGCCGTCCGCACCCAGCGGCGGACGACCTCGGTCCAGTCCCCGGGCAGCTCGGAGAGGACGGCGAGCCGGGCCCGCACGTCCTCGCTGCGCTTGGTGTCGTGGGTGGAGAGCGTCGTCATGCTCTCCGGCCACTCGCGCTGCAGCCCGTCGGCGTAGTCGTGGAACTCGTCCGGGTGCACGCCGAACTTCGCGGGGTCGTTGCCGACCTCGTTGCGGGCCGTGAAGCGGGTCCAGCGGTAGAACGCCGTGTCCTCGACACCCTTGGCCATGACCGCACCGGTGTACTGCTGGAAGCGGATGGCGAGCTCGTCGTCCGCGCGCCGCAGCCGGGCGGTGAGCTGGTCGAGGACCGGGATCAGCCCGGGACGCCGGCGGCCGGCCTCGGAGCGGGCCTTGGCCAGGTGCCGGGAGCCGAACGGCAGGTAGGAGCGGTAGACCGGGAAGCAGGCCGCGAGCTCGGCCAGGGCCTGCGGCGCCGCCTCGATGTCGGGCACGAGCCGGCACATCCGGGCCAGCTCGGCGGCGAGCTCGGTGGAGGCGACGTGCAGCTTCGTCTGGTGGACCAGGTCCTGCCAGCTCGTCTCGCCGCCGGTCAGGTGGTGGTCGAGGGTGTCGAAGAACGCCTCGGTGTTCGGGTCGACGAACGCGCCGCCGATCTCCGCCAGCGCGTCGTAACCGGTGGTGCCGGCGACCGGCCACTTCGGCATCTGCTCCCCCGGCTCGAGGATCTTCTCGATGACGAGCCAGGCGTCGGGTGCGGCCTCGTGCAGCCGTGTGAGGTATTCGCCGGGGTCGCGCAGACCGTCCGGGTGGTCGACGCGGATGCCCTGGACGGCGCCCTCGGCGTACCAGCGGAGGATCTCGCGGTGGGTGGCCTCGAAGACCTCGGGGTCCTCGACGCGGAGACCGGCGAGGTCGGTGATCGAGAAGAACCGGCGGTAGTTCAGCTCGGTGTCACCACGGGTCCAGTTGACCAGCTCGTAGTGCTGCCGGTCGTGGACCTCCTTGGGGCTGCCCTCGCCGGTGCCGTCCGCGATCGGGTAGCGCTTGTCGAAGTAGTGCAGCTCGCCGCCCTCGACCTTGAGCTCGTCGAGCGCGGCCGGGTCGTCGGCCAGCACCGGCAGCAGAAGCCGCCCGCGCGACCAGTCGATGTCGTAGAACTTCGCGTACTCCGAGGACTGCCCGTTCTTGAGGACGTCCCACCAGGTCGGGTTGGCCGCGGCGACACCGACACCGGCGTGGTTGGGCACGATGTCGACGACCAGGCCGAGCCCGGCCGCGTCGAGCGCCGACTTCAGGGCGAGACGGCCTTCCTCGCCGCCGAGGGCGGGGCTGACCTGGCTGTGGTCGACCACGTCGTACCCGTGCTCGGAGCCGGGGGACGCGGTGAGCAGGGGCGCGGTGTAGAGGTGACTGACGCCGAGATCGGCGAGGTAGTCGGCCAGCTCGGCCGTGGCCTGCAGGGGGAAGCCGGGACGGACCTGGACGCGGTAGGTGGAGGAAGGGCGCAACTTAAACCGTCCTGTCCAAGACGATGAGCGAGCGGTCCGGCACGAGGAGGGAGGATCCCGCCTCGACGACCGACGGGCGGTCGGGCGAGGGCTCGGCGGTCTCGATGACCTTTTCCCATTTCTCGCCGTACTCGGTGGGGGGCGTGTGGAACTCGATCGGCGCGTCGTGGGCGTTGAAGAAGAGCAGGAACGAGCTGTCGACGTGACGCTGGCCGTACTGGCCGCGTTCGCGGATGCCCTCACCGTTGACGAAGAGCGCCACGGCCCGGCCGAAGTCGTTGCCCCAGTCGTCACCGGCCATCGGCCGGCCGTCCGGGGTGAACCACTCCAGGTCGGGCAGCGGGTCGCCGCCGCCGCGGGCGGTGACCGGCAGACCGGTGAAGAACCGGCGCCGCTGGAACACCTGGTGGCGGTGCCGGAACGCGGTCAGCTTGCGGGTGAACTCCAGCAGCGTCTCGTCGGCGTTCTCCCAGTCGATCCAGCTGATCTCGTTGTCCTGGCAGTACGCGTTGTTGTTGCCCGACTGGGTGCGCCCGAGCTCGTCGCCGTGCGAGATCATCGGCACGCCCTGGCTGAGCATCAGCGTGGCCAGGTAGTTGCGCCGCTGCTTGGCCCGCAGCTGCAGCACCTGCTTGTCGTCGGTCGGGCCCTCGACGCCACTGTTCCAGGACCGGTTGTGGCTCTCGCCGTCGCGGTTCTCCTCGCCGTTGGCCTCGTTGTGCTTGTCGTTGTACGAGACCAGGTCGTTGAGGGTGAAACCGTCGTGCGCGGTGACGAAGTTGATCGAGTGGAAGGGCTTGCGGCCGTCGTCCTGGTAGAGGTCGGCGGACCCGGTGATCCGGCTCGCGAACTCGGCCAGCGTCGCGGGCTCGCCCCGCCAGAAGTCGCGGACCGTGTCGCGGTACTTGCCGTTCCACTCGGTCCAGTTCGGCGGGAAGTTGCCGACCTGGTAACCGCCCGGGCCGACGTCCCACGGCTCGGCGATCAGCTTGACCTGGCCGACGACCGGGTCCTGCTGCACGACCTCGAAGAACGTGGACAGCCGGTCGACGTCGTAGAACTCGCGGGCCAGCGTGGACGCCAGGTCGAAGCGGAAACCGTCGACGTGCATCTCGGTCACCCAGTACCGCAGCGAATCCATGATCAGCTGGAGGCTCTGGGGGCTGCGCACGTTGAGGCTGTTACCCGTACCGGTGTAGTCCATGTAGAAGTTGGGCTGGTCGTCCACCAGACGGTAATAGGTCCGGTTGTCGATGCCCTTGAGGCTCATCGTCGGGCCGAGGTGGTTGCCCTCCGCCGTGTGGTTGTAGACGACGTCGAGGATGACCTCCATGCCGGCCGCGTGCAGCGCCTTGACCATGCCCCGGAACTCCTGGGTCTGCTGGCCGAGCGACCCCATCGCGGAATACCCGTGGTACGGCGCGAAGAAGCCGAGCGTGTTGTAACCCCAGTAGTTGCGCAGGCCCAGGTCGGCCAGGCGGTTGTCGTGCACGAACTGGTGCACCGGCATCAGCTCCACCGCGGTCACACCGAGCTTCTTGAAGTGCTCGATGATCGCCGGGTGGCCGATCGCGGCGTACGTCCCGCGCAGGTCCCGCGGCACCTCGGGGTGCCGCTCGGTGAGCCCCTTGACGTGCGTCTCGTAGATCACCGAGTGGTGGTACGGGATGTCGGGCCGCCGGTCGTTGCCCCAGTCGAAGTACGGGTTGACCACGACACCCTTGGCCATGTGCGGCGCCGAGTCGAGATCCGACATCTCGTCCGGGTTGTCGAAGTCGTACGCGTACAGCGACGGGTGCCACGCGATGTCGGCGTCCACGGCTCGCGCGTACGGGTCCAGGAGCAGTTTGTGGGGATTGCACCGCAGCCCGCGCGACGGGTCGTACGGGCCGTACACCCGGTAGCCGTACCGCTGGCCGGGCTCGACACCCGGCAGGTAGGCGTGCCAGACGAAGGCGTCCTGTTCGTGCAGCTGGACCTTCCGCTCGTTGCCCGACGGATCGAACAGGCACAGCTCGACCGCTTCGGCGACCTCCGAGAAGATCGCGAAGTTCGTGCCCGTCCCGTCGTACGTCGCGCCCAGTGGATACCGGTGACCCGGCCACACCTGCATGTGCTGCTCCCACCCTCGACCGTCGGTGCCCTGCGGTCGCGAGGGCCTCGCCGCGGGCGGGCCGACTTGTGCCCCGCCGCGGCGGTGCCCAATCCTGCGCGCCCGCATCCGCGGTCATTCTCACCGACGGGACGGGCGACGTCTCCGCGACTGTCCGGTTACCCGCCGATACTTCCGCTTACGCTGTGCGCGGAGTCACCACAACGGGGGGTTTCGCCGGGTTCGCTGGACAGGGTGATAGGGACAGACCCGCGACAGAGTGGCCATTCCGGGCCACCCCGCGCGGGCCTGTGTCAGCCGAGCAGTTCGTCGGCGAAGCACCACTTCCAGTTCTCGCCCGGCTCGTACGAGCGCATCACCGGGTGGCCGTCGGTCTCGTAGTGCTGGGACATGTGCCGCCGCGGCGAGGAGTCACAACAGGCGACGTACCCGCAGCCGAGGCAGACGCGCAGGTGGACCCAGTCGTGATGGCCCTCGGCGACACACTCGGGGCAACCGCCGTCGTACGGCGCTAGCGGTTCCGGTTCACCGGCTTCCTTGAGGTGCTGGCAGGTCAATCGTCACTCCGGTTCAGCTGGGACTCTTCGAGGTCGAGATCGCGCTGGGCGCGGTTGAGCACCTCTTCGGAGATGCGCCCCTCGTTGCGGGCGATCTTGAAGACGTGGCGCTCGGCCGTAATCATCTCCCGGCGGAGCCGACCGTACGCCGCCGACGGGGTCTCCGAGTCCTGATTACCAAGCCGTTCCCAGGCGGAGTTCGCCCGGCTGTCGGTCAGTGCCCGCAGCCGGTCGACCACCGATTGTGGCGCACCCTCGGCGTGGGTCTCGAGACTTTCGCGGGCGGCACGGCTGGCGGCGTGCTGCACACCCGCCTCGGCCAGCGCGTCCTCGGAGCTGGTGTCCTCCATGACACCGAGACGCCGGGCCAGCAGCGGCAGGGAGGTGCCCTGGATCAGCAGGGTCAGCACGATGATCGCGAAGGCCACGAAGACGAACAGCTCACGCGGGTAGTCGGCGTTGGCCACGTCCTCGTTGAGCGGCAGTGTCAGCGCGGCGGCCAGGGTCACCACACCGCGCATGCCGGCCCAGGCGATGACCGTCGGCACGGTGACCGGCGGGCGTTCCTCCCGGGCCCGGACCTTCGGGATGAGCCGGGCCAGGTAGGTCGCCGGGTACATCCAGAGGAACCGGACCACGACCAGCGTCAGGAAGACCGCCACGGTGACCGTGACGGTGGTCGCCAGGTCACGTTCGATCTTGCTGATCAGGTCGCGGATCTGCAGGCCCACCAGCAGGAAGACCACACCTTCGAGCAGGAACGTGACGAGCCGCCACACCGCGTCCATCTGCAGCCGCGAGGTCGCCGACAGCAGGTACGGGATCCGGTGCCCGAGGTAGAGCCCGGCCACCACGACCGCCACCACGCTGGACGTGTGCAGCTCCTCGGCGACGATCACCACGACGAACGGCGTGAGCAGCGACACCGCGTCGTCGAGCAGCGGGTCGACGATCTTCTTGTGCAGCCAGGCGGCGCCGATCGCGAAGCCGAAGCCGAGCAGCACGCCGCCGCCGGCCTTGAGCGCCACCTCACCGGCGATCTCCCAGAAGCCGACGGCCGACCCGAGCAGCGCGCCGATCGAGATCCGGACCAGCACCAGCGCGGACGCGTCGTTGAGCAGGCTCTCGCCCTCGAGGATCGTGACCACCCGGCGGGGCAGGCCGATCCGGCGGGCGATCGCGGTGGCCGACACCGCGTCGGGTGGCGCCACCACCGCACCGAGGGCGACGCAGGCGGACAGGGGCACCTCGGGCAGCAACGCGTGCACGACAAATCCGACGACGAACGCAGTGAGCACCACGAGCCCGACGGCGAGCAGCAGGATCGGCCGCAGGGCACGGCGGAACGCGACCACGTTGGTCTGCAGGGCGGCGACGTACAGCAGCGGCGGCAGGATGCCGATCAGCACCAGTTCGGGCTTGACCTCGACCTCCGGCAGCCCCGGCATGAAGGACAGGCCGAGACCCGCCACCAGCAGGACCAGGGGTGCGATGAAGCCGAGCCGCCGGGCGAGCGCCGCGCCGAGCACGGAGATCGCCACGAGCACGACCGTGTCGACGATGGGTTCCATGCCCGGAAGCTTAGAGAGTGCTGAGCGCCGTGGCCTGTGGTGCCACCCACCCTGTCCGGCTCTGGGCCTGAGCGTCCGGCCCGGAAAGAATGAGCCGTTCTACTCACGCCGCGGACACCGGCATTGCTGAAGGCTGGCGCCCATGACTTCGACCGTTCCCCGCGTGGGCATCACCCAGGTGGCCGCCTGCCTGCCCGAGCAGCAGGTGACGACCGCCGATCTGCAGCACCGCGTCGCCGTCGCCAGCCGCCTGCCGTTGCCGGCCGGGATGTTCGCCCAGGCCACCGGGATCGACACCCGCCGGGTCGCGGCCGACGACGAGTACGCCTCCGACCTCGCCATCGGCGCCGCGCGGCAGGTCCTCGACCGGGCCGGGCTGGACGCGCTCGACGTCGACCTGCTGCTCTTCGCCTCGGCGACACGGGACATGGTCGAGCCGGCCACCGCCCACGTCGTGCAGGCCGCGCTGGGCGGCCGCGCGCACGCGCTCGACGTGACAAATGCCTGCAACAGCTTCCTGAACGGCATCGACCTGGCCCGCTCGATGATCCTGGCCGGCCGCGCCCGCCGCGCCCTGGTCGTGACCGGCGAGACGCCGACCCGCTCGATGCGGCCGAAACTCGACGGCATGGCCCAGGCCCGCCAGGCCTTCGCCGGGTACACCTTCGGTGACGCGGGCGCGGCGGTGCTGGTCGAGCCGGTGGCGACCGGCGGGATCGTGGACGTCGACGCCGAGACGCACTCACAGCACTGGCCGGCCGGTGGCATCTTCGGCGGCGGCTCACGGCACCCCCGCGGCGACGAGCACACCTACTTCACCGGCGACGGCCACAGGCTGCGCGGCGTCTTCGAGAAGATCGGCCTCGGCCTGGTCGAACGTGTCCACCACCGCACCGGCCTGACCTGGGACGACTACGCCCGCGTGCTGGTGCACCAGGTGACGATGCCCTACCTGCAGCGGTTCGTGGAGATCGCCGGGGTGCCCGTGGACAAGCTCGAGGTGACCGTGCCCGAGCTGGGCAACATGGCCAGCGCGACGCTCGGTGTCCAGCTGGCGCGGGTCCGGCCGCACCTGAGCCCCGGCGACAAGGTGCTGCTGCTGGGGCTCGGTGGTGGTGTCAGCCTGATGACCATGGTCTGGGAGGTGTCGTGACCGCGCTGTGGGTGATCGTCCCGGCGTACGACGAGGCCGGGCGGATCGGGCAGACACTCGAGGCGCTGGCGGCACAGACCGACACCGCGTTCGAGCTGCTGGTGGTGGACAACGGGTCGACCGACGGCACCGCGGAGATCGCTCGCGCGTTCACCGCCCCGTTCCCGGTGCACGTGCTGACCGAGCCCGAGAAGGGCGTCGGCTGCGCGGTCGACACGGGCTTCCGGCACGCCATCGCGGCCGGGGCGACGATGCTCGCCCGTACCGACGCGGACTGCCTGCCGCGGCCGGGCTGGCTGGCCGCCGCGCGCGCCGGTCTCAGCGACGGCGCCGGGCTGATGTGCGGGCGGATCACCGCCCGGCGCGACGAGCACGGCCCGGTCGGGCGCGCGTTCTTCCGCCTGCTGGTGGGGCTGGCCGCGACGTTCGGCCGGCTCCGCCCGGCCCACCGCGAGCAGGGCTTCCTGGCCCCCTACCGGATGCACGCGGGCAACAACATGGCGATCACCGCCGAGCTCTACCAAGCCTGCGGCGGCATGCCCCGGCGGCCCTCACCCACCGACCGGACCTTCCTCAACCGGGTACGCCGGAGCACGTCCGCGATCCGCCACAGCCGCACGATGGTCGTCGAGAACTCCACCCGGCGGCTGGCGGCGTACGGGGTCGTCGGCACGGCGAAGTGGTATCTCGACCGCGGCAGCGGCGCGCTCACGACGGACCCGCGCTGATGCTCGACGAGCTCATCGCGGGCCTCCGTGACGACGACGACCGCCCCGCCGTCCTCGGCGCCCGGCGCACCGGCCAGACCGTGGTCCGGGCGACCCGGGGTGACCTGTCCCGCCTCACCGGGGGTTATGCGGCCGCACTCCACGCCCGGGGCCTGGTGCCCGGCGAGACCGTCGGCATCGCCGTACGCCCCGGGCCGCGGTCGCTGGCGGTGCTCCTGGCCGCGTACCACCTGGGTCTGCGGGTCGCCGTGCTGGACCCGACCGCCGGGCCGGACGTGCTCCTGGCCCGGCTCGGTGTGGCGAAGCCACGGCTGGTGCTGGCCGACGCGGCCGCCCAGGCGGTGGCCGGCTGGGCCGCTCCCCTGGCCCGCCGCGCCCAGCTGGCCCTGCCCGACCTCGCGGCCCTGGCCCCCACGGTGACGATCGGACGGCGGCTCCCCGGCACCGCACCCGGGCTCGCCCCGGCTCCGGGCCCGCGCCCGCCGGGACACGACGGCGACGGTGACGCGGTGATCGTCTTCACCTCCGGGACCACCAGCCGTCCCCGGGCCGTCGTGCACACCCGGGCGAGCGTCGCCGCGGGCATGCGCACGGTCGCCGAGCTGGTCCGTCCGGTGCCCGACCGGGCGGTGCTGGGCGGGACGTTCTTCGTGCTGGTCCCGTCGCTCACCAGGGGCGCGCCGGTCGCCCTGCCCGCCCGGCGTCCCCGGACCCTGGCCCGGCAGACGGCCCGGCTCGCCCCGCAGGCCACCTATCTGACCCCGCCACAACTGCGCTCGGCGCTGGCGGCCTCGACACCGTTCACCGGCCGGGTCTACAGCGGATCCGCGCCGGTCAGCGCCGGTCTGCTCGCCGCGGTCCGGGCGGCCGGCGCCGACGAGGCGTGGGGCGTCTACGCGCTCACCGAGGTCTTCCCCGCCGCGGTCGTCGAGGGCACGGCCAAGGCCGCCTTCGACGGCGAGGGCGACCTGGTCGGGGAGCTGCTGCCGGGCCTGCGCGCCCGCGTCGACGAGACCGGTCAGCTGCTGCTCGCGGGCCCGAACGCCGCCGACCGCTACCTCGGCGAGGAGCCGATGGAGTGGGTGGCGACCGGCGACATCGGCCGGGTCGACGGGTCCACGGTGGTGCTCGGCGGCCGGTGCAAGGACATGATCCTGCGCGGCGCCGAGAACATCTATCCCGGCCTGTACGAGCCGGCCCTGCACGTCTCCGGTGTCGAGCTGGCCGTGATCGTGGGCGTGCCCGCCGGTGACGGCGACGAGCGGGTCGTCGCCGTGGTGCAGCCCGCCTCGGGAGTGTCACCGGAGGCCGTCCACGCCGCGCTGCGCGAGCCCCTGGACCGCATGGGCTCCGCGCGGCCGGACGCCGTGCTCCTGGCCGACGTCCCGCTGGCCGGCCGGTCCCGCAAACCCGACCGGGCGGCCGCGTCACGACTGGCAGCAAGCGCATGAGGGACCTCGCGGTGATCGTGCCCGCCTACAACGAGGCCGTGCTCCTGCCCGGCGCCCTGGCCGCCCTGGCCGCCCAGACCGACCGCGACTTCACCCTGGTCGTCGTCGACAACGCGTCCACGGACGACACTGCTGCACTCGCCGCCGCCTTCCCCGGCGACGTCGAGGTGATCCCGGAGCCCGCACCGGGCGCGGGCACCGCGGCGGACACGGGCTTCCGCCACGCGATCGCCGGAGGCGCGACCCGGCTGCTCCGCACCGACGCCGACTGCCTGCCCGCCCTCGACTGGGTGTCCACCGGCCGGGCCCTGCTCGACACCGCCGACCTGATCTGCGGCCGCAGCGTCCCCCGCCACGACGAGCACCCCGGCCTGATCGAACGCCGGCTCTACCCCGCCGCGGTCCGCCTCGCCGCCCGCTTCGGCCGCCTGCAGCACCGCGGACCGGAATACCGCTGCCCGTTCGTCCTGGTCCACGGGCACAACCTGGCCATCACCGCGGCACTCTACGACCAGTGCGGCGGCACACCCCGCGAAGCCCTCGGCGACGGCTCCGAGGACGTGACCCTCCTCAACCGCGCCCGCCGCCACAGCGACCGGATAATCCGCGCCGAGAACCTCGTGGTCGAGTCGAGCCTGCGCCGCCTGCGCGCCTGGGGCTCCCGCCGGACCCTGCTGTGGAGCTGGGACCGCCGCTACCGCCCGGCGCCCGACGCGGTGCACGTCCGGTGAACGCCCGCTCCCGCGACCGGCGCGTCTACCTCGCCGGCCACCCGGTCCTCTTCGCCCTGCTCGCAGCCACCCGCTCCCGCCCCACGTGGCGCCTGGGCCGCACCCTGCTGGTCCACGACCGGGAGGCGTTCACGGCCGCCCTCACCCGGATCCCGCTCGACCGCACCGCCGAAGGCACCACCGGCGGCGCCGCAACCCGCCTCACCAGCGGTGACCTGCTCTTCGACCAGCACGGCGACACCCACCGCCGAACCCGGCGCAGCACCGCGGACTCCCTCGGCGCCGCCGGAGTGGCCCGTTTGCGTCCGACCTGGACAGAAATCCTCGACCGTGGCCTCAAGCCCCTCCACGACGGCGACACCGTCGACCTGGTCCCCCTGACCGCCGAACTCGCCGGAACCACGGCAGCCGCCCTGATCGGCCGCACCCTGGACGGTCCATCGCTGGCCGCAGCCGCATGCGCCGCGGCCGCCACCGCCGCCCGGGCTCACGTCCCCGGGCTGCCACGCTTCGGCGCTGCGCGGCGCGCCCGCGAGGCCACCGAACGGTTGTCCGCACTGGTCGCACCCGACGGCGGCCCGTCATCCGGCCTGGCCACGATGCTGGCCGTGGCCGCGATCACCACGACGGTCGCCGCCCTGCCGCGCGCGGCGGCCTGGACCGCCGACGCAAACCTCTGGGGGTACGCCCACAGCCCCGCCCTCGTCGACGAACTCCTCCGCGTGACCGCCCCGACCCCCCTCCTCCCCCGCGTCGCCGCAGCCCCCGGCCTCCTACCCGCCAGCCCGGGCAAGCCACGCGCCCAAGGCAGGTCCGGCGGGTCTGGTGGGTGTCCGGTGCGGGCCGGGGATCGAATGTTGTTGATCGCGCGCCATGCGGTCGAGGCCCACCGGCTCGACCCCGATCCGGCGCGACCCGTGCCGGCGCAGATCGCTCAGCTGGTTTTCGGGGTGGGACCGCATGCCTGTCCCGGCGCCCGGCTCGCCCGCGCGCAGCTGGCCGACCTGCTCCAAGCCCTCGCCCCGCTGCGGCCGGTGGTGGTCAAGGCACGCGCCGACCGGCATTCCGCGCTGCCGAGCTGGCGTTCCCTGATCGTCCGGGCCTCGTGAGGATTGCGGTCACCGGGGCGTCGGGCTTCTGCGGCTCCGCAGTGGCGCGGCTTGCGGCCGGAGGCGGGCACGAGGTGGTCTGTGTGGGTCGGCGGCCGGGGCCGGTCGGGCGGCATGTCGCCTGGGACGCCGCGCGGGAGGTTCCGGACCTGGACGGGGTCGATGCCGTGGTGCACCTGGCGGCGGCGGTCGGTGATCCGCGGCCCGGGCGGGCGACGGAAGCCGCCTTCCACGCCGTGAACGTCGGCGGGACGGCCCGGCTGCTCGAGGCCGCCGCCGGCCGGCCCGTCGTGTGGGTGAGCAGTGCGAGTGTCTACCGGCCGGGCCCGTACCGGGAGCCGGTCCGGGAGGATCATCCGGTCGGCGGGCAGCGCGGCGCTTACGGGCGCAGCAAGGCGGCCGGTGAGAGGCTCGCGCTGGCGGCGGGGACGGTGGTGCTGCGGCCGCGGGCGGTCTACGGCGACGGCGACCGGCATCTGCTGCCGCGGCTGCGCCGGGTGGTGCGCCGGGGTACGGCGTGGCTGCCCGGGCCGGACGTCGCGATGAGCCTGACCGCCGTCGAGAACCTCGCGGGGGCCTGTCTGGCCGCGCTGACCTGGCCGGCGGGGGCGTACAACATCGCGGACGACCGGGCGTACCGGAGGGATGAGGTTTTTGGTCTGGTGCTGGGGGTCCCGGTGCGGCATGTGCCGGCCGGGCTCGCGCGGGTCGCGGCGGTCGTGTCACCCACGCTGACGCGGTACGCGGTCGACCAGGTCACGGACGGCCTGGTGCTGGATCTCGGCCGGGCCCGGGCGCAGGGTTACCGGCCGGTGCGGACGCTGGCGGACTACTTGGTGGTGACCACGGACGAGCGGTAGACGGTCGCGGCGTGCGTGCCGTCACCGCTGCGCCGCACCACCACCGCGTCGACGGAGAAGATGTAGCCGGTTTTGCGGTCCAGGCCGGTCACGGTCGCTTCGAGGAAGCCGCAGGGGTTCGCCGGCTTGACCCTGACGAAGCCGATGTCGCGTTGTTTGCCCTGCTGCAGGTCCTGGCTGATGGCCGTGACGCGGTACTCGACGATGTTGTAACCGCCGACGTTGTACCAGCTCACCTTGGCCGAAGTGGTGCCCGGGGTGACCACGGTCAGGGCGTTGATCTTGTTGAAGTGCGGGGTGTCCCGGGCGCAGGTCGCCGTGGGGGTGACCCGCGGGGCCGCGGGCAGCGGCAGGAAGCCGGAGCCGGTGGCGCTGGGTGACGGGGACGCGCCCACGCTCGGTTTCGGTGACGGCGTGGCACTGCCCCGCGCGACGACGATCCAGTCGTTGCCGGCCGTCGCGCCCGTGCTGTCGCTCGCGCTGTCCGCACCGGCGCCGTGCTTGCCCTCGGTGAAGAGGGCACAACCCGAGAGCAGCAACGGGGCCACGAGCAGCAGAAGCCAGCGCATGCGCCGTGCGGAGTCCCTGGTGGTCACGGCGTGAAGAATCGGCGGTGGACCGCCCGACTTTAGGTCCTGGCGAAGTGCTCCGTGGTGCGCCGGGCGAGGTCCTTGGTGGCCGCCGAGTTGGCCCAGGTGCCGAGCACCACCGCGGCGCCCGGGATGACCTTGGCGAACATCCGCTTGGCGGCGCGGACTCCGGCCATCTGCGCGAGCTTGACGCCCAGCTTGAGCATCACCCCGGTCAGCGGCCGGCCGGAGCTGCCGGCGAAGAGCCGGGCCGCGCGTTCGCGGCCCGCGGCCACACCCAGCGCGAGCCGGGCGGCCTCCGCCGCCTTGTGGACCCGCTGCAGGACCAGCAGGTCGGCGGCCCGCTCCGGGGCGGTCGGATCCACCTCGTACGCCGCAGCCATGTGCAGGACCATCCGGGACTGGGTCCACGCCAGCACACCGACGTCGACGACCGCGCCGGGCAGACCGGTCGCGCCGGAGACGGCACCGGAGAGACGGGCGTGGTTGGTGAAGCGTTTGACGGCCTGCTGGGCCAGGGCGTCGGGAGTGACGCCGGGCTGGTCCGCACGCGCCTGAGCCGCCCAGCGCTGCGCTTCGGGGCCGAGCCGCCGGACCGCTTCGAGGGCGAGGTGCTCGGGGGCGTACTGCGGGTCGGCCTTCATCCGGGCCCACAGGGATCCGGGCGGGCCGGCCGGGTCGGGGCCCTGGTCAGAGGAGTTCGGCGACGGGGGAAGAGCGGGTACGGCGGGTTCGTTCACCAGATCACTCCGAGGGGACGAGAGGCGGATCTCCCACCATTGTGCCTTGCAGATGCACGTGCACGACAACGTTCGGAGCGGATTTGACGCTCAGCAACACCATGGTGACGCTCGTGGCACCGCATTTCTGCTCATCCCGTCTGCGGTCCGACCGATGAGGCCTCCGAGACGGATCAGCGATGCGGCAGGAGGACCGGGCGACGATGACGATCGGCGACGAACGGCACGTGGAGCGGCTGCGGCCGACCCCGATGCTGATCACGGCAGTCGCCGGTCTGGCCGCGGCCATCGTGCTGTTCGCCGTCAACGTCACCGAGCAGCGCACCCAGGTCGTCTGGGGCTGGATGCCCGCGATGGCCGGAACAGCGATCGCCGGCTGGGCCTGCTGGCGTACGGCGTTCACCCCCGGGCTGGACAAGGTCACCGCCCGCGTGTGGCGGTCCCTGGCGATCGTCTGCGTCCTGATCGTGCTCGGCACCACCGGCGACGCCCGGCTGACCGTGGCCAACCCCGCCCGGCTGGACCAGGAACACGACCTCCCCACCGCGATCTGTTACGCCCTGGCGGTCGTCGTCCTGTTGTGGGCGCTGCTGCGCCTGCCGATGCACAAGCGGGAGCACCGGGACCGCGCGATGGTCCGGTTCGTCCTGGACGCCGCCACGGTCAGCATCACCATCGGCATCTTCTCGTGGTTCCTGGTCAACCAGGTCCACGACACCTGGAACTCCAACGGGCCGGCGATCGTCCCGATGATCATGCTGATGGCCCTGGGTCTCATCGCCTCGCTGGCTTTCGTCAAGGTCGCGATCAGCGGTTTCGGCGGTGTGGACCACATCGCCCTGCGGCTGCTCGCCGCCGCGGCAGCCGTAGGCGCCGGCGGTGGCGGACTCTTCCCGCTGCTCCTCGACGTACGACCGGGGCTGAGCGGGTCGCAGATGTTCATCCCGGCGACGCTGCTCTTCGTGGCTCTCGCCGCCGACCGGCAGCGCCGTGCCGCCGGTGTCCCGCAGCCCGAGCGTCGGCGCCGGTCCTACAGCATCGTGCCGTACGTCGCGGTCGCCGCCACCGACGGACTGCTGCTCACCATCGGCCACGGCGCCGGCCGGGAGATCTTCACGGTGGCGCTCGGTGCCGTCCTGCTCACCGCCCTGGTCGTCTTCCGGCAGGTCAACGCCCTGCGGGAGAACGGGCGCCTGCTGCAGCGGGTGGACGCCAACCTGGTGCAGCTGAACGCGTACCAGGATCAGCTCACCCACCGGGCCAACCACGACGACCTGACCGACCTGGCCAACCGGACGCTGTTCGAGCAGCGGACCCGCGAGGCGCTGGTCGCCGTCGACGGCGGCGACACCCTGAGCCTGGCGCTGATCGACCTCGACGACTTCAAGGCCATCAACGACCGGCTCGGTCACGCCGTCGGCGACGCGCTGCTGGTCGTGGTGGCCGAGCGCCTGCGCGCGGCCGTCCGCGACGGTGACGTGGTCGCGCGTCTCGGTGGCGACGAGTTCGGCCTGCTGCTGCCCGGCCTGCACAGCGAGGAGGCGACCGAGGTCCTGGACCGCATCGCCGAGTCGCTGACCCGCCCGGTGCACGCCCTCGGGTACGACCTGCTCGTCAAGGCCAGCATCGGCCTGGCCGAGGTGTGGCCGGACGCCAGCCCGCAGGAGCTCCTGCGCCGCGCCGACCTGGCCATGTACGCCGCCAAGGAGCGGGGCAAGGGCCGTCACACCGTCTACGACGCCCGGCTCGAGCAGGACCAGGCGGCCGACGCCCAGCTCGGCGCCGAGCTGCGCCGGGCGCTCGACAACGGCGACTTCACCCTCGTCTACCAGCCGATCGTGTCGCTGCCGGACGGCAAGTGGACGTCGCTGGAGACCCTGATCCGCTGGAAGCACCCCGACCGCGGTTTCATCGGCCCGGACATCTTCATCCCGATCGCCGAGCGCACCGGGCTGATCGTGCCGCTGGGCGACTGGATCCTGCGGACCGCCCTGGCGCAGGCCGCCGAGTGGCAGGACCGGTTCGGCGCCGGCGCGCCCGGCGAGATCGGCGTCAACGTGTCGGCGCGTCAGCTGCGCGAGCCCGGGTTCGCCGCCGACGTCCGTGCCGCCCTGGCCGACACCGGATTCGACCCCGAGAAGCTGGTCGTCGAGGTCACCGAGACCGCGGTGTTCGACGGCGGCATCGCCCTGGACACCCTGCAAAATCTGGTGACACTGGGCGTGCGGATCGCGCTGGACGACTTCGGCACCGGGCACTCGTCGCTCGGCCTGCTGCGGACCTGCCCGGCGGACATCCTCAAGGTCGACAAGTCGTTCGTCGACGGCATCGGCGGCCGCTCGGAGGAGGCGGTCATCGCGACCGCGATGATCCAGATCACCAACGGCCTGCACCTGCAGGCGATCGCCGAGGGTGTGGAGACGGCCGAGCAGGCGGACACGCTGTTCCGCCTGGGCTACCGGTACGCGCAGGGATACCACTTCTCACGGCCCCTCTCCCCCGAGCAGGTGCACGCGCAGCTGGAGGCGGCGAGCGTTCTTCCGGTGTGAGCCCGAACCTCCGGATATCACCTCAGTGAACCCGTACGGCAACCGATAGTGAGAAAGGGGACGACTCCCGTCTCCTTGCCGGACTACTCACGAGGTCGCCCACCGATGACTGCCGCCGCGCCCCAGACCACCCGGACGCCCCGGATCAACCCGGCGCGGCGCTGGATCGCCGACCGGTCACTGAACACCAAGATCATGATCATCGTGGGCTCGCTGGCCCTGGTCACGGCCATGGTGGGTGCGGTGGCGGTCGCCCGCATGGCGACCCTGAACAACTCGGTCCAGGACCTCTACGACGGGAGCTTCGTCTCGTCGCAGCAGCTCACCACCATCACGACGGACGTCGGGACGATGCACGCGCTCGTTCTCACGTACGGGCAGACCCCGGACCCGGCGGTCCTGGCCCAGATCAAGGCGCTCGACGGCCAGATCAAAGCGGACAACGCCGCGTACCGCGCCACGACGGTGAACCCGGCGCTGATGGACCAGACGATCTTCCTCTGGGACAAGTACGACACCGCACGCGACGCCTACCTGGGCGCCGCGACCAGCGGGAACCCCGCCACCGTCCTCGCCGCCCGCGACACCCAGCTGTCGCCTGCGATCGTCCGGGCCAAGTACAACCTCCAGCAGCTCGCGATCCAGGAGACGGAATCGGCGCAGGAGAACCTGGCCGCCGCCGGCTCGACGTACCGGTCGGCACGGAACTTCCTGATCATCGTGCTGATCGCCGGGCTGGTGCTGGCGACCGCACTGGGCCTGGCGATCGCCCGCGGCATCGTGACCCGGGTCCGGGTCGTCTCCCGGGTCATCGACCGCATCGCCGACGGCGACCTGACCACACGGGCGGAGCTCAACAGCCGCGACGAGATCGGCCGGATGGGCGACCAGCTCGACCGGGCCACGGCGACGTTGCGCACCACGATCTCCCGGATCACCGGCAGCAGCCACACCCTCGCGAGCTCGGCCCAGGAGATGACCGAGGTCAGCGGCCGGATCTCGGTGAACTCCGAGCAGACCAGCACCCGCGCCGGCCAGGTCTCCCTGGCCGCCGATCAGGTCAGCGCCAACGTCGCCACGGTCGCCGCCGCGTCCGAGGAGATGAGCGCGTCCATCCGCGAGATCGCCACCAGCGCCGCGGACGCCGCCGGGGTCGCCCGGGGTGCCGTCGAGGTCGCTCAGTCGGCCAACAGCACCGTCGCCAAGCTGGGCGTCTCGTCCGCCGAGGTCGGCAACATCGTCAAGGTGATCACCTCGATCGCCGAGCAGACCAACCTGCTGGCCCTGAACGCCACCATCGAGGCGGCCCGCGCGGGCGAGGCGGGCAAGGGTTTCGCCGTCGTCGCCAGCGAGGTCAAGGACCTGGCCCAGGAGACCGCCAAGGCCACCGAGGAGATCTCCAGCCGGATCCAGGCGATCCAGACCGACACCTCCGCCGCGGTCGACGCGATCGCGCAGATCGCGGAGGTCATCGAACGCATCAACGCGTACTCCGACACGATCGCGTCGGCCGTCGAGGAGCAGACCGCGACCACCAGCGAGATCGGGCGCAGCGTGTCCGAGGCCGCCGGCGGATCGACCGAGATCGCCCAGACCATCACCGGTGTGGCCGAGGCCGCGCAGAGCACGAACGACGGTGTCGGCGAGTCCCGGCGTACGGCGACGGAGCTGGCCCGCCTGGCCGAGGAGCTGCAGTCCCTGGTGGCCCAGTTCCGCGTCTGACGCCCTTTGGGAAGATCATTGCTGACCGGTTGTCCTCCGGCAGGAATGAACGCGGGGACGCCGGTGTTGTCCACCTATTGCCCGCCCCTGCGGGCGCATCTCGAGGAGGTCAAGAGCGTGCTCGACCCACACGGGCTCTACGAGTTGGCCGACGACCTGCCTGACCTGGACTCCCCGGTGCTGGTCCAGGCGCTCACCGGGTTCGTCGACGCCGGGAGTGCGATCCAGCTCTCCCGCGAACATCTGCTGGAGCACCTCGACGGGCGGGTCCTGGCGACCTTCGACGTCGACCAGCTCCTCGACTACCGCTCCCGCCGCCCTTCGATGATCTTCGTCGAGGACCACTGGGAGAGCTACGAGGAGCCGAGCCTCGCGCTGCACCTCATGCGCGACCAGCTCGGCACACAGTTCCTGCTGCTCGCCGGCCCCGAGCCGGACCTGCAGTGGGAACGCTTCATCGAGGCGATCACCGGCCTGATCGAGCGCTTCGGCGTGAAGCTGACCGTCGGTCTCAACGCCATCCCGATGGCCGTGCCGCACACCCGCCCGGTGAGTGTCACCGCGCACGCCACCGACCAGAGCCTGCTCGGCGACCGTGAGTCGTGGCTGCAGCGTGTGCAGGTCCCGGCGAGCGTCGGCAACCTCCTCGAGTTCCGGCTCGGCGAGTCGGGCCACGACGCCATGGGGTACGCCGCTCACGTGCCGCACTACCTGGCGCAGACCACCTACCCGGCGGCGGCCCAGCTGCTGCTGGACTCGGTCTCCCAGACGACCGGCCTGGCCCTGCCGACCGGTCAGCTGCGCGAGGCCGCCGACCTGGTCCGCGAAGAGGTCGACAAGCAGGTCGCGGACGACGAGCAGGCGAGCCGTCTGGTGGTGTCGCTGGAGGCGCAGTACGACGCCTTCCTGCGGGGACGCCAGGGCAACCTGCTGGCCGACTCGGGTGGCCCGCTGCCGACCGCGGAGGAGCTCGGCGCCGAGCTCGAGCGGTTCCTGGCGGAGCAGTCGCGCGACACGGAGTAACCGTCAGAGCGGCGCGACGTAGGTGAAGGTCAGCGCGTTGCTCGTACCCCCGGCGGAGCGGACGGTGATCTGCACCGGGCCGGCGGCCCGCCGGACGAGCGTGATGCTCAGCCGGGTGTCGGAGATCCGTTTGAAGCTCGTGCGCTTGCCACCGGCGGTGACGAGCGTGGCCTTGCTCAGGTGGAGGCCGGTGATGACGGTTGTCGTCATGCTCGTGGTGCTGCCGGTGGTCTTGCTCAGCGAGGTCAGCGACGGCGGCACTGCCGACTTGTAGGTGAACGTCTTCGCCGCGCTGGTGCCGCCGGGCCCGACGATGATGATCGGCAGCGACCCCGCACGGTGGGCCGGCGCCGTGAACCGCAGCTGGGTCGCCGAGACCCGGGTGAACGTCATGGCCCGGCCACCGAGCGACAGACGGGTGGCGCCGGTGAAGCCGGTGCCGGTGACGGTCACCGGGGTCGAGGCGGTGATCAGGCCGACCGCCGGGCTCAGCGAGCTGACCACGGGCCGGACCGGGGCGACCGCGGTGAACGTCAGCGTGTTGCTCGTGCCGCCGGCCGTGGTGATCGTCAGAGCAGAGGCACCGGCGGCCCGCGGCTTCACGAAGACCTTGATCGTGGTCGAGTTCACCGGCGTGTAGCTGAGCTTGGTCGACCCGAGCATGACCGACCGCAGGTTGATCAGGTTGGTACCGGTGATCACGACGATGGTGGTCGCGGTCGTGGCCCCCGAGGACGGTGACAGCGTCGTGAGCGTGGGGACGCTCGCGGCGACGTAGAGCAGGTAGCGGCTGCCGCTGGTGCCGCCCGGCGTGGTGATCGTGACCGGGACGCTGCCGGGGCTGCGCGCGGGAGCCGTGAACCGCACGCTGGTGTCGGTCACCGAGTCCGGCGTGACGACCGAGGTGCCGACCCTGATCGACGTCGCGTCGCTCAGGTTCTTGCCCGTCAGCGTGATCACCGCGCCGCCGTCCTGGCTGGTCGAGACCGGGCTCAGGGCGTTCAGCGCCGGTGGGGGCGGCTGATAGGTGAAGTCGTCGGCGGTCCCGCTGCTGTCGCTCGTACCGGTGGGGTTGGTGACCGTGACGTCGGTGAGCCCGGCCGCGTGCGCCGGAGCGGTCGCGACGAGCTTGGTCACGCCGTTGTTCTGGTTCTTGGTGAACGTGGCGGTGGTGCCGCCGAACGCGACGCGGGTCGCCTTGACCAGGCCGGCACCGGTGATCGTGACGGTCGTCCCGGCCGGCCCCTTGGTCGCCGACAACGCGCTGACCAGCGGCGTGACACCCACCGGCGAGGCCGGGGTGGTGATACCGGAGATCGTGTACGCACCGGAGACCACCGTGGTGATGAAGTCCCAGGAGACCTTGGCGTCGCCGCCGTTGCCCCAGCTGCTGCCCCACTGGTTCCGGATGATGACGCCGTCGCTGTCGTACCCGAACGCGGTGATCATGTGGCCACCGAGGCTGGTGCCGCTGGTGGTGTCGTAGAGGGTGTGGGTCTTCAGGTCCATGAAGTCCTGGAAGACTCCGAAGCCCAGCGCCACGGGCATTCCGTTGGCCAGCGCCTGCTGCACGACCGTCCTGGCGTTGGGGCCCTGGCCGACACCGGTCCACAGGCGGGTCCAGCCGGAGACACGGTAGTTGCGGGCGTTCGCGATCTGCCCGGAGGTGGGCGGGACCTTGTAGTTGCTGGTGCCCTGGAAGTAGTCGTCCTGCGAGTCGACACCGTTGGCCTGCACGTTGGTGAGCACGTTGTCCGGGTTCAGGCCCCGGTTCGGTGCGCCGCCGGCCGCGACGTTGCGCATGTAGAGGAAGAGCGGTGCGTACGGGGCGTCGACGGCGCCGGTCCTGTTGGCCCAGTAGCCCATCAGGTTGTGCGAGACCGTCCAGGCCACACAGGCGCCGATCGAACCCTGGTCGCCCACCGGGGGCGCGTCGGCACGCAGGTCGACACTCGCGGGCAGCACGTCGGCGATGCGGACGCCGGGCTGCGCGACGAAGCGCCGCGAGTTCGGGATGTACCCACCGACGTGCGGATGCGACTCGTGGATCATGGCCGAGTCGTCCCACGGGTCGTACGCGATCTCGTCGGCCGACCCGTCCGGCCCCACACCGTCGGCGGAGGCGCCGGCCGAGGGCATCGGCACGGGCACCGGCGGCTTCTTCGCGGCGGACGCCGGCCGTGCGTACGAGAGCAGCGCGAGCGCCGCGACGAAGAAGACCAGCCAGGCCCTCGTCGTCACCCGGGCAGCGCGCATGACACGTACTCCTCGCCTCGTCGTCCGTCCCTGTCAGCCCGATCAATCGGTTCGCGGGAGCGCTGCATGAGAGGTCGTGAGGTGCAGGCGGGTCACAGGCTTCGGCAATCCCGCCCCCCGCCGGGCCGCCCTGCCCGATGATTGGTGAGTTGCGAGGGTTCGTGATGAACAGCATGGGAGTTGACACCGTGGCCCGTTTTCGCTCGCGTGCGGCCGAGGCCGCTCTGCGCCCCATTCCGCGGGACGTCGAGAGCCTCGAGAAATTGATCATGGATCTGGACCGGGCCACCGACGAGCCGTCGACCTGGCGGATCACGGTCGACAGCACCGTGGAGTCGCACAACTTCAGCTACGGCGCGGTCTGGCTGCCGGACGGCAAGGGCAACGTCAACGTCGCGTACGAGACAGGACCGATCGCGCGGGAGCTCCAGGCCGTGGTGGCCGGCAAACCCGTACCCGCCAACGCGGGCCTGGTCGGCAAGGCCTGGCGCACCAAGCAGTTCGTGTACCTCGGCTCGATGGCCGACTGCGACGACTGCCTGCGCTGCCAGGCCGCGAGCCGGGCCGGCATGACCGCGGCGGTCGTGATCCCGGTCATGCGGGGCAACCAGCACGTCGCGGTGCTCGAGTACTACTCGGCCGAGCCGCTCTACATCGACGGGCCGCGCGGTGAGAAGTGGGCCTCCATCGCCCGCATCGCCGAGCAGGCCCGCTTCACCGCCGTCGCCGCCGCCGAGCTGCGCCAGGTCGCCGACGACCGGCTCGCCGTGACGAACGTGGTCACCGCCCTGGGCACCGCGTCCGACTCCTCCTCCGCCCTCCGGACCGCCCTCGAGTCGGTACGCACGGCGTTCGGCTGGGCGTACGGCTCGTACTGGGAGGTCGACGAGGCGCAGAACGTCCTGCGCTTCAAGGTCGAGTCGGGTTCCGCCGGTGACGAGTTCCGCAAGGTGACGCTGGCCGCCACCTTCGCCGAGGGTGTCGGCCTCTCCGGGCGGGCCTGGCGGGCCAAGGACCTCGTTTTCGTCCGGGACATCGGCGAGCTCACGGACTGCGTGCGCGCACCCGCCGCCCAGCGTGCCGGCGTGCGCTCGGGGGTGTGTTTCCCCCTGATCAGCCACGGCCGGATCATCGGCACGATGGACTTCTTCACCACCGACTTCATCGAGTTGTCCGACTCACGGGCCTCCGCCCTGCGCAACGTCCAGCAACTGGTGTCACAGCGGCTCGACATCGTGCGCGGCAACGAGATCGCGGACGACAACGCCCGGTCCCTGCTCGACACGGTGTCCCGGCTCCGCGCGGCCAGCGACGACGCCACCCGGGTCGCCCAGGACGCCGTGAACCGCGCCTCGGACATGACCCACGAGGTCGAGGCGCTGACCAACGCGTCCACGGCGATCGGTGACGTCATCAAGATCATTTCGTCGATCGCCGACCAGACCAACCTGCTCGCCCTGAACGCCACCATCGAGGCGGCCCGGGCCGGCGAGGTCGGCCGCGGCTTCGCCGTCGTGGCGGGTGAGGTCAAGGACCTGGCCCGGGAGACCGCCGAGGCCACACAGCGGGTCGCGGAACAGATCACGGGCATCCAGAACAGCGCGCGTACGGTGTCGGCCGGCATCCTCACCACCAGCGACACGATCGGTCAGATGGACGCCGTCCAGGCCCGCATGAACGAGGTGCTCGAGGAGCAGGCCCGGATGGCCAGCGCCCTGCAGGCCTAGATCCAGTCGAGTACGGCCTGGATCTGGGCGTCCCAGTAGCTCCACTCGTGGGCGCCCGGGCCGAACGCGGCGTCGAGTTCGACGCCGTGTTTCCCGGCGGCCGCCACAAAACGCTCGCTGTGAACGAGGAGATGGTCCTCGGTGCCGCAGCGCAGCATGAGCCGCGGCAGGTCCCCGCCACTGGTGGCCAGCAGGTGCAGCAGGTCGTCGCCGGTGCCCTCGACGGGCCGGCCGGCGAAGACCGTCTCGATGAGCGCGGTGATGTGCGGGCGGTCGTCCTTCTCGGCCATGTAGGCGAGATCGACCGCGCCGGACAGGCTCGCGGCGGCCGCGAACCGCTCCGGCTGCCGCAACGCCCACTTGAAAGCGCCGTAACCGCCCATCGACAGGCCCGCGACGAAGGTGTCCTCACGGCGCGTCGAGACGCGGAAGAACGACGAGACGACCTCGGGCAGCTCCTCGGACAGGAAGGTCCAGAACTTTCCCCCGTACGCCTCGTCGGCGTAGAAACTGCGGTGGACCTGGGGCATCACGACGGCCAGGCCGCGCTGGGCGGCGTACCTCTCGATGGACGTGTAGCGGGTCCAGGCGGTGTGGTCGTCGGTCAGGCCGTGCAGCAGATAGAGCACCGGCGGCGGGGCGCTCCCGGCGGGCCTCTGCTCGGGCAGCAGCACGGTGATGGAGGTGCCCAGCTCGAGCGTCTCGGACGAGAAGTCACAGCGGATCAGTGCCATGGACCCCAGTATTCATTGATCACTGTACGCAGCGGCGCCGTCACTCAAGATTTGGGGAATGTCGTACCCGTCGATTAGTATGTGTGTACTAAAACAAGCGCTGAGCTGCGGGGAGATCACTGTGACGACGCCTGTTTTGACCACCATTCCGCCCTACGCGACGATGCTCGGCTTTACCCGCTATGTCGCACGCACCGGCCCGGCGAAGGCGACGTTCGTCGGCGGCCTCCGCCGTCAGCGCGAGCGCCGCTCCGGCTTCAACCCGCACGGCCAGCTGGTCAAGGCACTCAAGGCCGACATCGCCTTCCGCACCGGCGGCAGCTACCTCAACGCCGTCCCCGATCTGGTCAAGCCGCGGTGGAAGCCCCTCTACGAGGCGGTCAGCGCGGGCGCGACGACCTACCTGCACTCCCTCGGCGACCCGGAGGACGTCGGCCTCGCGCAGACCCGCGACGCCCTCGCCTCCGTCGGGCCCCTCGCCGTCAAGATCAACCCCCACTTCGGCCTCCGGTACGCGGACGGCACCCGCGAAGCCGTCCGCCTCCACTTCGACGAGCAGCCACCCACCCCCGAGGCCATCACCGCGACGCTGCACCTGATGGCCCGCCACATGGACCAGATCCTGCCCAACGCCGAGCCGGTCCTGGTCGACCTGCGCCGCGGCACCACACACCGGATCGACCCCGGCGCCAAGACCGGTGACGTCGAACGCTGGCTGGCCGGCGAGGCAGCCGCCTTCACCGCGATGTGGACAGCCACCGCCGCCTGACCGAACGGCCGCCCCACTTGCCGGAACGGTCCAGATTTTTCCAGGTTTCGGCGTGGGAACTTCTTAGGTGCAGCCCGGTTGCGACGATGTCTTCCAGGTGTAAGCGGGGGACAACGTCGGGGGGCGTCGGACATGAAGGCAGTCACGCGGGTCGCGGGCAACATTTCGCTGGCGGTGGCGGGGGTCGCCGCGGGGGCGCTGTTCCAGACAGCACCCGCCGCGGCGGCCACCCCGGCGATGCCGGCCCTGGTCGCCTACGTCCGCTCCGGCGACGTCTGGGTGAGCAAAGGCGCCACCGAGTCGAAGCTGACCACCGGCGGCGGCTGGTCCCGCCCCCGCTTCTCCCCCGACGGCGCCTCCATCGCCCTCCTCAAGGGCGGCCAGCTCTGGACCATGAAAGCCGACGGCACCGCCAAGCGCCGCCTCACCACCCGCGCCGCCTCCGGCCCGTCCTGGGCGCCGGACAGCTCGTCGATCGCCTTCGCCTCCCTGTCCTGCTCCGGCGGCCCGGGCGTCTACCGCATCTCGGCCACCACGGTCAACGCGGCCCCCGAGGTCGTCTTCCCGGCCTACTGCCGCGACGAAGAACTCCCCGCCGAGCCCGTCACCGCCCGAACCGCCCAGCCGGCCGGCTCCCTCAGCGACCGCCTCCGCGCCGACGACGCCGTCGCCTGGTCCCCGGACGGCACCAAGGTCGCCTTCCGCGGCGGCGACTGCGAATCCACCTACGACGCCTGCCTCACCATCGGCACCGTCGCCACCGGCACCGAAAAAACCGTCGCGGCCTACGGCGGCGGCAGCCTCCAGACAACCGGCTTCGCCGTAATCCCCCACTGGCGCACCGACGGCGCCAAACTCGCCTGGACCGCGTACCAGAAAGGCGAAACCCTCGCCGACAACCAGCCCCTCCACGTCGTCGAATACGACACACTGACCGGCACGAAGCGCACGATCGGCGCCAACCAGGACCGCGAACTCGCCTACGTCGACACCACCCGCGGCGTCGCGACCGGCACCTACCGCAACGGCTCCTGGATCATGCTCGTCAACCTGGCGACGGGCGTGCGGACACCGTTCCACCAGGGCTCGCAGCCGAGCGTGCAGCCGCAGCGGTAAGTGATTGTTGTTTGAGGCCGGCCCGGGTCACCTGGCCGGCCTTTTCGTGTCCGGCCGCGTTTGGTCCGTGCGCGGCGGGTGCGCACTGTCCAAGACTGCTGGTAGCACTGATCGTTAGTCCGCGCCGGGCTTCCCAGCTTTGGCGTCGATAGGGCGGGCCGAAGCTGTGTTGACCACCAGGCTGCTGCAGAGCGCGTCTGGCGGGCACGCGGGCCGAGCGCGCGCGGCGAGCAGGGCGGGCGCGCGGACCGAGCGGGCACGGCGGGCGCGCGGACCGAGCGGGCACGGCGGGCGGAGCGGGCACGGCGGGCGGAGCGGGCACGGCGGGTGCGCGGGGCCGAGCGGGCACGGCGGATCAAGCGGCCCGGATCACGCAGGGCGGGAAGGACAGGCACGGCACGCTCGGGCGGGCTGAGGCCGAGCTGGCGGGGTAGGCGCCCTCGGTAGGCCCGACTTCCTTGAAGTTGTGGTGACCTTGTGGCCAACGGCCGGCCTCCCCCGCTCCCAGGCGACGCAGCCTGAGGCCGAGTGGGGCGAGCGCGGTGTCGCCGAGCTGGCGAACGTCGCCGACGACGTGCAGCGCGCCGCGGCGCTGTCGCTGCAGGGTTTCACCGGCGGCTCGGCCGACGACATGGTCACCGCGGACTCGATAAACCCCGAGGAGACGCGGCCTGAGGCCGAGCAGGGGGCAAGCGCGGGACGCGAGCCGAGCGCGCGGCGCAGTCCGACCGGGCGAGCCGCTGAAGCCGGGCGAGCCTGGGCCGGGAGGGCTGGCATTTTGGCGACTCAATGCGGGGTTGGGCGGGCCAAGGACGAGCGAGTCGGCGC
Organism: Amorphoplanes friuliensis DSM 7358; assembly: GCF_000494755.1. Lineage (NCBI taxonomy): Bacteria > Bacillati > Actinomycetota > Actinomycetes > Micromonosporales > Micromonosporaceae > Actinoplanes > Actinoplanes friuliensis. The sequence goes on from NC_022657.1 coordinate 6,882,725, forward strand.
CAGGCCAAGGGAAGCCACCCGAGCCCGACGGCCGAGACCTACCGAAGACCAGTAACGCCGGGCGTAGAGAACCGGCTCACCGAGACCGGGCAGCGGATTCTCAAAACGGACCCGGTTGGTAAGTGCTTACTAACCAAGGAATCAGCACGAGACCCCGGCAAAGCACCAACCACCCCATCCGCAAGCCGCCGAGCAGCACCATCTGACCGGAAGCCGGACGAGCGCAACCCCGCGGCTATTCTGGGCGGCCTGATGAGTGAGACGAGCGCGCGGCCGATTCGGACGTTTCATCCGAGGCGGGGTCGGATGGGGAGTCGGCATGCCGAGGCGATGACCCACGTCTGGCCTGCGTACGGGCTCACGGTCCTCGACGGTGACCGCACTCCCCTGGATCTTGAGACGCTGTTCGGGCGTGAGGCGCCGCGCGTGCTCGAGATCGGCTTCGGCATGGGGGACGCGACCGCCGAGATGGCCGCGGCGGATCCGGGCCGCGACTACCTGGCCGTTGAAGTGCACACGCCGGGTATCGGCAATCTGCTCGCCCTCGTCGGCGAGCGGGGCCTGACCAACGTCCGGGTCGCACACGGTGATGCGATGGAGCTGGTGCATCGGATCCCGGAGAGCAGCCTTGATGCCGTGCATGTGTTCTTCCCGGATCCGTGGCCGAAGGCCCGCCATCACAAGCGGAGGCTCATCCAGCCGGCGAACGTTGCCCTGCTCAGGGATCGCCTCCGAGCCGGTGGTCTTCTGCATTGCGCGACGGACTGGGCGCATTACGCGGAGAGCATGGCCGAGACGTTGGAGGCCGATCCCGGGCTGGTTGCCGCTCCCGACGACGAGGCCAGGCGGCCGGAGACGAAGTTCGAGCGGCGCGGGGTTGCCTCGGGGCGGGAGATCTTCGATCTGATGTTTCGCCGCGGGTATCCTTAACTTCCGATTTGCCGGTTTCGCGGGTATCGCGCCCGTAGGCTTGTCGGCGGAGGTCGGAGCATGCCGCGAAGTGATCTTGGCCTCGAGCGTCTGCCCGGGTTGGGGGCGCCGAGCGTCCCGCCGGCTGGGCCGGTGCGGTTTCCGCCTGCGCGCGGCGAGGAGCCTTGGACGCCGCGTACCGGGGATTGGCATCATGACTCCACCCCGCACCGGGGGTTGCTGACCAGCGGCGCCGCCGATCAGCTGGCTGCTCTCATCGCACGGGCCGCGCGGGCGCCGGCCGGGCTGGTGCACTTCGTCGAGGGTGAGCGGCTGCGGATCTACGGCGGTTACGGGCTGGCCGTGCGGTGGGAGGATGTCGCCGACACGCAGCTCAAGGACACCCTGGCCGGTCTGTTGATCGAGACCGGGGAGCCGCTGGTGATCGGCAACCTGGCCACCGATCCGCGCGTTCCGCCCGGTTCGCCCATCCGGGCGCACGGGATGACGGGCGCCTATCTGGGTTATCCGGTACGCGACGACACCGGCACCATCGTCGGCATCTGCTGCGCGCTCGACACGGAGCCGCACGAGTGGACCGACAACGACGTCGCCGCGGTGGCCGAGGCGGCCCATGTCAGCACGCTGCTGATCACTGAGCAGATCGCGCGGCTGGAGATCGACCGGCAGCGGCGGTTCCTCGACGCGGTGGTCGACAGCCTGCACGACGGTGTCACCGCCTGCGACGCCGACGGCAACATCGTGCTGGTCAACGCGCGGATGCAGAAGCTCTGGGGCGGCGCGCAGGTGCCCGGTGGCCTGGACGACGAAGCGGCGATCGCGGGTCTGACCGATGCCGACGGCAATCCGATCCGGCGGGACGACATCGGGCTGTTCCGGGCTCTGCGCGGCGAACGGCTGCGTGACGAGGAGCTGGTGCTGCAGGGGCGCGGCCGCCGCACCCGGTACTACCTGGTCGACGCCCAGCCGATCCTGGGACCGGACGGGCGGACCGTCGGCGCGGTGCAGGCCGTGCAGGACGTGACCCGGCGGCGGCGGGCCGAGCGGTTCCGGACGTGCGAGCTCGCCGTGGTCACCGCGCTGGCGGCCGCGCGTACGGTCGAGGCGGCCGGGCCGCGGGTGCTCGAGGCGGTCGTGCGCACGCTGGGCTGGACCCACGCCGAGTTGTGGCTCGTCGACGAGCCGGCCGGGGTGATCCGGTCCGCCGCGAGCTGGCATTCCCCCAGCTGGCAGGCGGACATCGACGTACCGGAGGAGTTGCCGTTCGGGACCGGGTTGCCGGGCCGGGCGTGGCAGGCCGGGAAGCCGCTGTGGATCCGCGACGTCGGGCGCCCGCAGAGTTTGATCTCGCCGGAGACCGCTGCGTCGTCGAAGCTGCACACCGCGCTCGCCATCCCGGTGCGCAACGGGCTGGAGCCGCTCGGGGTGCTGGTCGCGTTCGCGGACACCATCGAGGACCCCGAGGACGAGCTGGTCGCGCTGATGTCGGGCATCTCCGCGCAGATCGCGCAGTTCATCGACCGGCGGGTCGTCGAGGACCTGACGCTGCAGCTGACGCGCAGCAAGAACGAGTACCTCGCGCTGGTCGGGCACGAGCTGCGCACGCCGCTGACGTCGATCGCGGCGTACACGGAGCTGTTGCGCGACGCCGACGCCGACACGCTGATCAAGGACGGGCCGCGGCTGCTCGAGGTCATCGACCGCAACTCCACGCAGCTGCGGCACATCATCAACGAGCTGCTGGAACTGTCCGCGCTGGACACCGGGCACGCCTCGGTGCAGCTCACACCGGTCAACCTGGCCGAGGTGGTGCGCGAGTCGGTGCAGGGCACGCGCGACGCCGTGGCGGACGAGCCGGTCACCCTGGTGGACGACCTGCCGGCCGAGCTGGTGCTGCCCGGCGACCGCAAGCGGCTGCGGCAGGTCCTCGACAACCTGCTCGGCAACGCGGTCAAGTACAGCCCCGACGGCGGGCGGATCAAGGTCACGCTGCGGACCGTCGGCCGGACGGCCGAGCTCGCCGTCTCCGACACCGGCATCGGGGTCTCGCAGGAGGAACGCGAGAAGATGTTCACCGGCCTCTACCGCACCAGCCGGGCCCGGGACCGGGCGATCCCCGGCAGCGGCCTCGGCCTGACGCTGAGCCGCGCAGTGGTCGAGCGGCACCACGGGACGATCGAGCTGACCGACCACGAGGGACCGGGCACCACGGTGCTGGTCCGGCTGCCGCTCGACGCTCGTTGACAACTCCTTGACAGTTGTGACCCTGTTCACAGGGGCGCAGCCGGAGAAGGATGACGGTCATGACTCGGTGGACTCCTGACCCGACCTTCTATCCCTCTCCGCGCGACGCGGCGGGTGCTCCCGCCGAGCAGCTGGCGTACGTCGCCGCGTTCGACCGTTCCGCCCGGCAGCCGGACGCGATCGCCGTCGTGGACACCGATCCGGCATCCGACCGGTACGGCTCGGTGGTCGGCTGGACCGACCTCCCGCACACCGGCGACGAGCTGCACCACTTCGGCTGGAACGCGTGCAGCAGCGCCCTGTGCCCGACCGCGCCGCACCCGCACGTCGAGCGGCGCTACCTCATCGTTCCCGGTCTGCGGTCGTCGCGGATCTACGTGCTGGACACCAAGGACGACCCGCGCAGTCCCGTCCTGGTGAAGGAGATCCCGGCCGAGGAGCTGGCGAGCAAGGCCGGCTACTCGCGGCCGCACACGATCCACTGCGGCCCGGACGGGATCTACGTCTCGGCACTCGGCGGCGGCTCGACCGACGGCCCGGGCGGCATCGCGGTGCTGGATCACACCACCTTCGAGGTACGCGGCCAGTGGGAGAACGACCGCGGCGACCAGTACCTCGCGTACGACTTCTGGTGGCACCTGACCCGTGACGTGCTCGTCTCGTCCGAGTGGGGCACACCGTCCATGATCGAGGACGGTCTGGTGCCGGAGCTGCTGCTCGGCCGCAAGTACGGCCACCGCCTGCACTTCTGGGACCTGGCCAAGCGGACCCTCGTGCAGACGGTCGACCTCGGTGACCAGTACCAGATGGCCCTCGAACTGCGCCCGGCCCACGACCCGCGCAAGGAGTACGGCTTCCTCGGTGTGGTCACCAGCGTCGAGGACCTGTCCGCGTCGGTCTGGGTGTGGCAGCGGGCCGGCGGCGAGTTCACGGTCACCAAGGTCATCGACGTGCCGGCCGAGCCCGCGGACGCCACCGAGCTGCCCCCGGCTCTGCAGCCGTTCGGCGCCGTGCCACCACTGATCACCGACATCGACCTCTCGGTCGACGACCGCTTCCTCTACGTGAGCTGCTGGGGTACGGGCGAGTTGAAGCAGTTCGACGTCAGCGACCCGCTGCACCCGGTCGAGACGGGCTCGATCCGCCTCGGCGGTGTTGTCGGCCGCGTCGCGCACCCGTCGTTCCCGGACGAGCGGCTGGCCGGTGGCCCGCAGATGGTCGAGGTGTCCCGTGACGGCCGCCGCGTCTACGTGACCAATTCGCTCTACGGCTCGTGGGACGACCAGTTCTACCCGGACGGCGTCGGCGCGTGGATGGCGAAGATCGACGTCGACATCGAGAACGGCGGCATGACACTGGACCCGCGGTTCTTCCCCCACGGCGACGAGTTCCGCGGCCGCCGTGTGCACCAGACACGGTTGCAGGGCGGCGACGCGTCGTCCGACTCGTACTGCTTCCCGTGACGGGTGGGCAGCTGGCGGTGCTCGCCGCGCTCGGCGCCTTCCACGGGCTGAACCCCGCGATGGGCTGGCTCTTCGCCGTGGCCCGGGGCATGCAGGAGCTCAGCCGTGCCGTGCTGCTGCGGTCGCTGCCACCGATCGCCGCCGGGCACCTCGCCTCGGTGGCGATCGTGGCCGCGGTCGTCTCGGCGACGCAGTCGGTGGTCGCCGGCAACGTCGTGGCCATCGGGGGCGGTGCGGTCCTGGTCGGCTTCGGCCTGTGGCGGCTGCTGTCGGCCCGGCACTTCCGGTGGGCCGGGATGCGCCTGTCGTCGGCCCAGCTCGCCGGCTGGTCGTTCCTGATGTCGTCCGCGCACGGCGCCGGCCTGATGCTGCTGCCGGTCCTGGCCACGACCTCGGTCACGGCCGGAGGCGGTCATGCCGCGCACCTGGCCGGGGCGGCACCGGACGGACTTGCGGGCACGCCCGCCGCGGCCCTGGACGGGCTGTTCGCGGCGGGCGTGCACACTCTGGCGATGTTCGCCGTGATGGCGACCTGTGCGCTGCTGGTCTACGAGTTCGTCGGCCTCAAGGTGCTGCGCCGGGCCTGGTTCAACATGGACAAGGTCTGGGCCGGCGTGATGGTCGCGGCGGGAGCCTTGACCATCGCGCTCACCGCCTGACCCGCACCACTCCGGCTGCTCCGCTGCCCCGGCGGACCGGTTCGGCGCTGGCGATCATGCCGCCGCCGGGCCGGAACTCGATCGCGGTGGCCGCACCCAGCTCGGGCACGTCCGCGCTGAAGGAGTGACCGAGCGCTTCCAGACCCGGGCCGTACTGCGTGTGGAACGCCGGCTCGGCCTGGATGCCGGCGGTGTTGCGCTGCGAGGCCCGCGGCGCGGCCATCGCCTCCGGCAGCGTCATACCCAGGTCGACCCGGTTGATCAGCACCTGCAGCACCGTCGTGATGATCGTGGCGCCACCGGGCGAGCCGAGCGCGAGGAACGGCTTCCCGTGCTTGAGCACGATCGTCGGCGACATGGAACTCCGGGGGCGCTTGTTCGGGCCGGGCAGGTTCGGGTCGGGCGCGGTTCCCTGCGTACCGGTGAAGTTGAAGTCGGTCATCTCGTTGTTGAGCAGGAAGCCCCGCCCCGGCACGACCATCGCGTTGCCACCGGTCTGCTCGATCGTCAGCGTGTACTCGACGACGTTGCCCCACTTGTCGGCCACGGTCAGGTTCGTCGTGCTCTGACCGTCCTCGACGGGCCCGCCGACAGCCGCCGGCGTGCACCCGGAAGCGTTGATGTCACCCGGCGGGACCGGCTTGGTCAGCGCCTTCGCGGGGTTGATCTGACACGCCCGCTGCGTCGCCCATCCGTCACTGATGAGCTTGTCCAGCGTGGACTGCGGCGTGTAGGCGCCGACGTACCGGTTGCGGTCCGCGAACGAGAGTGCGGAGGCTTCGGCGTACCGGTGAAGGGCCTGGGTCATGGAGACCTTGGAAAGGTCGGTCTTCTCGAGAATGTTGAGGGCCTCACCGACGGCGGTGCCACCGCTGGACGGCGTGGACATTCCGTAGACGTCGAGCCCGCGGTATCCGGACTTTGTCGGCGCCGGGAAACGCAGCCGGTAATTCGCCAGGTCGGAAAGCCGCAGATCACCCGGCCGAATGGGATAGGCCCACGGTGCCCCGGGCGCGCCGGCCACCGGCGGATTCTGCACGGTCCGCACAATGTCGGCGCCGACCGAACCCCGATAGAAGACGCCGGTCCCCCGCTTCGCGATCAGCCGATAGGTGTCGGCCAGATCCGGATTCCGCTGCGTCGACCCGACCACCGGCGGCGCCCCGGCCGGCAGATAAAGCTCACTCGTCGACCCGAACTGCGCAAACGCAGCAGCATTGTCAGCAATCTGCTGCCGGAACGTGTTGTCGACCGCAAAACCCTTGTCGGCAACCTTCGCGGCCGGCTGCAACAAACTCCCGAGCGACCGCGTCCCCCACTTCCCGGCGGCCGCCTCCCAGGTGGCGAGCGTCCCGGGCGTACCGACAGAAAGCCCACTGACACGGGCCTCCTGGAAGTCGTAAGGCAGCCCATCGGCCGGATCGATGAAAATGTCCTCAGTCATTGTCGCGGGCCCCGACTCACGCCCGTCGATCGTGTGCACCTTCTTGTGCTTGGCGTCGTAATAGACGAAGAACCCGCCCCCACCGATACCGGCCGAGAACGGCTCCGTCACCCCCAACGTGGCCGCAGCAGCCACCGCGGCGTCGACAGCATTACCACCCCGCCGCAGAACATCGAGCCCGACAGCGGTCGCCGTCGGATCAACAGTCGAAACCGCCCCGCCATAACCACTGGCAGTAGGCGTCAACGGCGGCGCACTCCCGTGCGCAGACGCTGCGGCGGGCACGAACGCGACGGTGGTCAGGGAAAGCGTGGCCGCCATGGCCAGCGCGGACGGGCGCATCTTGCCTCCGAGGAGAGTGGACAGATCTCCTGCCTACCGCTACCAGCATCAACCCACAAGCGGAGGAGCTTCAGATCTTCATTGCCCCGGTGGGTGCATGGCACCGACCATCGCTCCCGCGGGGACGGGCTCGTCTCCACCAAGGTCAAGAGCTTCATTGCCACGGTCCGTGCGTGGCCCTGGCCGTCGCTCCCGCGGGGACCGGGGCCGGGCGGCCACTCGCCCAGGGCTCGTGAACAGCCACCCGACCCCTGCCAGGTCCGTGCTCCCATCAGCCCGCCCAAATCAGCGACCGGATCGACCCCCTCGATCGTGTCCAGCGCGTGCGAGGTCGGATAAAGCACTTCCTACTACTGGTCCGGATGACTCTGCGCACCAATGTCACCTGGTTCGACACGCTGATCACGATCGTCATGGCGGCACTCGCCGGGCTCTTCACGACCTCGGCCGGGCTGGGCCTGCTGGTCGGAGCCGTCACGCTGGTTGCCCTCGGTGTTTGGCGCGTCGTGCGGTTCCTCGGCGCGCTGCTCGAGTTGAAGCAGGCCGAAATCTTCGAGGAGCAGACCGAGGAGCCCAGCTGGGCACCGAGTTAGGGCGTGGAGTGGGAGGACCAGGTGGCGTACATGTGGGCGTAGGGGCCGTTCGCGGATAGCAGTTCGGTGTGGGTTCCTGTTTCCAGGATCTGGTGGTTGTCGACGACGATGATGCGGTCGGCGCGCATCGCGGTGGACAAACGGTGGGCGACGAGGATCGCTGTTCGGCCTTGGAGGAGACGGTCCAGGGCGGCCTCCACCCGAAGCTCGGTGTTGAGGTCCAGGCTCGAGGTTGCTTCGTCGAGGACGACCACGCGCGGTTCGGCCAGGAAGGCTCGGGCCAGCGCCAACAGTTGACGCTCCCCCGACGACACCGATTGGCCGCGCTCGTGCAAGGGCGTCAGCAGGCCTTCGGGTGAGCGTTCGACCAGGTCGCGGAGGCCCACGGCGTCGACCGCGGCCCAGACCTCCGCGTCCGTGGTCGTGGGGCGGGCGAAGGCGATGTTGTCGCGCAGGGTGCCTGCGAAGAGGAACGGCTCTTGGGGCACGACGCCGATCTGGCGGCGCAGCGACGCCAGGGTCACGTCGCGGAGGTCATAACCGTCGATCAGGATCGCGCCGGCGGTGGGGTCGTAGAGGCGGGTGACCAGCTTGGCCAGGGTTGACTTGCCTGCGCCGGTCGGGCCTACGCAGGCGACGGTTTCGCCCGGCGCGATGTGGAGGTTGACGCCGGAGAGGACCGGGCGGCCGGGGACGTAGGCGAACGTGACGTCGGAGAAGACGATTTCACCGCGTACCGGAGGGAGATCGGTGGCGGAGGGGCGCTGGACGATCGTGGAGGGCGTGCCCAGGAGGCCGTTGATCTTGCCTACTGCGGCTCGGGCCTGCTGGTACTGGGTGTAGAGCTGGACCAACTGCTGGACCGGCTGGAAGAAGGCGTTCAGGTAGAGGACGAAGGCCGTGAGTTCGCCGATGCTCAGCTCGCCGCGCAGGACCATGCGGCCGCCGATGAGGAGCAACGCTGCCATGCCGAGGAGGCCGATCACGGACGTGCCGGGGCCGTAGACGGCGTTGATGCGGCCGGTGAAGTCGTTGGCGTCGCGGTATCCGCCGACGACCTCGCGGTGGGCGACGATGTTGCGGTCCTGGCGGTTGTGGGCGGTGACGACGCGGACGCCGTTGAGGCTTTCGGAGAGGTCGGCGAACATGGTGGCGATGGCGTCGCGCTGGCGGTTGTAGCCCTGGTCGGCGGCGCGGCGGAACCACAGGGACGCGAGGAGCAGGGGCGGTACGACCAGCAGCAGCGTGATCACGGCGAGCCCGGCGTTGTAGTGGAACAGCACCCCGGTGACGACGACCATCGTCAGGGCCTGGATGACGAACTGGGCGAAGCCGTCCGCCAGCAGGGACTGCAGTGACTCCACGTCGGAGGTCATCCGGGTCATCGTGACGCCGGCCTTCTCGGACGTGTAGTAGTCGAGGGACATTCGTTGCAGGTGGGCGAAGATGCGGATGCGCAGGTCGCGGGTGGCGGACGCGGCGAGGCGGCCGCTCTGGCGCATGCGGACGGCCGTGGCCAGGCCGGTCAGGAGCACCGCCGCGACGAAGGCGCCCGTGGCGACGGACAGGACGGTGACGTTGCGGGCGGCGATGCCGTGGTCGATGCCGACCTGTACGAGGTAGGGGCCGGCTTGGAGCAGCAGCGTTTCCACGAGGATGGCCAGGAGCGCCGCGACGAGCAGGCCCTTCCGGCCGATCACCAGGCGGAGCAGCGTGACCTTGCGCCCGGTGTCGGCGACCGGGTCGAAGGGTGCCTGCGGGTCGCCGTGGCCGGGTTCGCGGGCTTCGAGCTTGGCGACACCTTCGGCCAGGTCCGGCGGGATGCCGGCGAACGGCAGGCCGTTGCCCTTGCGGCCGGCGGCACCCATGGACGGGCGCCCGCCCGGGTTGAAACCGCCGAAGCCGCCGCCGAACATGCTCATGCCGTCACCTCCGAGGAGGCGAGGACGCGGGCATACCGCGGTTCGGTGGCGAGCAGGGACTCGTGGGTGCCGTCGGCGACGATGCGGCCGCCCTCGACCAGGACGACCCGGTCGGCCAGGCCGATCGTCGAGAGGCGGTGCGCGACGATCAGGGTGGTCCGGCCGCGCAGCTGCTCGCGTAACGACCGGTGGATGCGCTGCTCGACCGTTACGTCGATGGCGCTGGTCGCGTCGTCGAGGACCAGCACCGGCGGGTTGACCAGCAGGGCCCGGGCGATGGCGATCCGCTGCCGCTGGCCGCCCGAGAGGGTGTAGCCGCGCTCGCCGACCACCGTGTCGTAACCCTCGGGCAGGTCCCGGACGAAGTCGTCGGCGCCCGCGGCGGTCGCGGCGGCGATCACGTCGTCGCGGCTCGCGTCCGGGCGCCCGTACGCGATGTTGTCGTGCAGGGAGAGGGAGAAGAGGAACGGCTCGTCGGGGACGATGCCGACCTGGTCCCGGAGCCCGGCCAGCCGCAACGTGCGGACGTCGTGCCCGTCGATGACCACCCGCCCGCCGGTCACGTCGTAGTAGCGGGCGAGCAGCCGCCCGAGGGTCGACTTGCCGGAGCCGGTCGCGCCGACCACGGCGACCGTCTCGCCCGGCCTGACGTGCAGGTCCAGGCCGTCGAGGGCCGGGGTGCCGTTCGGGTACGCGAACCGCACGCCCTCGAACCGGACGTCGCCCCGCAGCACGGCGTCGACCGGGGCGGCCGGGTCGACGACGTCGCTGGGCGTGTCGAGGATCTCGTAGATGCGCCGGGCCGACGCCGAAGCCCGCTGACCCATCATGATCATCATGCCGAGCATCCGGAACGGCGGCTGGAGCATCAGCACGTAGGAGTTGAAGGCGACGATCGTGCCGACCGTGGTGCTGCCGTCGATGACCATCAGACCGCCGACCAGCAGCACCAGCGCCAGCCCGAGGCGGGGCAGGTTGTCGAGCACCGGGTTCCAGCGGCTGCGGATCCGGGCGTCCTGGAGGTACGCCCACCGGATGCTGTCGGCGGCCTCGGCGAGCATGCGCAGCTGCCGCCCCTCGGCCGCGAACGCCTTGACGATGCGGACACCCTGGATGTTCTCGTCGACGACGGTGGCGAGGCGGGCCAGCCGGGCCTGGATCAGCCACGACACCGGGAAGATGGCCTTGCGCATGCCGACACCGAGGAACCCGATGACCGGCATCGTCGCCATCGCCACGATCGCCAGCGGCACGTTGATCGAGAGCATCAGCCCGAACGCGACCACCGCGATCAGGCACTGGACCAGGATCGACGGGCCGAACGACAGGTACATCTGGACGGCGCGGATGTCGGAGCTGGACCGGGACATCAGCTCGCCGGACTGGACGCGGTCGAAGAAGCCGAACGGCATCCGGGCCAGGTGGGCGTACACGATGTTGCGCAGGTCGTACTCGAGTTCGTACGCGGTGCGCAGCAGGTAGAGCCGGGCCAGGAAGTTGATCACGCCTTGGAGCAGGGCGAGGCCGACGATCCACCAGACGTAGACGGGCAGGTCGGCGGCGCGGTCGACGATGGCCTTGTCGATGCCGATGCGGACCAGGTTGGGGATCTGCACCTGCACGACCAGGCCGGCGAAGCTCAGCACCAGCGAGGTGATCAGCAGGCCGCGGTGGGCCTTGACGATCGGCAGCGCACGGCGCAGCCAGGTCTTGCGAACGTCGGGATCGATGGTGGCCCTGGGCGCGCGGCGGCTCACCGTCGAGCCGGTGCGAGCAGTCGAGCCGGTGCGGGGGAATCGGGCACGACGCCTCCTCCTGGGTACTTAGCCAGGCTAACGATACCCCTAGCCTACGCCCGCCGCCTTGGGCTCGATCGCCGGGCAGCTCGCCCCGGTCGCGGCCGGCTTGAGCGTCAGCAGGTACCGGTCGACGACCGCGTTGATGCAGTCGCTGCGCCCGTAGACCGTGTGGCCCCAGCCCTCGTAGGTCAGCAGCGAGGCCTTCGGCCCGAGCTGGGCGGCGACGTTACGGGCCCAGACGTGCGGCGTGGCTGGGTCGTACCGGGCGTTGACCAGCAGGACCGGGCCGGTCCGCGCGGTCGGGAGCCGCACCTGCGGGTTGCTCGTGCCGCGGGTCCAGCCCAGGCAGCCGTTGACCGAGGAGAGCGCGAGCGGCGAGAAGCCCATCTGCGGGGCGCGGCCAGCGGCCCGCGCCATCCGGGAGCGCAGATCCGCGTACCCGGTGACGGGCACCACCCAGTCGTCGCAGAACGCGGCCGGGAAGATGTGCTCGCTGACGTCGACGACGGCACGGGCGCGTTTGCCGGCGACCCCGGCGACCGCTTCCTTGATGAAGATTCCCAGCGAGTGCCACTGCGGGTCGTAGAAGGAGCCGAACGCGACGTTGGTCAGCTCGTAGACGCTGAGTTTGTACGTCGGCGAGTACGGGTCCTTCAGCGTGCCGCGGCGGGCCGAGGCGAGCAGGCCGTCCCAGAGTTTGCGCACGTCGCGGCCGTGGACCGCGCATTCGGTGCTGCGGTCGCACCACCGGACGAACTGGTCGAACGAGCCCTGGACGGCGAGGGCCTCGGCGCTGAGGAAACCGTCGATGTCGCGGCTGTGGTCCATCACGCTGTCCAGGACCAGCGCGCGGATCCGCTGCGGGTAGCGGGCGGCGTACTGCTCACCCAGCAGGGTCCCGTACGACGCGCCGTAGAAGCTGATCTTGTCCTCGCCGAGCGCGGCCCGCAGCGCCTCGGTGTCCCGCACGATGCTGAGCGTGTCGACGTGCCCGAAGAGCGGGCCGGTCTGCTCGGCGCAGTCGTCCGCCAGCCGCCGGTTGTACGCGACCGCCGTCGTGTACTGCGCGGCGGTGTCGATCGTGATCGGCGGCGCCGCCGTCAGCAGCGTGGTCGTGCAGACGATCGGGTTGCTGCGGGAGACACCGCGCGGGTCGAAGCCGACGATGTCGAAACGTTTGCGCAGCTCAGGGCTGAAGTACGAGGTGCTGTCGAGGGTGAAGTCGACCCCCGAGCCGCCGGGACCACCCGGGTTGACCAGCAGTGTGCCGATGCGGTTCTTCGGATCGGCGGCCGGCCGGCGGGCCACCGCCACCTGGATCGACGGACCGTACGGGGCAGCCCAGTCGACCGGGACCTTCAGCGAGGCGCACTGCACGGTCGCATCCTCGGCGCAGGGTTTCCAGACGGGTGCCGCTCCCCGCGCCGCGCGGGCGGGGGCCGCGACCGAGGCCACCGCTGCCAGGACAGTAAGGAACGCGGCCAGGATCGGCCGTGTCGTTGCTCGCACCGGTTGTCTCTCCGCCCTGCACGGCAGGCGCGCCGCGCGCCTCCTGTCTAGAGCAAGCGCGCGGCGCGGTCTGCGGTTGAGCGGAAATCCAGCCGAAAGGGGTTACACCTTCAGGTGACGCAGGGCCCGGCGGACCAGGTCGTTGCGTTCCGCCACGGTCAGGCCCTCGAGGCCGAAGCCCAGGTAGACGCTGTCCGCGGTGGTCGTACCCGCGCCGGAGTCGAACGCGAGCTGACTCCGCGACCAGTCCGAGCTGTTCACACCCGAGCCCGGCGGCGGGCCGGCGACGGTCCAGCCGCCGAGGTCCGTCTCGAACGAGGTCTGCTGCGCCACGGCGCCGCCGATCTCCACGCGCACGTCGTCCAGGAAGACGCCCAGGCCCTGGGTGCCCCAGTCGGACATGTACGAGATCGAGAGCTCGACCTGCTTGCCCGCGTACGCGGACAGGTCGGCGTCGAACTGCTTCCAGCCGTTGCTCGAGCCGGTCGCGGCGTTCCAGGTGCCGGTGGTGCCGGTCGGGCTGCACTCCGCGCCCTGGTAGTGGGTGAGGAACGGGTGGATGGTCTCGATGCCGGACTGGCAGCTGTCACCGGTCTCGGTCGTGGTCAGCCCACCCGCGTCGGGCAGTGTCGTCCAGTTGTCGGTGCCGACCTCGTGGGCCTCGACGAACATGAAGTCCCAGCCGGCCTCGGTGTCGAACGACGTCTGGAACTTCAGGCGTGCGGCCGTCGCGGCGCTCAGGTCGACCGTCTTGGTGAGCCGCTTGTAGGAGACGTCGGCCTGACCGCTCCACAGGTACCAGTCACCGTCGTACGGGTCGTACGGCGAGGCGCCGGAGGTCTGCCAGTCGAGGGGTGCCTCGCTGCTGAACTGCGGGAACTCCGCCTTCGGCAGGAAGCTCGACGTGGACAGGAACGCCGCGGTGTGGTCACCGGCCGGCGTGCCCTTGTACCCCGTGAAGGCGCCCGAGGTGCCGACCACCGGGTTCGGGACACCGTCCGCGTTGGTGCCGCCGTCGTCGACGTACGAGTACGCCCCCAGCCAGTACTGCTGGAAGTCGTTCGCGATCGGCAGACAGGTCGGGTCGGCGGCGTCGGTGCACTCCCCCGGCCCCTCCGGCTTGTAGACGTAGGCACCGTTGGCGCCCTGGGCGAAGCCGGCGTACTTGCCGCTGAGCAGCAGCTTGCCGCCCTCGTTCAGGTAGTCACGGACGGACAGCTCGGTCTCGAGCGCCGACCGGGCCACCGTGCCGCCCGGCTGACCGGACGCGCGCGGGATGATGTCGTCGCCGGTCTCCCAGACGACGGCCTTGTAGTGCGAGAGCACACCCAGCGGGTGCGGTGCCTTGCGGCCGTTGAGGTCCATGTCGTAGACGTCGGCGCGCTTGCCGGCGGCCTTGAGCGCCGCCACGTGCTCGTCGGCGTACCGGGCGCTGGTCGCGCCGTCGGTGTTCGCCGGGGAGACACCGGTGACGTCCTCGGCGGCGAGCACCAGCACGTCACCACCGATCTTGTCGGCGACCGTGTAGGTGAAGGGTGCCGACTTCACGGTCTGGCGGCCCTTGCGGGCGGTGAACCAGACCTGCACCTTGTCCTTGGCGCGCGCCTTGGGCACGACACCCCGGCGTTCGGCGAAGTACTTGTCGATGCCGTCGCCGTAACGCTCGCCGCCCTTCCACTCACGGGTGCCCTCGGTGCGCTCACGGCCACCGTTGACCTTGTAGTGCAGGGTGACGTCGCGCAGGCTGCGGCGTGCGCTGACGGCCACCTGCTGACGCGAGCCGTACGAGGTGTCGAACGCGTCGACGGTGAGGTCCGCGGTGCTGCGGCCGACGACCGAGACGGGGTTGTCCGGGGTCTGCGCCGACTTGGCCACCGACAACGCGAACGGCAGGTTCTTGACGAACTCGTCCTGGATCAGCTTCTCGTCGTCCGGGAAGTTGAAGCCGCTCTGGCAGTCGGCGGCGTTCCACTGGTCGTCCGGGTACAGGTTCGAGATGGTCTCGCAGGTGCTCATCTCGGGGGTGAAGCCGATCGCGCCGGTCCGCACCTGGGCGTGGAAGTCCGTGTCGCCGTTGGTGGTGTAGAGCTCGGCGGAGATGTCCGGGTCGTAACCCGCGATCGCCGGGTGGGCGTCGTCGCCGGCCATGGCGATGGCGATCTGGTCGTCCGGGCTCGGCGTGCTGACCTGCCAGCCGATGCCGTAGAGCAGCAGCTCGGCGGCCGAGTGGTAGTTGACCAGGAACTCGGCCTGGACCTTCTTGAAGAACCCGTCGAGCGCCTTGGTCTCCGGCTCGGAGCCCGGGGACGGGCCCCGGTAGGTCTCGCTGGCCGGGTCGGGCGACGAACCCTCGTTGTCGTAACCCCACTTCTCCGCGAAGTTGCGGTTGAGGTCGACGCCGTCGCCCGGGGTGATCTGGCCGTCGCCGTTGTTGTCACGCAGGTTCTTGCGCCACAGGCGGTTGCCCTCGGTGAAGGTGAAGTCGTAGCCGTCCGGGTTGACCACCGGCAGGAAGTACAGCTCGGTGGTGTCGACCAGCCGGGTCAGCGCCGCGTCCTTGCCGTAGTTGTCGAGCACGTAGTGCAGCAGGCGGCGGTTCATCTCCGGGGTGATCCACTCGCGGGCGTGCTGGCCGCCGAGGTAGATCGCGGCGGGGCGCCGGCCGTCGGGCACGATCCGCGCGTCGCGCGTGACCTTCACACCCTGGATCGGTACGCCCTTGCGCGTCTTGCCGATCGTGATGAGCTTGGCCAGGCGCGGGTTGCGGGCGGCCGTGGCGGCGAGCTCGTCACGGATGCCGCCCGGGGTGTTGTACTGCCGGAAGACGGTCGGCGCGGCGGCGGCCTGCTTGCGCATGGCCGACGAGGTGCGCTTCTCGGTCAGCGGCACACCGGCGGCGATCAGCCGGTCGGCCTGGTGCTTGCCGAGGATGGTCTCGACGGCGACCTTGCCACCGGCGGCAGCGGTCACCGCACTTTCGTCATGGTCGATGCCGACCGCACGCAGGCGTTCGAGCTGAGGTGAGTCGAGGGTGCCGACGTACACCGCGAGGGTGTCCTCGGGTGGTGCGGCGGCGGCCGGCGCGATCCCGGACAGGACCGTTGCGGCCGCCGTCACGAGAGATAAAGCGCAGGCGGTAGCCCAGCGGGCTGAGGTCATGGTGTGAGCCTCCAGGGAATTCAAGGTCGTGTGTGGACCCTTCCCGCGGGCCCGAGAGGCTGTCAAGCATGCAAATGACTGGATCGGTGAAGATCTGATAACGGTCCGTACCTGTTCAGGTTTCTCCCAGGACTGCGAGGCACGGTGGGACTCATGTCAACCGCCACCAGGACAAAAACTCGCTGGGGAACAGCCATCATCGCTGCGAGCGCCGCATTTCTGGCCGCGTGTTCCAGTGACGAGGCGGCCGCTCCCGCCGCACCGGTGACCACCTCGGCCGCGCCGGCCCCATCGGTCTCGGCAGCCCCGTCGGCGACCGGCGGGACGCCGGATCTGGGTGCGCCCGAGACGGTCGCCACCGGGCTGGAGGCGCCCTGGGGGCTCGCCTTCCTGCCCGACGGCAGCGCGCTGGTGGCCGAGCGGGACAGCGGCGAGGTGCTCCAGGTGAAGGACGGCCGCAAGAAGAAGGTCTTCGAGGTGCCGGGTGTGTCCGCGGCGGGCGAGGGCGGGCTGCTCGGGCTCGCGGTGGCAGCGGACTACGCCAGGACCGAATGGGTCTACGCCTACTACACGGCGGAGGACGACAACCGGATCGTGCGCTTCAAGCTCGGTGGCGGGCGCCCGGAAGTGATCTTCGACGGGATCGGCAAGGCCGGCATCCACAACGGCGGCCGGATCGCCTTCGGCCCGGACAAGATGCTCTACGTGGGGACCGGGGACGCGGGTGACGGCACCGCGTCGCAGGATGCCGACGACACCAACGGCAAGATCCTGCGGCTCACGCCGGACGGCAAGCCCGCGCCGGGCAATCCGGAGGCGGGCTCGCCGGTCTACAGCCTGGGTCACCGCAACGTGCAGGGACTCGCCTGGGCGGAGGACGGAACGATGTACGGCATCGAGTTCGGCCAGAACCGGTTCGACGAGGTCAACAAGATCGAGCCGGGCAGGAACTACGGCTGGCCCGAGGTCGAGGGCAAGGGCAAGGGTAAGAACAGCAAGTACGTGGAGCCGATCGTCACCTGGACCACCGACGAGGCGTCCCCGTCCGGGGCGGCCATCGCCGGCGACACCCTGTACGTCGCCGCGCTGCGGGGACAGCGGCTGTGGACGGTACCGCTCGACGGCGGTGAGCCGAAGGCCGAGTTGTCCGAGCGGTACGGGCGGCTACGAACCGTAGCCGTCGCGCCGGACGGCGCTCTGTGGCTCACCACGTCGAACACGGACGGCCGTGGCGACGTACAGGATGGCGACGACAAGATCTTGCGCTTCCCCGCTCGCCGCTGAGCCGGGGAAACGCGGTCACTGGGTACGGTTGTTGGGCGGTAGCAGCGGCAAGGCACTGATGACCGCTGCGTACTGGGCGATCTGCCTGCCGTTCGGCACCACGCCGACACTGCGAAGCTGATCCTGGATGGCCTGGGCAACCGCATCCTCGGACTGGCCGCGATGCGTCTGCATGACCTTGTTGACCGCGTAGTCGACGCGAATCTGCATCTGCCACCCGGCGGGCCTTTGTGCGGCGCCGCTGGCGAGGCTTACTGAGGCGAGGGGTTCCATGCCTTGAGTATCGGAAGCACAGGGTCCCGGCAGGAAGGTTCCGGGACCCTGTGCAACCCGCTTGCACCCGAGCAGCACCGGCTTCTCCATCAAACGGCCTGCCCCGGTTGCCATTCAGGTCCCGGGTGAGCCCTCCGGGGTACCGTCGGACTCCTTCTCCTCCGCCGCGGGCCGGATCTCGGTGGGCCGCAACCAGAGCCAGACCAGGAAGAACGCGCCCAGCGCGAGCATCGCGAGGCCCATCCACAGGTTGATCCGGACCCCCTGCGCCTTGTCGATCTCGGCGCTGTTGTCGAAGATGCCGAGCAGCGTGACGATCACGCCGTAGACCACGAACAGGCCTCCGATGACCCGGCGGACGTCGAACAGGCGGGCCGCCGCGGACACCTTCTTCTGGTCCTCGGCCAATGGCTCCTCAACCATGACAACTCCTCTCTTGAGCGCAGGTCACCAGACGGGGATGTAGAGCACGAAGGCGAGCACCACGGCGATGCCGCCGAGCAGCGCCGGGTTGCGCCACCAGACCTTGTCGGCGGCCAGGATCGTGGTGCCGTCGGTGGTGGTGCCGGCCAGGCCGTAGACGAGGCCGCGCAGCTCGTTCTCGGGCTTGGACTCGGTCACCAGCGTCACGACCACGGCGACCAGCACCGCGGTGACGAAGGCCAGGCCCGCGCCCCAGAAGCTCTCCTCCAGGTCGGAGTTGAACTTCACCACGTCGGCCAGGTAGAGCAGGTAGAGCGTGAGCGACGAGGCGGTGCCGAGCAGCAGCGACCAGAAGCCGGCCCAGGCGGTCATCCGCTTCCAGAACATGCCCACGATGAACGTGGCGAACAGCGGGGCGTTGAAGAGCGAGAAGAGTGTCTGGATGTAGTTCATGATGTTGCTGAAGCCGGCCGCGATGAACGCGGTGCCGATCCCGACGACGATGCCGCCGATGGTGGCGTACCGGCCGACCCGCAGGTAGTACTCGTCCGACCGTTCCTTGCGGACGTAGGTCTGCCAGATGTCGTAGGTGAAGACGGTGTTGAAGCCGCTGACGTTGGCGGCCATACCGGCCATGAACGAGGCGATCAGACCGGTCACCGCGACACCGAGCACACCGTTGGGCAGCAGGTCGCGCATCAGCAACGGGATGGCGTTGTTGTAGACGAGGTCGCCCTCGTCGGCGCCCAGCCCCTTGACCGTGATGATCGCGATCAGGCCGGGGATGACCGTGACGACCGGGATGAGCAGCTTGGGGAAGGCGCCGATGATCGGGGTCCGCCGGGCCGCGCTCATGTCCTTGGCCGAGAGCGCCCGCTGCACCTCGGCGAAGTTGGTCGTCCAGTACCCGAACGACAGCACAAAACCGAGGCCGAAGACGATGCCGATCCAGTTGGCGCCCAGCGGGTTGTCGGAGCTGGCCGTGCCCTGCCAGGTGTGCAGGGCCGCGTCGCCGAGCTTGCTGTCGCGGACCGCGTCGAAAAGCCCGTCGATGCCGCCCACCTTGACGAGGCCGACGATCGTGATCGGGATCAGACCGGCGAGGATGACGAAGAACTGCAGCACCTCGTTGTAGATGGCCGAGGACAGGCCGCCGATGCTGATGTAGATCAGCACGATCGCGGCGCCGATGACGATCGACAACCAGAGCGGCCAGCCGAGCAGCGCGTCCAGGACGAGTGCCAGGGCGTACAGGTTGACACCGGCGATGAGCACCTGGGCGACGGCGAAGCTGAGCGCGTTGAAGAGGTGCGTCGGGCGGTTGAAGCGCAGCCGCAGGAATTCCGGGACGCTGCGGACCTTCGAGCCGTAGTAGAAGGGCATCATCACGATGCCGAGGAAGACCATGGCCGGCACGGCGCCGATCCAGTAGTAGTGCAGCGTCATCAGGCCGTACTGGGCGCCGTTGGCGGCCATGCCGATGATCTCGAGCGCGCCGAGGTTGGCGGAGACGAAGGCCAGGCCGGTGACCCAGGCCGGCATCGATCTGCCGGAGAGGAAGAAGTCGGCGCTGGACTTGATCGCTCTTCGCGCCGCGAAGCCGATGCCCAGCACGGTCGCGAAGTAGATCGCGAGGATCAGGTAGTCGAATACGTCGAGATCCAGCCGTAGCCCTTCAGCTGCAAGCGTCTCCACGGGCACCTCCTGTGCGGTCGGAGACGCGGATACCCGTCGTGAAGATCATTCACACCTTGTATGTGTCAGACAGATAAACCGGAAGATCGCCTTCTCTGGTACGCCCGGATGCGATCGAATGGGGTGGATGTCCCGTTGACGGCGGAAGGACCACCATGCCCGTTGCCGTACCCCGTGCTCTGCTCGTGGCACTTGTTGTTCTCGGCGGCTTCCTGACCGCTCCCCCACCCGCGTCCGCCGCACCACCCTTCGTCCGTGGCGGCGAGACGGTGCCGGTCTACGACTACGCGGACGCGATCCGGGAGAGCGTCTGGGTGCAGACGCCGACCGACGCGGACGAGGACGGCGTGCCCGACCGGGTGGCGGTCGACCTGGTCCGCCCGCGGACGGCACCCGGGGTCAAGGTGCCCGTGATCATGGACGCCTCGCCCTACTACGCCTGTTGCGGCCGCGGCAACGAGGGCGAGCTCAAGGAGTACGACGAGAACGGCGTGATCAGCAAGGAGCCGCTCTTCTACGACAACTACTTCGTCCCCCGCGGGTACGCGTTCGCCGGTGTGGATCTGAGCGGGACCAACCGCTCGACCGGCTGTGAGGACGTGGGCGGACCGGCCGAGGTGGCCGGGGCAAAGGCCGCGATCGACTGGCTGAACGGCCGGGCGCCGGGCTTCACCGCCGACGGGACGCCGGTTTCCGCGCGGGCGTGGAGCACCGGCAAGGTCGGCATGATCGGCAAGTCCTGGGACGGCTCGATCGCCAACGGCGTGGCAGCGACGGGGGTGCGCGGCCTGGAGACCACCGTCCCGATCGCGGCCATCTCCAGCTGGTACGACTACATGCGCTACAACGGCTCGCTGCGCTCGTCGGGCTACCCCGGTTATCTGCAGGGCGTGGTCAGCGACCGGATCGCGGAGTGCGCGGCGGTGACGGCCTCGCTGGCGAACGACAGCGCCGACGAGACCGGTGACTACAACGCCTTCTGGCGGGCCCGCGACTACCGCCCGTCGGCCGGCCAGGTGCACGCGAGCGTCTTCGTCGTGCACGGCGTCAACGACCTGAACGTGACCACGCCGCAGTTCGCGGAGTGGTGGCAGGACCTGGCCGCGCACCACGTGCCCCGCAAGATCTGGCTGCACAAGACCGGGCACGTGGACCCGTTCGACCTGCGGCGGGCCGAGTGGGTCGACACGCTCCACCAGTGGTTCGACTTCTGGTTGCAGGGCCTGCCCAACGGCGTGATGCGGGCGCCCCGGGCCACCGTCGAGACCGCACCCGGCACGTTCACCTCGGCCCGCGACTGGCCGCTGCCGGGCACGCGGCCGGTGTCGGCGCGTCTGGGCTCGTCCGTCGTCTCGTACACCGACGAGTCGCTCTCCGAGGACGCCGCGGTGGCGTCACCCTCGACCGAGGTGCCGGGCCGGATCGCCCTGCTCTACGGCCCGCTGACCAGCCCGCTGCGCCTCTCCGGTACGCCGTCGGTGCGCCTGCGTGTGCAGGTCGACCGGCCGACGACCCAGCTCACGGCCCGGCTCGTCGACTACGGCACGGCGACCCGCGTCGACTACGGCCGCGGTGAGGGTGTCCGGACGCTGGCGACGGAGTCCTGCTGGGGTGCCTCGACACCCGCCGACGACGCCTGTTACCTCGACGTGGCCGAGCGCACCGCGACCGCCGACCACGAGGTGCTGACCCGGGGCTGGCTCGACGCGGCGCACCACCGGTCGCTGCGCTTCACCACGCCGCTGCAGCCCGGCCGGTGGTACACGGTGACCGTGCCGATCAGCGCCTCCGACACGACCGTGGCCGCCGGGCACACGCTGGGTCTCGTCCTGACCCAGAGCGACCCGGAGTTCACCGAGGCGGCGAACACCGGCGCGACCGTCAAGGTGGATCTGGCGACCAGTCGCCTCACACTGCCGATCAGCGGCAAGGCGACCCTGCAGCCGGCGCCGGCGGGCACGGTGGTCACCACCGCCCCGATCGCACCGGCCGAGCGCAAGGCCCAGCCGCGCCTGCAGCTCCCGCAGTAACGCCACCCTCCCGGCGCGTCCTTCCCGGACGCGCCGGGATCGGTGTTCATCAATTTTTTCTGGAGTTCGGTAACGCGCGTGAAATATGGTCACCTTCGACGCGAAGGAGATCCGATGCGCCTCAGGCGACTGTCCTCCACTGTGCTCGGTGCGGCGCTCATCGCCGCCCTGATCCCTGGTTCTGCCACGGCCGCGGCCCCGCAAGCCTGGTCCGTCGCCGGTCCGGGGGCGGCCGTCACCGCGCGGCTGGCCCTCGACGACACCGGGCACCTCAGCTTCGGTGTCGACCTGCGCGGCAGCCCCGTTCTGGCGCCCGCACCGATCGGCATCACCACCACGGACGCCGATCTCAGCGCAGGGCTGAGCTTCGTCTCGCGCGCCGACCGCACCGTCCGCGAGCGCTACACGAAGACCACCGGCAAACAGCTCCGACGGGATGTCACCCTCACCGAATCCACCTTCTCCTTCACCGGTACGCGCGGAGCGCACCTCGACGTGGTCGTGCGGGTCTCGGCCGAGGGTGCCGCGTACCGGTACGTGCTGCCGTCGGGCGGGACGGTGACCGGGGAGACGTCCTCGTTCACGCTGCCGGTGGCGGCACCGGCGTGGGTGTTGCCGTACAACAGCAACTACGAGAACGCGCGGGTGCAGACCACCGCGGGTGCGGCCGCCACCGGCGACTACGGGTTCCCGCTGCTGGCGCAGGTGGGAGCCGACTACGTGCTGCTCAGCGAGTCCGACGTGGACGGACGCTACGACGGGGCGCGGCTGAGCCACGTGGCCGGCGAGAGCGCGTACAGGATCAGGCTGGACGACGCGCAGATCACCGCGACCGGCCGGCTGGCGACCCCCTGGCGGACGGCCGCGGTCGGTGATCTCGCCACGGTGACCGGGTCGATGCTGACCGACGACCTGGCGCCGCCGTCGAAGCTCACCGACACCTCGTGGGTGCGTCCCGGCATGGTCGCCTGGTCCTGGCTGTCCGAGCACAGCAGCCCGTCGGACCCGGCGCGGCAGCGGCAGTACATCGACTTCGCCGCCCGCAACGGCTGGCCCTACGTGCTCATCGACGAGGGCTGGAACGCCGAGTGGGTGCCGAGCGTCGTCCGGTACGCCCGGGCCCGCGGCGTCGACGTGCTGCTCTGGTTCCACTGGACCTCACTCGACACCGTGCAGGAACGCGACCGGATGCTGCCGCTGCTCAAGTCCTGGGGAGTCGCCGGCGTCAAGGTCGACTTCATGGACTCCGACTCCCAGGCCCGCTTCCGCTGGTACGACGACATCCTCGCCGCGACCGCCGCGCAGCACCTGATGATCAACTTCCACGGTGCGACGATCCCGCGCGGGCTGCAGCGCACCTGGCCGCACGTCATGACGCTCGAGGCGATCCGCGGCGCCGAGCAGTTCCGGACGCGGGCGGCGCAGAACACGATCTTCCCGTTCACCCGCAACGTGGTCGGCGGCATGGACTACACCCCGGTGACCTGGGCCGTCACCGACCGCGACACCACCGACGCGCACGAGGTCGCCCTGGCGCTGGTCTACGAGTCGGGCTGGCAGCACCTCGCCGACCGGCCGGAGACCTACGAGGCGCATCCCGAGGCACTGCGCACGCTGAGCCAGTTGCCGACCGTGTGGGACGAGAGCAAGCTCCTCTCGGGAGCACCGGGGCAGGAGACGGTGTTCGCCCGGCGGCACGACGACCGCTGGTACGTCGGCGGCATCTCGGCGGTCGCCGCCAAGACGTACTCGACCGAGCTCGACTTCCTCGGCAACGGTCGTTTCCTCGCGGAGACCCTGCGCGACGGTGACGACGGGCTGGTCCGGGAGAGCCGGATCGTGCGCCGCACCGACACCCTCTCGGTCCCCGAGCGGGCCAACGGCGGCTTCGTGACCGTGCTGTGCGCCTACACGGGATCGGCGACGTGCGACCGGCCCGTGCGGCGGGTGCCCGCCACCACGCTCACCGTGGACCCCGCCTCGGCCGACGTCCGTCCAGGTGGGACCGTCACCGTGGCGGCCACCTTCACCCTGCCGGCCGGCGGTCCGATCACCGGTGTGACGCTGGCGCCCGCACCGCCCGCGGGCTGGACCGTGTCGGGTGCGACCGTCCGCGACTCGTCCATGCGAGGCGGTGACTCGCTCCGCGGCAGCTGGCGGCTCACCGCTCCGGCGGACCTCGCGACCGGCTTCACCGACCTGCCCGTGGCCGCCGAGTTCACCTTCACCGGCGATCCGGGCTCACCGGACACCCCGGGGAAGCGCCCGGTGCACGTGGAGCAGGCAGTCCGCGTGCTCGTGCCCCCCGCGAACCCGGCCGGGACCGCAGCCGTCAGCGACCTGCCGTTCCTGACCGAGAGCAACGGTTACGGACCCGTCGAGCGCGACCAGTCCAACGGCGAGGCCGACAGCGGCGACGGCCGGCCCCTGACGCTGCGCGGGACCGCGTACGCGAAGGGCCTCGGGATGCACTCACCCGGCGAGGTGACGATCTGGCTCGGGGGCGCCTGCACGGCTTTCTCCGCGCTGGTCGGCATCGACGACGAGGTGACACAGTCGGGCTCGGCCGACTTCCAGGTCCTGGGCGATGGTCGGGCGCTGGCCGCGAGTGGTGTGCGGCGCAGCGCCGACCCCGCCGCGACCCTGGCGGCCGACGTCACCGGCGTGCAGATTCTGACCCTGCGGGCGACGGACGGCGGCGACGGCAAGAACTTCGACCACGCCGACTGGGCCGACGCGAAGGTCAGCTGCGCCGGCTGAGCAGGGTTTCCAGGCCGTCGAGGATGCGGTGCAGGCCGAAGGTGAAAGCCTGGTTCTGCCCGCCCTCGGCGGCCGTCTGCAGCATCGCGGCGGTCAGGTGCGGGAAGCGGTCGCCGTGCACCTGCATGACCTCACCCATCGCGCGCGTCATCTCCGCCTCCCCCAGCTGCGCGGCCGACTGCTGGGCGAGCATCCGGGCGTGACCGGCCAGCACCGCGATGGCGTCGAGCCGCTCCGCCCCGGTCAGCTGTGAGTCCGCACCGAACCGGGCCAGCGCGCACTCCATCCAGCCGAGCTCGTTCGGGCCCAGATGGCGGCGGCCCACGGTGGCCTCGACCGTCCACGGGTGCCGCAGGTAGGCCGCGAAGAGCAGCTCCGACCAGGCGACCAGACCCTCGCGCCAGCCACTGGCCGGCAGCTCGGGCGGCTCGCCGATGGCCCGCTCGACCATCAGCGCGACCAGCTCGGCCTTGCCCGGCAGATAGCGGTAGAGCGACATCTTCGTGAAGCCCAGGTCGGCGGCGACCCGCTGCATCGAGAGCGCGGCCAGACCCTCGGCGTCGGCCAGCACGATCGCGGCGTCGGCGATGCTCTCCAGGCTCATGGTCGGCTTCGGGCCGCGGGTGGGCCGAGCGCGGTCACCCCACAGGAATTCCACCGACATCCGGTCACCCTCTTGCGCTTGTGCGACAACTGTCTCTACCGTACACAGAAATTACTGATACCGACGGACACAGTTTGGGGAAACCATGGACGTCCTGATTTCCGGTGCGAGCATCGCCGGGCCCGCGCTGGCTTACTGGCTGGGCCGGCACGGCTACCGGCCGACCATCGTCGAGATCGCCCCGGAGCTGCGGACGGGCGGCAACGCGGTCGACTTCCGCGGTCCGGTGCACCTGGGCCTGCTGGACAAGATGGGTGTCCTCGACGATCTGCGCGCGGTGCAGACCGGGGGCACGGTGATGCGTTTTGTCGACGAGAACGGCAACCGGGTGATGGAGATGCCGGCCGACTTCGCCGGCGGGGACATCGAGATCCTGCGCGGCGACCTGTCCCGGATCCTCTGCGCCGCTGCGGGTGACCGCACGGAATACCTCTTCGGCGACAGCATCACGGCGCTGGACGAGACCCCGGACGGTGTCGACGTCACCTTCGCCAGCGGGCTGCGCAGGACGTTCGACCTGGTCGTCGGGGCAGACGGAGTGCACTCGAACGTCCGGCGGCTGACCTTCGGGCCGGAACGGCAGTTCGTGCGGCACCTCGGGTACTACGTCGCCGGGTGGAAGGTGCCGGAAGCTCCCGGTCGTGAAGCCGTCGGCTACAACGTTCCGGGACGGCTCGCGTCACTCGGCGACGACCAGGCCTTCGTCGCGTTCTCGGCGCCGGAGCTCACCTACGACCGGCACGACCGCGACGCGCAGAAGCAGATCGTGCGCGAGCACTTCGCGGGGCTGGGCTGGCGGGTGCCCGAGCTGCTCGACGCCCTCGACCACGCCGGCGACCTCTACTTCGACCAGATCTGCCGGGTCGACATCAACCCGTGGTCGCGCGGGCGGATCGTGCTGGTCGGTGACGCGGCGTGCGGCGCGACGATCGGGGGCATGGGGAACGGGACGGCGGTCGTGGCGGCGTACACCCTGGCCGGTGAGCTGGCCGCCGCGGGCGGTGACCACACCGTCGCCTTCGCCCGGTACGAGGCCCGCATCAAGCCCTTCGCCCGGCGGGCCCAGCGGGGCGGGTCAGGCGCGGGACACTTCCTGGCGCCGCGCACGGCCCGTGGTCTGCGGATCCGCAACTGGCTGCACAACCAGGGCTGGTTCCTGAAGCTGACCTACCGGATCGCGGGCGACCGCAGCGGCGGCATCGACCTTCCGGATTACGACACCGCCGCCGGTCGCCTCAGCGCAGCTTCTCGACCACTTCGATCGTCAGCTCGTCCAGGCCGTCGATGACCAGGCTCGCCAGCGCGAGCGCGTCGTCGGCGGGCGGGTAGACACCGTGCGGAACGGCGATGACCGCGAGCCCGGCGGCACCGGCCGAGCGCAGGCCGTTGCTCGAGTCCTCGACCGCCGCGCAGGCCTCCGGAGCGAAGCCCAGCTGCTCACAGGCGGCCACGTAGACGTCCGGCGCCGGCTTGCCGCGCGGAACCTCCTCGGTGGACAGAGTCACCCGGAACGTGCCGGTCAGTCCGGCCGTCTCGAGGACCTGGTCGATGAGGATCCGTGCGGACGAGCTGGCCAGCGCCACCGGGAAGTGCGCGGCCAGGCGCCGGACCGCGTCGACCGAGCCCGGGATCAGCGGCAGGTCCGCGCGGTAGCGCTCGGCCATCCGGCCCAGGACGTCCGCGGCGACCTGCTCGGGACTGCGGGGCACGCCCACCTCGGCGCTCAGGTGGGTGGACCACTCCGGCGTGCTCATGCCCATCATCCGGCTCTGGCTGTCCGGGAGGAACGCCTTGCCGTGCTCGAGGACGTAACCGCGGCGTACCTCTTCCCAGACCTCCTCGGTGTCGATGATGACGCCGTCGAGGTCGAAAACGACCGCCCGCACCGTCACAGCGCCTCGATCGCGGGCATGACCTCGGTCCGCAGCGTCTCGATCTTGCCGAGATCGTGGACGCCGGCGACCATGCCGTGTCCGACGGTGATGCCGAGAGCGGCCAGCCGGGTCAGATCGGCGATCACCTCGCCGACCCGCTCACCCTTGGCGCCCGGGTCCAGGTTGAGGATCGCGGTCTTCTCGATGGTGTCGTAGTCGCGGCCCTCGGCGGTGCAGTGCTCCCGCAGGACGTCGAGCTTGTGCGCGACCTCGTGGCTGTCGAAGAGGTTGCACGAGTCGGCGTACTTCGCGACGAAGCGCAGCGTCTTCTTCTCACCGCCACCACCGATCAGGATCGGCGGGTGCGGCCGGGACAGCGGCAGCGGCGAGTTCAGCAGCCGGCCCAGCTGGTAGTGCTTGCCGTGGAAGGCGGTCTCGTCGCCGTGGAACATCTGCAGGCAGATCTGCAGAGCCTCCTCGAGGCGCTCGAAACGCTCGGCGGTGGGCGGGAAGAGCAGACCCAGACCCTGGGACTCCTCCTCGTTCCAGGCGGCGCCGATGCCGAGCATCGCCCGGCCACCGGAGAGCACGTCCAGGGTGGTCACCGCCTTGGCCAGCAGGCCGGGGTCACGGTAGACGACACCGGTCACCAAGGTCAGCAGCTTGGCCCGGCTGGTGTGCGCAGCGAGAAAACCGAGCGTCGTGTACGCCTCGAGCATCTCGTTCTCCGGCGTACCGAAGATCTGCCAGAGGTGGTCCATGACGCTGATGCGGTCGAAGCCGGCCTCGTCGGCGGCCGAGGCCACGTCGGCCAGCACGGGCCCGAGCCGGGGCGCGCCTTCCGGCCAGGTGAAATCGGCGATGTGCAGACCCAGTTTCACTGCGACGGTTCCTCTCGGACGGTGGGGTGATCCCCGCGAAGAACACTATCCTGCTGCATTCGCGCCCGGATTGCCCTTTATCGACGGCCGCTTTGTAACTCTCCGTAGTTTTATTCAGGTCCACAGGATGGACACTCAACCGTTTAAGGCGCACAGGAGCTGCAAATACCCGATGGGCCGGTCGGTTCGCCATGGTCACCGATCTGCCGAGTTGACGCACCGTAATCGATTGGTAAGTTGTTGACCGGTCCCACCCCGCAGACCCCCGTAACCCGCCGAGGAGCCACCGCCATGCCTCCCGCGCCGCGCCACGACCAGTGGTCGACCCCCTCCGTGACCGTGGTGATCCCCGCGCTCAACGAGGAGCACAACCTGCCCCTCATCCTCGAGAACCTCCCGCCGGTCGACGAGGTGATCGTGGTCGACGGCCGGTCGCACGACGACACCGTCGCGGTCGCCCGCGAGGTACGCCCCGACGTGGTCGTGATCCGCCAGACCCGTACCGGCAAGGGCAACGCGCTCGTCTGCGGTTTCGCCGCGAGCACCAGCGACATCATCGTCACGCTCAACGCCGACGGCTCGGCGGACCCGCAGGAGATCCCCCGCTTCGTCGACGCGCTGCTCTCCGGCGCCGAGGTCGCGCACGGTTCCCGTTTCCGCCCCGGCGGTGACCACCGTGACGCCGGAGCCCTCGAGCGCACCGGGCACCAGGCGCTGAGCCGTCTGGTCAACCTCTTCTTCGGGACACGGTTCACCGACCTCAGCTGCGGCTACAACGCCTACTGGCGTGCGCTGGTCCCGGCGCTCGACCTGCCCGCACCCGACGTCCGCGGCCCGAAACGCGGCCTGGCCTGGGGCGAGGGCCCGGAGATCGACACGCTGGCCACGATCCGGATGGCCGCGCAGGGACTCCGGGTGGTCGAGGTGGCCACGGTCGGATACCCGCGCCTGGACGGCGACCGGCCGCGCCGGGTGCTGCCGGCCGCGGTGCGGGCGGTGCGGACCGCCTACTCCGAATACGTACGCCGCTGGAAGATCGGCCGCCGCCCGGCGCCGCAACGCCGCCTGTCCGAGCCGCTCCGGCCGCTTCACGAGAACGAGCCCACGGGCCGTCATGCCGCCCGCCACTCGGTGCCGCCGCCCCCGCGCGACCGTGACGGTGGCCGGCGCGGACGGCGACGTCCCGACCTCACCGTCATTCAGGGCGAGGGCCGGGACGACCGCTGGGACGGCACGACGCACCTGCGCGCCGTCCCGGGGGAGAACTTCCGGAACTACTGAACGCGATCGCGGAGGCGGGGCAGGATCTCCTCGCCGTAAACGCGCAGGAACCTGTCCTGGTCGGGGCCGGGCGCGTGGAAGACCAGGTGCTTGAAACCCATGTCGAGGTACTCGGTCACCTTGGCGGCGTGCTCCTCCGGGTCGGAGGAGACGATCCACCGGGTCACGGTGCGGTCGACCGGGAGCTCGTCGGCCAGCCGCTGCATCTCGACCGGGTCCTCGACGCCGGTCTTCTCGTCCGGCGACAGCGCCAGCGCACCCCAGTACTGCGTGTCGTTGCGCGCCTTCTCCAGGTCGGGGTCGAAGGAGACCTTGACCTCGATCATCAGGTCGACGTCGTCCAGCGAGCGGTTCGCCTTCTCCGCCCCCTCGCGCACGGCGGGGAGCAACGTGTCCGTGTAGAGCTCGCTCCCCTTGCCGCTGGTGGTGATGAAGCCGTCGGCGATGCGGCCGGCGAGCCGGGTCGCCGCCGGGCCGGACGCGCCGATGTAGATCGGCACCGGCTGCTCGGGCTTGTCGTAGATCGTGGCGAGCTCGGTGCGGTAGAACGTGCCGTCGAAGGTGACCCGGTCCTCGGTCCAGAGCTGCCGGATCAGGGTCACCGCCTCCTTGAGGCGGGCGAAACGCTCCTTGCCGTCCGGCCAGTGGAGGCCGAGCGGCACCTCGTTGAGCGACTCCCCCGAGCCGACGCCGAGGATGACACGACCGGGCGCGAGGCAGCCGAGGGTCGCGAAGGCCTGCGCCACGACTGCCGGGTGGTACCGGAAGGTCGGGGTGAGCACGCTGGTGCCGATCAGCACCCGCTCGGTGCTCGTCGCGAGCGCGCCGAGCCAGGGCAGCGCGGCGGGCGCGTGCCCGCCGTCGTGCCGCCACGGCTGGAAGTGGTCGCTGACGAACACCGAGTCGAAGCCCTGGCGCTCCGCCTCGATGCCGTACCCGAGGAGTTCACGCGGCGCGAACTGCTCCGCCGATGCCTTGTAGCCGAACCGAATCATGATCCGACCCTATCCCGCGGCCTTGTACGCCTTACCCGCCTCGGTCGGAGTCGACGAGTCCTTGTAGAGCCCGAAGTCGACGCTGTCACCCACGGCGGGCAGGCCGAACCAGGCGTACCGCTCGACGAACGAGCGCTTCTCCATGCCGGCCGTGGTGCCCTTGATGAACGCCGCTTCCTGGGCGCCCGTCGGGTACTTCGGCGAGCCGGTGAAGTTCATCAGGCCGTACTCGGTGACCCAGATCGGCAGGTCGTACTTCTTGTGCACCGCGTCGACGTAACCCAGGAACTGCCCGACCGCGGCGTCGCTGAAGTCGGAGCCGTACCAGTGCAGGGTGATGAAGTCGACGCGCAGGTTCTTCGCCTTGGCGCCCTTCATGAAGCGGTCGAGCCAGCCGCCGTCCGTGTCACCGCCGTACGCCACCGCCGGACTGCCCAGGCGCATCCCGGTGTCCTGGAGCTTCGGCCAGTCGGCGAGGGCGTCCTCGACGCTCATGTTCGCCTGCCCGCCCATGTCCGGCTCGTTGAAGCCGAGCAGCACGTCGCCCTCCTTCTTCGCCTTGGCGAAGGTGGCGGAGGTGACGTTCGCCTTGCCCCAGATCATCGGCACGAACTCGACGTCCGACGGGGCCGGCATGGAGTCGTTGTCCGGTGCCCAGTTGTAGTACCAACCGGCGCCGACGTCGTCGAGCGCGCCCTTGATCCCCGCGAACTGCCAGGTGCCGACGCCCTTCTTGGCCGAGGTCTCGGTCGGCGGCACGGGTACGACGGGCGCCTTGGTCTTCTTCTTGGTCGGTGACGGCTTCGCGGACGGTGACACCGAGGTTGCGCTCGGGGTCGGTGCCGGCAGGGAGAGCTTCGGGGCGGGTGCCGCCGTCGACACGACGGCCGCGTTGGCGGCCGGCTTGTCGTCGTTGGTGTAGACCACCGCAGCGGCGCCACCACCGGCCACGGCGCCCGTCGCCAGCATGGCGGTCAGCACGCGGCGGCCGACACCGACGCCGCCCTTGACCGCGATCTTGGCCGCCAGGGCCTTGCCGGAGACCGCGTGGGCAACGTGCGAACCCGCCGCGTGGGCCGCGGTGTGTGCCCCGCCGAGTGCGGCCAGGCCGCCACCGCCGAGGGAGTGCGGCAGCGGGACGAGGGCCATGCCGACCAGGAGTTTCTCGGCGGCGACCAGCCCTGACCAGGCCGGCGAGCACTGCCGGCAGTCGCGGGTGTGCCGGGCGATGCGCTTGCGCCAGAGCGCGCCGGGCCGCCCGTCCCAGTCGGCGGTGAGCAGGCCCAGATCGGCGCAGGGCGGCGAGGCGGCGAGCGCCCGGACGACCACCCGGGCGGTCTCCAGCTGGCCCTTCATGCGCTGGATGCGGACCGCGGCGTGCTGGCGGGTCACCTCGATCGCGGAGACGATCTCGTCGCGGGTGAGCTCACCGGAGGCCTCCAGCCACCAGAGCGAGAGCAGCTCGCGGTTGTCCTCGTCGAGCCAGCGGGTGGCCTCGGCGGTCTCGCGGCGCTGGCCGGCCAGCTCGAGGCGGGTGATCGCCAGATCGGTGAAATCGGCACCCGGGTCGCGGACGTCGTCGGGCAGCAGCGCGTCGGGTGAGGCCCGGCGGACGCGGTACCGCTCGCGCACCTGGCGCACGGTGATCGCCACCAGCCAGGACCGGAACGCCTCGGGTTCACGCAGGTCACCTAGGTTGCGCAGCACCCGGAGCATGGTGTCCTGCACGACGTCGTCGACGTCGGCGTGCCCGTCCAGGGCCCGGCCGACGATCGTGTAGACGAGCGGCAGGTACCCCGCGACGAGGCGATCGACCGCGGCCGGGTCGCCGGCGCGGGCGGCGACGACCGTCGCGGTGTCCGGTTGAAACGCCATGGGTGTCGTGACCTCTCCGTGGAGCATCGATCATTGCTCGCGTCCGGCCTTTTGCCGACCACGGATAGGGAGACGGACCGAACGGCCTGCGATAACAAGAAGTTCGGACGGCCGGTTCCGGGACTCCTCAGCGCGTTCCGCACCACACCCGGGGTTAGCCCCGGCCCGCAGAGGGAACACCAAGGCATCAGCACGGACGACATCAGCTTCGGAGGGGGGCAGGATCTCATGCGCATCTCGTTGAAGCTCAATCTGCCCCGCGAGGTCGACAGCGTCCCTGCCGTACGCCGCCTGCTCCGCTGTGCGCTGGCGGTTTTCCACGTGCCCCGCCAGGACGGCGAGGACCTGGAGATCGCGCTGACCGAGGCCTGCGCCAACGTCGTCAAGCACGCTTCCGGTGCCGACGCCATCGAGGTCAGCCTCGACGTCGGTGCGGACCGCTGCGCCATCGACGTGTCCGACAACGGGTCGGGCTTCGACGCCCTCGCGGTGGCCGAGCCGGACGAGACCGGTGAGCACGGGCGCGGGCTGTTCCTGATCAAGGCCCTGAGCGACAACGTCCGGATGCAGTCGACCCCGCGCAACGGGAGCCTCATCCACTTCGAGAAGACGTTCGCACTGGCCGGAGGCCCCGGCTCACTCTGAGTCGTCATCACCCCCGGGGCACCTCGCTGCCCCTCACCGCGCTGAGACGCGCCCACCCCTATCATTCTTGCCGTACAGCAAATATTGCCGTACGACCAATGCCGGAGGGAGACCCGACCTTGTCCGACCGTCCGACGCCAGTCGGCGCGCTGCTGCGCGCGGCGCCGCCCGATCGGCTTCCCGAGGTGGTGGCGGACCATCTGCGCCGGCACTATGCCGCGGGCCGGACCGAGGTGCTGCTCGGTGACCTCATGCTCTCCAGCCTGTGGCCCGTGCTGGACCGCGACGGGCCCTCCGGCAACACCCTCGCGCTGCGCTGCTTCGGCAGCCAGCGGCCCGTCGTGGACATCGCCCACGACGCCAACCGGGTCTATCTGCCCTTGACCGCGTGGGGCGAACGCCTCGGCGTCCTGGTCGTGCAGACCACTCTGCCGTCCGGCACGGGACTGACCGACGAGTTGTCCGTGATCGCGGACGAGTTCGCCGTCGCCCTGCGCGCCGCCGACGTCGTCACCGACCGGTACAGGCAGGTCACGCGGCGCGAGCGCCTCACCATGGCGGCCGAGCTGCAATGGGAGATGCTCCCGGGCCGCTCACTGGGCGACGACCGCTTCCTGGTCGCCGGTCAGCTGCAGCCCGCGTACGCCGTGTTCGGCGACCACTACGACTGGTCGCTGATCGGTGACCGGCTGACGCTGACCGTGCTCAACGGTCACGGCGACGGTCTCGACGCCGCGGTGCTGACCACCGTGGCGGTCAACGCCATGCGGAACGCCCGCCGCTCCGGTGCCAACATCGTCGAGCAGGCCGAGCTCGCCTCCGACGCCCTCTACTCCCGGTACGGCGGAGCCGCGCACGCCGCCACCCTGCTGCTCGAGATCGACCTGGTCGGCGGCCGGGTCGAGGCCGTGGACGCCGGCTCGCCGCGGGCCGTGCTGGCCCGCGAACGCGAGATCCGGCCGGTGACCCTGGAACAGCAGCTGCCGCTGGGCATGTTCGGCGAGACGCGGTACGAGACGCAGCGCTTCCTGCTCGAACCGGCCGACCGGCTGCTGGTGGTGAGCGACGGCGTGCACGCGGCGTCACCCGGCGGCCGGGCTCCCTACGGTGAATCTGCCCTGTTGACTGCTTTGCGCCGGACGCGCCTGCAGCCCGCCACCGAGGCAGTCGGTACGGTGATGCGTGGCCTCCGCGAATATCACGCCGGCACCGAACCGGAGGACGACGCCGTCACCGTGTGCCTCGACTGGCGGCGATGACCATCGTGGTCCAGGCTTGAGGAATCCGATGAACCTGGTACGCCAGCCCGCCCCCAGTTCCAGCATTCCCAGTTCCAGCACACAGAGGACCGGCATGGAGCGCGTCACAGACGTCGCCGCGGCGGTGGAGTCGACGGTCGAGTCGCTGCTCGGCGTCTTCGAGACGGCCCGGCTCGCGCAGTCACCGGCGGTCCCTCCGGCCCAGCTGCGCGTCCTCACGATCATCTCGCGTTCCCAGCACACCAACATGAGCCGCCTGGCCGAGGCCCTCGACGTGGTGCCGTCGTCGGCGAGCCGGCTCTGCGACCGTCTGGAGGCCACCGGTCTGCTGCGCCGGGTGCCGGACCCCCGCGACCGGCGCGAGGTGCGGCTGCTGCTCACCCCCGCGGCCGGGCGTCTCCTCGACGAGCTGCGCGAACGCCGCCGTGCGGCCCTCGCCGAGGTGCTGGAACGCATGAGCCCGGCCCGCCGCGCCGATCTGGTGCTGGCCCTCGAGGCCTTCGACATCGCGGCCGGCACCGAGGCGGACGGTGACGCGGACGGTCTCCGTTCGGCTTGAGCTATCGTCCTCGCGTGCGCATCGGCATCGTGATCCTTCCCGACGAACGCTGGTCCGTGGCGGGCCGCCGCTGGCGCCGGGCCGAGGAGTACGGCTTCGACCACGCCTGGACGTACGACCACCTCGGCTGGCGTGACCTGGTCGACGGCCCGTGGTTCGACGCGGTGCCGACGCTGACCGCCGCGGCGATGGTGACCCGCCGGATCCGTCTCGGCACGTTCGTCGCGTCGCCGAACTTCCGCCACCCGGTGCACTTCACCCGGGAGATCACCGCGCTCGACGACATCTCCGAGGGCCGGCTGCTGCTGGGTGTGGGCGCGGGCGGCACCGGCTTCGACTCGGCCGTGCTGGGGCAGCCGGAGCTGACCCCGCGCCGGCGGGTCGACCGCTTCACGGAGTTCCTGACCGTGCTCGACCTGCTCATGCGCAACGACCGGGCCGACTTCGAGGGCGAGTTCTACCGGGCGGTCGACGCCCGCAGCATTCCCGGGCCGGTCCAGCGCCCACGGCCGCCGTTCGTGGTCGCCGCCAACGGCCCCCGGGCCCTGCGGCTGGCAGCGCGTTTCGGCGACGGCTGGGTGACCACGGGTGCGCAGGCCGTCGACGACGAGGAGGCCTGGTGGCGCTCGGTCGCCGAGGTCAGCGAGCGTTTCGGTGAGGCCGAGGCCCAGGCGGGCCGCAAGCTCGACCGCTATCTCAACCTGGACTCGTCGCCGGTTCTCTCCCTGAGCAGCCCGGACGCTTTCACGGACGCCGTGGGCCGCGCGGCACGGCTCGGCTTCACCGACGTCATGACGCACTGGCCGCGGGCCACGAGCTGGTACGCCGGCGACGAGAAGGTGCTGGAAACGATCGCGCCGATGCTGCCGGAACTCCGCGCTTCCTGAGCCCGCGGGACCGCTGTACCGGAATCTTTGCGGGGCCGGGCCATTCCGTCTCCGGGTGGCCCTATACCGGCCGGGATCGTTGCGCCGCAGCCATTCGCGCCACCGGCGGCCTTTACCGGGCCACACTTAGATGACCGTCACCGACCGGCTCACCCGGGGGACCCGGCGGAGCTTTCGGCCGCGGCCGGGCCTTTCCCGGCCCACCCCTGCCGTTAAGGCATCGCAGCACCCGGTCTTAACACACCGGACGGCTTTCCGGGCCGTGTTTCCCCGCGGCGGCCCGAGCCTTTACCGGATCGCAAGCTGTGGTCCGGCGACGACTGCCGGGCGTTTAGCGGATCGGGGGCCGCGGTCCGGCCGCAACGGATCCGGTGGCCCGGCAATGGACACAGACACATCGACCGCGGGCATTGCCGCGGTCGATGTGGTCCGATCGTGTCCGGCCGGTGGCCCGGTCAGCGGCCGTGTGCCGCCCGGTAGGCGCTGCTGATGCTCTGCGGGATGCGGCCGCGCTCGGAGATCTGGTGGCCCTGCTCGGCCGCCCATTCCCGGATCAGGCGATTTTCGTCGCGGCTGCCCGCCGTGCGTGTAACGCTCGCGGGCCGGCCCGGGCCCCGGCCGGAACCGCTGCGGCCGATACGCGTTCCGGCGGTGATGAACGGATCCAGCGCCTTGCGGAGCTTGCCGGCATTGGCCTCGGAAAGGTCGATGGTGTAGCTCGTCCCGTCGAGGCTGAACTCGACCGTCCGGTCGGCCGGCTTTCCGTCCAGGTCGTCGATGAGGGTGGTGATTACCTGCCGCGCCATAACGACTCCTGACGTAATCCGAAGAACCGCGCTCAGTCTCGCCTGTGACGCACTCCGCGCGCAACAGTTCTGCGGGATTTCACAGAATATCGGCGACGCGGGCAATTATCAGTGGTGTGACCTTCACTAATTGCAACCGTCCTATTCCGGGGAATCGCCACCGGCGGAGATCGGAGGAGTCGCGGGCCCGCAAAACCCGGGTGGCTGACAGCGCCCGGATGCCGTTAGGGTCGTCGCCATGGAAGCCGACGACGACCGTGCCGCCTGGCACGAGCAGCGCCGGCAGGCCGTCGCGGGCCACGCCGCCGCCCTCGAGGCCGGCCGGGCCGCCGAGGCCGCTCAGGCGGGCGAGCTGCTCACCGGCTTCGTCCGTGCGGCCGCCGAGCGCGGCCTGCCGCCCGGCCCGCTGAGCGCCCGGTCGTTCGACGGCGGCGCGACCTACCGCACCCGCCTGCGCGGGTGGTACCTGAAGGCGAACCGTTCGGTGGCCGTCGGCGACGACGGCTGTTTCTACGTTCTGACCGTGCCCTCGTCGCTGCGGGCCCGTTTCACGGGTGCCGAGGTGTCCCCCAGCACGCCCCGGCTGATCGTCGGCGCGGGCGGCGGCGACGGTGAGACCATGCCCTTGGCGCAGTTGCTGCAGCGCCGACTCGATGCGGGAGCCGTCTGGCCGTGAAAAGTGGCGACACCCCTTCCACGACCCGCCGACGTGTCGTGGCGGCCTTCGCCGCCGCCGTGACCACGTTCGCCGCCGCTGCCGTGCTGCCCGCCGGGATCACCCCGGCCCAGGCCGCCACCGCCAAAGCGGCCACTGCCAAGGCCGCCGCGGCCAAGGCCTCCACTACCAAGGCCGCCGCGGCCAAGGCCGACATTCCGTGTCCGCGGCCGAAGGTGAAGCCGCCCAAGGGGCGCCCGCCGCGACCGGTCCCGCCGCCGGACGACCCCGTGCTGCGGGCTGTCGGCGGCGACGCCCTCGACACCGACGGGCTGATCGTGCCGCCGGGCTCGAAAAAGCCACCCGCCCTGACCGCCACCAGCTGGCTGGTCGCCGACCTGGACACCGGCGAGGTGCTCGGCAGCTGCGGCCCGCACGTCTACGGCACCCCGGCCAGCGTGCAGAAGCTCCTGCTGGTCGCCACCGTCATGGACAAGCTCGACCCGAAGCAGACCATGACCGTCACCGAGGGCGACCTCGACATCGAGGTCAACAGTTCCGCGGTGGGCCTGCTCAAGGGCGGGAAGTACGACATCCGCACGCTCTGGCTCGGCCTGCTGCTGCAGTCCGGCAACGACGCCGCGAACGCCCTGGCCCGCCTGGGCGGGGGCAAGGGCGGGCAGCCGGCCACCGTCGCCGCGATGAACGCCGAGGCGAAGCGGCTGGGTGCGTACCAGACGCACGCCGAGACGCCGTCCGGCCTCGACGGGCCCGGGCAGTTCACCAGCGCGTACGACCTGGCGCTGATCGCGCGGCAGTGTTTCGAGAAACCGGACTTCCGCAAGTACGCGCTGACGGAGAGGACGCAGATCCCGGCCCAGAAGAAGTTGAAGAAGGGCGGGTTCCAGATCCAGAACGAGAACAAGCTCATCTACAACTACAAGGGCGCGCTCGGCGGCAAGACGGGCTTCACCACGCTGGCCCGGCACAGTTATGTCGGCGGGGCCGAGCGCAACGGCCGGCGCCTGGTCGCGACCGTGCTCGGCGCCGAGGCCGCACCGCTGCGCGGCTGGCAACAGGGCGCCGCCCTGCTGGACTGGGGCTTCTCGCTGCCCAAGGACGCCTCGGTCGGCAAGCTGGTCGAGCCCGACGGCGCCGACGTCAAGGGCACGGCCGCCGACGCGAGTGTGGCTCCGCCCGCGCCGGCCCCGTCAGCACCGGCCCCGGCCGCGGCCCGCGCGGCCGGAGGGCGTGGGCTGTCACTCGGCCTGGCCGCGGCGCTCGCGGTGATCCTGGCCGCCACCCCGCTGCTGCTCCTGCTCACCCAGCGACGCCGGCGCCGCCTCCGCCGCCGGCCCGGGCGCGACCCGGTGGTCCTGCCCCGCTGAGAGATCCGGTCAGGTCGCGAGGAGACCGAAGACCCAGATCACGGCGACGGCGAGCGCGGCGGCGAACTCGACCAGCAGTGACAGGCCCACGGCACCGAGGGCCTCCCGGGTCGACGGCCACGCCTGGCCGGGTCCGAGCCGGACGCGCTCGGCCAGCCACAGCCCCAGGATGAAGCCGAGCACCAGGCCCACCACCGGCACCACGAAGAAGCCGACAACTCCGAGCACCCCGCCCGCGAGCATCGACGAGGTCGGCACCCCGGTGCTCTTCAGGCGCTTGCCCGGCCACAGGTACTTGACGACCGTGCCACCGGCGGCGACCACCGTGGCCAGCGCGAGCACCACCCAGCGGCCGGTGCCGGCGTCACCCAGGAGCGCCCAGAAGAGCACCGCGAGCCAGCACAACAGCAGCCCCGGGAGCACCGGGATCACCACGCCGAGGATCCCGGCGAGCAGGACCACGGCGGTGATCAGACTGACGGTGGTGCCGCTGTCGGTCAGATCCATACCGATCAGCCTGCCGTAGCCGCGCCACAACCCTCAACCCGGGGACCCGGCGGCCGATGGACACTCAGCGCCGCCGAACCCCCTCGGCGGCGGCAGTCCCCCCGGAGGCCGCTGTGGCTCGTGTCTTCTCCTCGTGGACCGGACGGATAGCCCTCGTCACCGGTGCCACGGCGGCTGTCCTGGCCGTGATCACGATGCTGGTCGCGCTGGGTGCCGGCTCCGGTGGCCAGGTGGGCGCACTCGTGGTCAGCATCGTCTTCGCCGCCGGCGCCTTCGCCGTACGGAAAAGGAACCCGGCATGACCCGCAGCGTCCTGGCCGTGGGCACCCACCCCGGCGACATCGAGTTCGGGTGCGCCGGCACCCTGGCGGCCCACCGGGCCGCCGGCGACTCCGTCACCATGCTGGTCCTGACCTGCGACGGGCCCGACACGGTACGCAGCCGGCAGGCCGAAGCCGCCGCCCGCGCCCTCGACTGCCTGCTCGTCTGGGGTCCGCAGGCCGCCGAACGCCGTTCCGGTGACCGCCGGGCGAACACCCGCGGGCCGGGCGACCGCCGTGCCCGCCACAACCGTTCCGAGCTGCCCTGGGGCACCGGCCCGGTCGCCTCCGACGCGATGACGGTCGCCGCCATCGAGAACGTGCTCACCGGGGTCGACGCCGACGTCGTCTACGTGCACGCGCCCGACGACGCGAACGCCGAGCACCGGGCCGCCGCGGTGGCCACGCTCGCCGCCGCCCGGCACAGCGGCCGCATCCTGCACTACGCCGGCGACTCGACCCTGAGTTTCGCCCCGGCGCTGTTCGTCGACATCTCGCCCTACCTGGAGCGCAAGCTGGCCGCGCTGGCCGAGGCGCCGCACCCGATCGACCCGGAGCTGCCGACCGGGACAGCCCGCCACTTCGGCGCCCAGGCCCGGGTCCGGTACGCCGAGGCCTTCGCCCCGGCCCGTTTCGTGTGGGACCTGGCGACCGCCGACCTCCTCGCCCGGAGCACTTGAGGAAAAGATCCGGTGCAACCGGTACGCAACTGATTGCGACCGGAAGGTGTACCCAGCGTCACGCAAAGTTCTCCCTTGTCAGCCGGTGCCCACCAGCCGCGGGCCACCGACAACACACGGGGGATTCACATGACCAGCACCATGACGACCGCTGCCGACCTTGCCGCCGACACCGCGACCGCCGTGCCGGCCCTGTCCGCCCGCGAGCAGGAAGAGCTGATCCGCACCCACATGCCGCTCGTCGGCCACCTGGTGCGTGACATGCTCTCCCGCATCCCGAACCACATCCACCGCGACGACCTCACCAGCGCCGGCCTGCACGCCCTGGTGACCGCCGCCCGCGGCTGGGACCAGACCCGCGGCATCCCGTTCCACCGCTTCGCGACGACCCGCATCCGCGGCGCCATCCTCGACGAGCTCCGCTCGCTGGACTGGGCGACCCGCTCGGTGCGCACCAAGGCCCGCGCCACGGACACGACGCGTCAGCAGCTGACGACGACGCTGGGCCGCACCCCGACCAACGAGGAGCTGGCGCAGGCGCTCGGCACCACGACGACGGACCTGCACCAGACGGACAACGACGTGCAGCGCGCCACCGTGCTGTCGCTGCAGGGCTTCACCACCAGCAGCGCGGACGACCTGGTCACCGAGCGCACCCCGGGCCCGGAGGACATGCTGATCCGCCGCGAGCAGATCGGTTACCTGCACCACGCCATCGCCGCGCTGCCGGAGCGGCTCCAGGTCGTCATCACCGAGTACTTCCTCAAGGAGCGGCCGATGGCCGACATCGCCGCCGACCTGGGCGTGACCGAGAGCCGGATCAGCCAGCTGCGCGCCGAGGCGCTCTCGCTGCTCAAGGACGGCCTCAACACGCACCTCGACCCGGAGCTGGCGCCGGCACCGGAGAACCCGGAGAGCATCACCGCGCGCCGCCGCGCCAGCTACTACGCCAACATCGCCGGCAACACCAACCTGCACTCGCGTCTGGCCATGACCAACGCGCAGGGCTTCACGCCCCTGGCCACCCCGGTCCGGACGGCTGCCTGACCAGGGCGACAACGGTGAGGGCCGGCGCACACGCGCCGGCCCTCTTCCGTTGTCAGGCCAGGGCGTTCAGCACCTTCGGCAGGTCGGCGGTGTGCAGCACACCGAGCCCGCGGGTCGCCCGCGTGACCGCGACGTAGAGGTCACTCAGCCCGCGCGGGCTCTCCGCGACGATCCGGTCCGGCTCGACGACGATCACGCTGTCGAACTCCAGACCCTTCGCCTGCCGCACGGTCAGCAGCACGATCTGGTTGAGCAGGTCGGGCTGCTCCCCCACGGCCGCCTCCGGGATCGCCGCGGTCAGCTCACGGCCGAGCGACTCCTCCAGCCCGGCCGGCACCAGTACGCCCACACGACCGTCCCCGACCTCGGACGCTTCCCTGCGTACCGTGGTGATCAGCTCCTCGGCGAGCGCGCCGGGCCGCACGCGGGCCGCCCACGGCTCGACGCCGGCGGTCCGGACCGACCGGGGCGGCTGCAGCGACGGGTCGACCGCGGCGAGCACGTCCGCGGCCACCGCCATCACCTCGGCCGGGGTGCGGTAGTTCACGGTCAGCTCGGCGAGACGCCAGCGCTGCGCGACGTAGGGCTCGAACACCTGCTCCCAGGTGGTCGTGCCGGCCAGCTCACCGGTCTGCGCCACATCGCCGACGACGGTCATCGACCGGCTCGGGCAGCGGCGCATGAGCAGACGCCAGGCCATCGGCGACAGCTCCTGCGCCTCGTCGACGATCACGTGCCCGAAGACCCAGTTGCGGTCGGCCGCCGCACGCTCGGCCGCGGTCCGCGTGTCGATCACCTCGTGCCGCTCGACGAAGGAGCTCGCGTCCACGACGTCGATCGCGGACAGCACCTCTTCTTCCTCGTCCTCGAAGTCCAGCGAGCGCGAGCCCTCGACGATCTCGAGCACACCCTCGGCGTACTCGATGGCCTGCTCGCGTTCGCGGGCCACCGCCCGGGACCGCAGTGTGTCGTCCACGCCGAGCAGCTCGGCCAGCTCGTCCAGCAGCGGCACGTCGGCCGGGGTCCAGCGGTCGCGGTGACCGCGCAGCAGCAGCGCCCGCTCGTCGCCGGTCAGCTCCGGCGCCGCCGAGGCCAGCCGGTCGGCGTCGCTGAGCAGGTCACGCAGCACCTGCCGCGGGGTGAGGACCGGCCACAGGTCGAAGAGCGCGGCCTGGACGTCGATGTCCTCGCGCAGCTCCCGCCGGGTCTCGGCCAGATCGGCCTCCTCCAGCAGGTTGTCACCGCCGAGCGGGTCGGCGCCGATGCGCTCGGCGATCTGCAGCGACAGCGTGTGGATCACCGACGTGACGAAGATCGACCGGGCCAGGTTGTGCGGGCGCCCCGAGTTGCGGGCCTCGGCACGCGCGTCCTCGCACACCTCACGGTCGATGCGCAGCGGGAAGCCGTCGTGATCGACCTCGACGTAGTCGTCCGGCACGGTCTGCCGGTCGGCGACCGCCGCCGCGAGCACGTCGAGCATGTCCGTCCGGCCCTTGAGCGCCGCGGCGGCCGGCGCCTCGTCGGCCCGGGCCGTCACGCCGGGAAACATAT
The DNA here is from genome assembly GCF_000494755.1 of Amorphoplanes friuliensis DSM 7358. Classification (NCBI taxonomy): domain Bacteria; kingdom Bacillati; phylum Actinomycetota; class Actinomycetes; order Micromonosporales; family Micromonosporaceae; genus Actinoplanes; species Actinoplanes friuliensis. The sequence continues at coordinate 6,925,128 of NC_022657.1, forward strand.
CCCCCAGGGTGGCGAGCAGCACGCCCGTCTCGGCCAGTGAGGGCAGCACCTGGGAGATGTAGCGCAGGAACGTCGCGTTCGGACCGAGGATCAGCACACCCTGCTTGGTGAGCTGCGCGCGATACGTGTAGAGCAGGTACGCGGCTCGGTGCAGCGCCACGGCCGTCTTGCCCGTACCCGGTCCGCCCTGAACGACCATGACCCCCGGCAAGCCGGCCCGGATCACCTCGTCCTGCTCGGTCTGGATCGTCTCGACGATGTCGCGCATGCGGCCGGTGCGGTTGGCGGTCAGCGCGGAGAGCAGCGCCGCCTCACCGGTCACATCCTCACGACCGCCGTCGGTGCCGGCGGCCAGGTCGAGCACCTCGTCGTCGATGCCGGTCAGCTCGCGGCCCCGGGTCCGCAGATGGCGCCGGCGGGTCACCCCCTCGGGGGACACCGCGGTGGCCAGATAAAAGGCCCGCGCCGCGGGCGCGCGCCAGTCGACGAGGAGCGGATCCTGATCACGGTCCTCGGCGAAGAGCCCGATCCGGCCGATGTAGCGGGGATTGTCGGCCGAAAAATCGAGCCGGCCGAAGGCCAGACCGTTCTCGACCGCATTCATCTGGGCGAGCTGCTCGGCCCAGTGACTCCGGGTCGCCTCCCGCTGGGAGCGGCCCTGCGGCGTGCCGCCCGCCTCGAGCAGAATCGCCCGCAGCCGCTCGTCGGCCTGGTCACGCAGCAGGTCGAGGCGGTCGTAGAGCGTCGCGAGGTAGGCCTTTTCGGACTCGATGTCGTCGTTCCGCAATGTTTCCGTACCGGCGGCGGAGCTTGACAAAGCTACTCCCTGTTGTGGTAGCATTCCGAGGTCAGCGACCATTTGTGGTCGCTTTTTTCGTTTCCTGGAAACGGCCAGAATAGCCCACGCTCGTGTCGGGCGGCGACCTCTGTTGCCCGGGTTACGGCCGGACGGGCAAGTGTAAGGAATCCGTCACCGCAAGGCCTTGCCCGTTACGCCGGGCGGCCCATCGACATTAAGCGGTGCATGAACCACAGCCACCCGTTCCGACGCCTCGGCGCGCTGGCGCTCATCGCCGCCGCCGCACTCACCTTCACCTCCGCCTGCACCGACGACGAGGCCGACGCCCCCGCCGGCAACGCGGCCGCCGCGGCAGCAGCCGGGCCCGAAGCCAAGACCATCGAGGGCGCGAAGGCCGCCGCTCAGATCACGTTCGACCGTTTCAGCGGAGGTGACTTCGCCGGCGCCTGGGACATGTACACCGCAGCCGGCAAGAAGGCCATCACCAAGGAAGACTACGTAAAGCTCAACACCGCCTGCTCCCGCAAGGGTCTCGCGATCCAGCTCAGCAGCGCCCGCATGGAGGGCGCCGACCGCGCCGTCGTGATCGCGAAGCAGCTGGTCGCGGCGCAGTCGTACACCATGGTCTACGAGGCCGAGGGCTGGCGCCTCGAGCCCGCCAAGGAGGGCCTGGCCCTCTACGCCAAGGGCGCCGACAAGGCCATCGCGGCCCAGAAGAAGGCCGGGACCTGCGCCAACGCGTGATCCCCCGTTCTTGCTGAGGCCGGTCCCGTTCGGGGCCGGCCTCAGGCCGCCGCTTTCGTTCGGGGCCGGCTTCAGGCCGCCGTTTTCGTTCGGGCCGGCCTCAGGCCGCTACCGGGAGGCCGTCGAGGCCGGTCACCGCGAGGCGGTCACGCAGGCCACCACGGGTGGCGATCTGGTCGTAGTACGCCGCCCGGCGACGGGCGACACACCCCTCCTTGGCCGGGCTCTGGGCGGCCAGCGCCGGGTCGAGGTGCGTGTTGAGGCCGTCCTTCAGCAGAGCCAGCGCCTCCGCCCGCAACTGCGAGACCCGCGACTCCGTCACCCCGAGCTCCACTGCGATCTGCGCCATCGGACGCTCCTCGAAGAAGTACCCGGTGATGACCGCCCGCAGCCGCTCCGGCAGCACGTCGATGGCGTGCTTCAGATAACCGAGGCGCTCCCGGCGGATCAGCATCTCCTCCGGGCCGGCACTCGGCTCGGTCACCATGTCGTCGGCGCCGGCCGTCGCAAAACCCTGCAGGCTGAACACCACGGCCCGCTGCACGTCGTCGTCGGCGGACTCGATGTCCTCCACCGAACACCCCAGATGCCCCGCCACCTCGGCGATCGTCGGCGTCCGCCCCAGCTCGGCCGTCAGTTCCTGCCGGGCCGTGTCGGTGCGCCGGGCCCGCTGCCGCACAGACCGCGACGCCCAGTCCAGGCCGCGCAACTCATCCAGCAGAGCCCCGCGTACGCGAGCAGCGGCGAACCGCGCGAACGGCACACCACGCTCGTCGTCGAAACCACGGGCCGCCGCCACCAGGGCCGCGTACCCGGCGGACAGCAGATCGTCCCGGTTCACATGGGCCGGTACCCGGGCCAGCATCTCCCGCACCAGGTGGCCGACGAGCGGCATGTGCGCGCGTACGACGTCCTCGCGACGGCGGTCGAAGACAACAACACCGTTCATGGGGGGTCACTCCTCGGGTACCGGCCGGCGGGGGGAGACCGGCACTGAGGAGAAACGGTGATCGTCAGCGGGTGCAGGACAGGTCACACACGGGTGCAGGGGGGTTGCAGTCGATCGGCGCGTACACTTGATCTCGCGGCCCGCCCAGTTCTGCCTCGGGCCGCCTTTGGATCGACCACCACGCGCCGCGACCCGTGTAGGTCTGCGCCGGGCAGGACGACCCCTTCAAACTTCGGAGTCAACACCTACATGTCCTCGTTCATTGACCTCGGCGTGCCCACCAAGCTCGCCGCGGCCCTTGCCGACCTCGGCATCACTTCTCCTTTCCCGATCCAGGCCGCCACGCTGCCCGACTCGCTCGCCGGCCGTGACGTCCTCGGCCGCGGCCGCACCGGCTCCGGCAAGACGTACGCCTTCGTGCTGCCCGTCCTGGCCCGCCTCGCGGAGAGCAAGGCCCCGCGCCGCCCGATGCGGCCCCGCGCGCTGATCCTGGCGCCGACCCGCGAGCTCGCCACCCAGATCGAGGCGACGCTGGCACCCCTGGCCGAGCTGCTGGGCCTGCGCACCCTCACCGTCTTCGGCGGTGTCGGCGCCAACCCGCAGATCCGCGGTCTCAAGGCCGGCGTCGACGTGCTCGTCGCCTGCCCCGGCCGGCTCGCCGACCACATCCAGCAGGGTTACGCCAGCCTGGACGCGGTCCAGATCACCGTGCTCGACGAGGCCGACCACATGGCCGACCTCGGCTTCCTCCCGGTGGTCCGCCGCCTGATGGACGGCACACCCCGCGACGGCCAGCGCATGCTCTTCTCCGCCACCCTCGACGGCGGCGTGGACGTCCTGGTCAAGCGCTTCATGCACAAGCCGGTCACCCACCACGTCGACTCGGCCGCCGAAGCCCCGATCGAGATGGCCCACCACGTCCTGCACGTGCGCCACGACGACCGCTTCCCGGTCCTGGTCGACCTGACCGCGGCGCCGGGCCGCACGGTCGTCTTCACCCGCACCAAGCGCCGGGCGAAGACCCTGACCCGCCAGCTGGTCCAGGCCGGCGTCCCCGCGGTCGAACTCCACGGCAACCTCGCCCAGAACGCCCGCAACCGCAACATGGCGGCGTTCTCGGACGGCACCGCGCAGACCCTCGTCGCCACGGACATCGCCGCCCGCGGCATCCACGTCGACGACGTCGCCATCGTGATCCACGCCGACCCGCCGGTCGAGCACAAGGCCTACCTGCACCGCTCCGGGCGTACGGCCCGGGCCGGCGCGCAGGGCACGGTCATCACGCTGATGACCGACGACCAGCAGAGTGAGGTCCGCGACCTCACCCGCAAGGCCGGCATCAAGCCGACCACCACCAAGGCCCGCCCGGGTGACGCCCTCCTCGCCCAGCTGGCACCGGGCGAGCGCACCTACAGCGCGCCGGTCTCCCCGGTCCCCGAGCCGGAGACCGACAACGCCGGCGGTCGCACCCGTCGCCCCCGCCCGGCAGGCACGGGCGGTGGCCGCGGTGCCGGCGCAGCCCGCGGCACGGGAGCCGCTCGCGGCTCCGGTGCGGCCCGCGGTGCCGGTGCGCCCCGCACGGGCGGCGACCAGCCGACCCGCGGCGGCCAAGGCGGCGGTCGCTCCCAGAGCGGCCACACCCAGGGCACCCGCTCCCAGGGCGGCGCCTCCCGCGGCCGTCGCGGCGGCACGGGCTCCACGGCCGTCCACACCAGCCAGTCCTCCAGCGGCGGCGCCGCGGCCTTCTCCTCCCGGAGCCGGGCCGCCCGCTAGATCGTCAACCGGGCGCCCGTCCGCGACTGCCTCCCAGCAGCCGCAGACGGGCGCCCGTTGTCATCCCCTCAGGACTGTGACGTCCAGCCCGCCAACCCGATGACCTCAGCGGCAATGTCGGCGACCGGCCGCCCGTCGGTGGCAACCCGATGCACCCACCCCGGGCTGAACTCATCAAGCTCCCGAGCAGCCACGTCGCTACGCTCGACATGCCGCTCCAACGCCGACCCGATCTCACGCCGCGCCAGCCGCACCCTCGCCGTGGCGTCACTGGCCGTGAGCAGCACCGCCACAACCCGCGGATCGTCACCCATGGCCGCGGTCAGCTCGTCGACAAACCGGACGCTCACCGTGTTGGTGTAGACCATCCGCCGATAACCGAGCTCCCGGTAGTTGGCCCACATCGCGCCCAGGTTCCGCGCACCCAGGTTGTGCTCCCACGGCGGCGGATAGGCGAGATCGAGGTTGTCACCCTCGATCAGGCAATGGTGGATCCGGGCCTCGGACAGCTGCTCGTGGATCTCGTTGCCCACGCTGCTCTTCCCCACCCCGGACCGCCCACCAAGAAAAACCACCTCACTCCGCCCCACCAACCCACCGTAACCAAACCCCCTCCACCCACCGCCCAGCCACTCCACAGACCCACACTCATCCGCCCAGCGATGCCCGATCAGCCAGCCGGTTCGGCGACGGCCGGATCGAGCACCAGGCGGGTCGCTCCAGCCGGGGCGGCCACGGCCGAACCGGGCCCGGCGACCAGACCGACCAACAGCAGGATTGGATGACCGACTGGACCCGGCGCGGCTGGGTCGCGCGCCGGGCGGGTCGGGCACCGGGCGGGTCGAGAACCCGGCCAAGTAGCGCCACACCAGCCGGAACGGGCGCAGCCGGGTCGGATGAGCGGCCAGATCGCGCAACGGCCAGGGCGGGCACCAGCCGGGCGGGCAGCCGGATCCGGCACGGGCCGGGTCAGATGTCCGGCCAGATCAAACGCGGCCGGATCGAGCAACGACCAGGTCGGGCAACGGCCGGGGTGGCGCGACGAGATCGGGCACCGGCCCCGTTGTATTGCCCCCTTGGGTCGCGCGCGTCGGCTGGGTCGGGTAACGCCCAGATCCAGCAACGATTAGATCGGGCAACGCCCAAATCGGATGCGCCCAGATCGGGCACCGGCCGGATCGGATGGCCAGCTGGCCGAATCGGGCTTGGCCAGGTTGCACAACCGGCTGGATCGGGCGCCAGATGGATCGGGCACCGGCCGGATCGGGCGCGACGGGGTCACGCGCCGTGCGAATCACGGACCGGCCGGGCGGGCGCAGCCGAATCCGGCACCGGCCGGGTTTGGATAACCGGCCCGGGGTCACGCGCATCGGCTAGGTCGGGCACCGGCCGGGCCGGGCGCGACGGGGTCTGGCACTGGCCGGGTCGGGCGCGACAGGATCGGGCGCGACACGATCGGGCGCGACAGGATCGGGCGCGGCACGATCGGGCGCGACAGGATCGGGCGCGGCACGATCGGGCGCGACAGGATCGGGCGCGACAGGATCGGGCGCGGCAGGATCGGGCACCCGCGGACCTGGACAGCAAGCTGCAGCAACCATGCCGCCGGACCACCTCTCGCCCTCGCCTCCGAGCCCCAGAAGTCCCGGTGGGCGAGGTAGAGAAAGGCCTTTAATCCGAGAAACGACGGGCCCCACAGTGTCCAAAGCGGACAGCTGCTCAAAGGCCATCGTGCTGCGATGCCTTGCCTGGCGCGGGTTTTGGGAAGCACGGAGCTGGCAGGGTGGGGGTGGCTGCTCATGAGCCGCCAGGCGATTGGCCACCCCCGCCCGGTCTCGGCGGGAGCGACGGCCGGCGCCATGCAACCACGCACGACATGACTTTGAACTTCGCCCTGAGCCGGAAACCGTCTCGGCGGAAGCGATGGTCGCAACTACGAGGCTGCGATCAGCCCGCTGTCGCGACGCACTCGATCCTTACCTTTACGTGGCGGGCGATCAGGCCGCGGCCTGCTGTCACGCCGGCGGCGATGCGGTCGATCGTGGTCGTTGCGGTGAAGCGGTAGCCGTCCGCGACCGGAACCGCTTCGGTGAGGTGCAGGTTGATCGGGGCGGAGCCGCCGCGCAGGGCGAGGATGCCGGTCAGCTGCCAGCCTTCGGGGGTGCGGGTCACGGCGGTGCTGCGGAAGCTGATCACCGGGTGGCTGTCGGTGGCGAGGAAGCGGTGGCCGAGGACGTCTTTGTCGCGGCGTTTGTCGTCGGTGGTGAAGCTGGTGGCGTCGAGTTCGGCGGAGACCGTGGAGTGTTCGGGGTCGGCGGCGATCATCAGGGTGCCGGAGCGGACCGTCAGGGTGGCGTCGACCGGTTTCAGGCCGAGGAAGTGCGTGGCCGTGAGGTGGACGGTCGTGCGGCGCGGGTCGATGCGGTAAGTGCCGGGGCGGGCTGTGGTGGTCACATCGGGTGTCATGGTGGGAAGCCTGGTCGGCCGCGGCGGGAAAGGCCTCAGTGCTACCGCTGAGAGGTGGTACGTATCCAGGTGGCGATCTGGGTGCGGTTGGTCAGACCCAGCTTGGCGAGCAGGTTGCGGACGTGGGTTTCGACGGTGCGTTCGGAGAGGACCAGGTCGGCGGCGATGGTGCGGTTCGGGTGGCCTTCGGCGACCAGGTGGGCGATTTCGCGTTCGCGGGTGGTGAGGGCGCCGGCGCCGGAGGTTTTGTCGGCGAGGGTTTGGGCGGCGGTGGCTACCGGGGGCATACCGAGGCGGCGGGCAGCGGTGGCTGCCTCGGTCGCGAGGTCTTGCGCTCGGCGGCGGTCGCCCGGTGCGGCACGGGAGATAAGGGCTTGGGCGAGGCCGAGTTTGGCGTGGGCTTCGAAGGGTGGTGAGGACGCGTCCATCGTGACCGCGGTGGTGAGGTGGCGGACCGCGGCGTCGTGGTCGCCCAGGGCGGAGGCGATCGTGCCGAGGGAGCGGGCGGTCGCGCCGTAGCAGCTGGTGGTGTTGTTCAGGTGGATGTGTTCGTAGCGGACCGTGCGGTCGTAGCACTTGCGGGCTGATTCGAGGTCGCCCAGCCAGGCGGCCAGTTCGCCGGAGGTGATCAGCACGTAGGTGCGGCGGCCGTCCGGGGGCAGGCCGGCGAGGATCGGGCGGAGGTTCTGCCAGCACAGTTCGACGGTGGTGGTGTCGCCCGCGTCCATCGCTGTCCGGCCCAGCTGGGCGGCCGCGATCGGGACCGTCAGGAGCGAGGTCAGCCATTCCGCGGCCCGGCCCAGGTACTGCTCCGACCGGCCGGTGTGCAGGGCCAGCCCGCCGCCGAACGCGTAGAAGAGCTGGGCGCCGGCGCCGTCCTGGGTGCGTACGGCCAGGTCGCGGGCTTCCAGGGCGAGCTGTTCGGCCTCGGTGAACCGGCCCGCGAGGAGGCTGCGGGCGGCCCGGGCGCGCAGCAGGTGCCAGCGGGCGAGCGGCCAGCCGAGCCGGTCCGCGAGCGTGGACAGCCGCGCGGTCTCCTGTTCGACGGCCGTGGTGTCGCCGCGCATCAGGAACATGTCGATGCGCCACGTGCGGCCCCACAGCTCGGCGTCCGGGCGGTCGAGGGAGCAGCTGCGGTCGGCGAGGGCCAGGACAACCTCGGGCTGGTCGAACGGGTCGACGATCTGGTGCCGGGCGTGAACGGCCGCGGCCACGTCGTCGGGGTCACCGGACTCCTCGGCCAGGGTCATGGCCTCGGCGCTGATCTCGCCGGCCCGGCGCACGTCACCACGCTCGGCCAGCAGGTACGCGTACTGCGCGAGCACCCGCGGATGACGTCCGGCGAGGGCCAGGGCGCGTTCACACAGGACCTCGAGCGCCGGGCCGTGCGCGCCGGCGACACCACGCACCACGAGCGCAGCCTCGACGGCCAGGGTGGGGACACCCGCGCGTTGCACGGCGGTGCAGTCGGCGATGGCGTGATCGAGGCGGCCGTCCGCATAAGAGGCGAGCGCCCGCGCCAGCCGGTCGGCGGGTGAGTCGGCGAGGTCGATCGTGTGGTCGTGCCAGCGGATCGCCTCGGCGAAGTCCAGCGCGGCCGCGGCGGCAGCACGGCAGGCCGCCACGGCGGCCTGCCGCGACTCGGCGTCCACGGCGCAGCGCACCCGGTGCCGGGCGATCTCGGCGGGTGCGGCACCGGCGTCGGCGAGGGCATCGGCCAGGCGGTGGTGCCAGGCGATGCGTTCGGCGCGGGCCAGGTCGTCGTAGCGGGCCTGGCGGACGAGGTCGTGCGCAAAACGCAGCAGTGCCGGCCGCCACGGGTCGTCGGTCAGGACCCCGGCGTCCAGGGCTTCCGTGAGCAGGTCGTCGACGGCGGCCGGCTCCGGGGCGGCCGCCCGCAGCACGGCGACGTCGATCTCGGCGCCGAGAGCCGCGGCGCCGCCGAGCAGGTCACGGCAGGCGGCGCCGAGCTGGGCCGTCCGCCGGCCGACGAGGCGGCGCAGCTCGGTGGGCACGCCGACACCACCGGCCGGGCGGCGCAGTCTGTCCTCACGGGACAGTTGCCGGGTCAGTTCCCTGACGTAGAGAGGGTTTCCGCCGCTGAGGCGGTGCACGACCGGCGTCCAGGAGGCGTGCGCGGCGGGACCGAGGTACGCACCCACGGCCGCGGGCTCCCACGGCTCGAGGCGCAGCACCTCCGCACCCGGCACGTCGTCGAGCGGGAACGGCGGCCGGGCCGTGGCGATCACCAGCAGGCGGGAGCCGGGCAGCTCACGGCTGAGCAGCCGCAGCAACGCCAGCGACCCCGCGTCGGCCCAGTGGAGGTCCTCGAGCACCAGCACGAGGTGGCCGGTTTCGCGGAGCGCGCGCACGGTCCGCTGCGCCACCCGGAAGCGTGCCGCCGCCGGGGACTCCCCCGCCGCCGTGGCCGCGGTGAGCAGCTCGGGCGGCAGACCGGGAAGGTCCTCGATCAGCCGCAACCACGGCCAGTACGCGGGTGCGCCCTCGTCGGGCACCGCCCGACCGGTGGCCACGGTGGCGCCGGCCGCCGTAGCCCGGGCCACCGCCTCCTCGACCACCGTGGTCTTGCCCATGCCGGCCTCGCCGACGAGCAGCGCGGCACCGCCCTCCCCGGCAGCGGCGGCAGCACGCAGCCGGTCGAGGGCGACCACCTCGGGCACCCGTCCGACCAAGCCCACGGCATCACCCTAGGTCGTGCGGACTGCGATCTCCGCGCCGAGGCTGTAGCCGTCGGTCAGCTCCAGGGTGTCGCCGCTCCAGAAACGGCCCGGGTCGTACCAGCTGGGCTGCTTCCCCCGCGGCAGCAGCCCCATGTCTTCGTAGGTCACGGCGACGACCTCGGCGCAGTACGCCGTCTCGAGGTCGGCGTCGGCTTCCGCCTTCTCCTGCCAGGGGAGGCGGATCTGCGGGACCCGGCCGCGGGCCCAGCGCCAGGCGAGCTGCGCGCTGGACGGGAACGGTGTGCCGTCCAGCCGGGCGACCGTCTTGAGCGCCTTGTCCTCCATGGCGGCGGTGGCGGGCGGTTCCAGCTGCCGGAGCCAGCCGCGCTGGCCGTACCGCTTGGCCCAGACGGTGACCGCGTCGCGCAGGTCGTGGAGCTGGACGCCGCGCTGGAACGTGCCCGACCACAGGTCGGGCAGCGACTTGCCCAGCTCGGCGTGCCACATGAGCGGCGGCATGTCCTCGATCACGAGCGACATGCCGACGTGGTTGACCGGGCTGTTGGTCATCGTCTGGATGGCACGATCCGGTCCTGAGCGGCCCCGGAAGATCCAGATGTCACCCGTACGCGTGAGATCGATGGCCTCGTCGAGGCTGATGTCGGCAACCACTTGTCTATCCTCAGCAGATGCGTTGGTGGAAGGTAGCGGGATTGGCCGGGCTGGCAGGAGTCGCCGCCACGGGTGCGGTGCTGGCGCGTTCGGAGCGTAAGCGACGGGCGTACACGCCGGACGAGATCCGGGGGCGATTGCACGCCCGGGTCGCGGAGGCGGCGGACGAGGCGCCCGCCACCACCGGTGAGGACTGACCCTCAGACGACATCGGTGTCCTTGAGCAGGGAATACAGGCCTGCGCCGTCGGGAGCCGCAAACCACGTCTTGCCCCCGGAGCCGACCGCCTCCGGGGTGCCCGACGGCCCGGGGACGGCGCCGGCGAGCACGGCCTGCGTCGGCGAGAGCCGGCGGATGGCGACCGCGGCGACACTCTCCGGGTGGGTGTGCGCAAACTCGGAGTAGATCTCCTGGTCGTGCTGGCCGTCGTCACCGATGAGCAGCCACTTGATGTCGGGGAACTCCGCCGAGAGCCGCCGCAGGGTGTTGCGCTTGTGCTCCTGACCGCTGCGGAACCAGCGGTCCGGGGTCGGGCCCCAGTCGGTGAGCAGCAGCGGACCGGCCGGGTAGAGGTGCCGGGAGAGAAAGCGGGTCAGCGTCGGCGCGACGTTCCACGCGCCGGTGGAGAGGTAGAAGACGGGCGCGCCGGGGTTGGCGGTCACCAGGCGCTCGTAGAGCACGGCCATGCCGGGAACGGCCATGCGGGCGTGCTCGTCGAGGACAAACGTGTTCCACGCGGCGAGCAGCGGCCGTGGCAGCGCGGTCACCATGATCGTGTCGTCGATGTCGGACACGACACCGAACTTCATGGCCGGGTCGACCACGCGGATCGGGGCCTCGACCGGCTCGGCGCCGTCGGTGGTCAGCCGCACCTTCGCCCAGCCGGGCTCGAGATCACCCTTGACCCGGGTGTCGACATACCCGCTGCGGTCCGTCCGGGTCTCGTGGATCTGGTCGCCGACCTGGATCTGGACGGGCGCGTTGTTCACCGGCGACGTGGTGAAGCTGCGCCAGCCGCGCGTCTTCTCCAGCCGCCGGACGGCCTGGCTGCGCCGGGTGAGCACGACGCGGGCCATGACGCGGGCCCAGCCGGGTGCGCCGTAACCCGTGTACGCGGTGATCACCGGCTCCCAGCCGCGGTTCCGCAGCCGTCGCTCGATCACCTCGTGCACGGCGTCCTCGATGCGCGCGGCCCGGTGCAGGCGCACGACGCTCGGTCGACCCGCCGGGGTCAAGGACACTTCGGCCTCCTGCCGTCTGTCATCAGCGACCCTGTGACGGTACCTGGCCTGCCTGTGTTCCGCGCCGCAACGCCCGGGCCGCGGCGATGCCGGTCCACAGAGGACAGAGCGGCTCAGTGCACCGCAAGACGCGCCTTGGCCGGCCGCACCGAGGTCCACTGCTCCTCGTAGTGCACGTCGCGCCCGGCGCGGGCACGCACCTGCAGGGCCTCCGCCCGAAGACTACGCACCGTGGCGGCTGCCCGCTCGGCATCCTGCCAGGCCTGCCGCTCCCGGCCGGTCGCCGCCTGGTAGTCGGCGAACCGGTGCTCGCGGACGGCGGCACGCAGGGCGGCCTCCTGGGCGACCGGATGCCGGCGCGGGTTCCAGCCGCCGCGATGCGCCAGCACCTCGTTGAGCTGGGCGATCGACAACTCCCGGCGGCGGCAGTAGGCCGTCGCCGAGCGGTGCAGGTGGCGCTCCCGGTCGGCGAGCTCGGCCCGGGTGCGGCGCTGCTTGAAGACCGGGAAGGCGGCCGCGGCGGCATAGCGGCGGGCGTCACGGTCAGCGACGTCGAACGCCGCCCAGGCCGCGTCGACCTCCTCCTGGGCGCGGGTCCAGTCGGCGCGGCGGCGGCGGGCGATGGCGGCCGCCTGCTCAGCGGCCAGCGCGACCTGCTCGGCGTAGGGGTCCGCGGCCGGGAGGGCGGCGGCGCGGGACGGACGGCGGGGCACGGCGAGGATGGCCGTCGCGGCAGCGACGGCCAGCAGCACGATCATCCAGACGGTTGCAGCGGTTTCCACGATGAACACCGGCTTCTCTCAGGATCTCAGCGGTGGGTGACGGTCTCCGGGCCGCTCTCGGCGGCGGCCGGTGGCAGATCCGGATCCCGTACGCGCACAGGAGTGACGGAGCCACCGGAACGACGGGTCAGCGGGCTCTGCGGTGCTCGGAGCCACGGGCCGACGCCGTCGGATGCGGGAGTGGTGCGACGTGCTCAGATGCGCGGCGGTCCGCGCTCACCGTTCGCGTCGACGGTGGTGCCGTGCAGCCGTCCGGCCGCATCGGTGCAGATCTCGTCGTCGCCGCCGGCCTCGCCGAGGGCAGCGCCCGCGGAGGCATCGGGGGCGGTGACGTCCGGACTTCCGACCTCGACCCGGGCGGGTGCCACCGGCGTGTCGACCGTGGTCACGACCGTGAAGGCGGGCTCCTGAGGGGCGTCCACGGGTGTCCCGGCGAGGGCCGGGGCCGCAAAAGCCAGCGCGATCAGGGCCAGCCCGGTCAGAAATTGCAGCAGGCGGCGCCCGTCCCAGTGACGGGGGAGCAGGCGCACGACGACAGCCACCCGATCAAGATACCGTTCTCGGCCCGTCCGTGCACAGATAGTGGTGACTGCGTCCTTCGTCCCACTCCGGCGAGTGAGGGACCATGGGTGAGTGACACAGATCGAACAGCTCGTCGAGTGGACCGGCGACGGCGGCGTGGTGGTGCTCAGCGGGGCCGGCCTGTCCACCGAATCGGGCATCCCGGACTACCGTGGCCCGTCGGGCGCGGCCCGGCGCAGCGCCACGCCGATGACCTATCAGGCCTTCACCCGGGACCCCGTGGCCCGCCGGCGGTACTGGGCGCGCAGCCACCTCGGCTGGCGCACGATCGGCGACGCCCGGCCCAACGACGGGCACCGGGCGGTCGCGCGTCTTCAGGAGCTGGCCCGGGTCGACGGCATCATCACCCAGAACGTCGACGGGCTGCACCAGGCCGGCGGCGCGCACGGCGTGGTCGAGCTGCACGGCAACCTGTCCCGGATCACCTGTCTGGACTGCGGTGAGCTGACCGCCCGTGAGGAGCACTCCGAGCGCCTGGACGCGGCCAACGCCGGCTTTGCGGCCGCGGTGACCGCGGTCAACCCCGACGGTGACGTGGACATCGACGACGCCGAGCTGGACGGCTTCACGGTGGTCGACTGTCTCGCCTGCGGCGGCATGCTCAAGCCCGACGTCGTCTACTTCGGCGAGACGGTTCCGCCCGCCCGCGTGAGCCGCAGCTTCGAGCTCGTCGCCGGTGCGCGGACACTGCTGGTGCTGGGTTCGTCCCTGACGGTCATGTCGGGGCGGCGCTTCGTCCTGCGTGCGGCCAAGGACGGCATCCGCGTGGCGATCGTCAACCAGGGCGTCACGCGCGGCGAGCCGTACGCCGGTCTGATCGTCGATGCCGCACTGGGTGAGGTGCTGCCCGAACTGGTGCGCCGGATCGAGGGCGCGGGGCGGTTTGCACCGCTTGGATGACCGTTGCGAACCTTGTAAACGAGCGAGCATCCCCTTGGTTATCGTCTCGAAACCTAAATAAAGCTTCCGACTCGTTGACGTGAGCCGGGTCACCAGAGTTAACTGCCGGAACCGCTCCCGAAACCGGTTCCGAAACTGCGGTGACACCATCCGGACACGTTCGCGGTAACAGTCGGAGGACACGTGCCAATCACCATCGCCGATGTGGCGGCCCGGGCAAAGGTCAGCAAGACCACTGTCTCCCGGGTGCTCAACGGCAAGGGTGAACTGGACGAGTCGACCGCCGCCCGGGTCCGCAAGGTCATCGAGGAAATGGGCTACGTGCCCAGCTCACGGGCGGTCGGCCTGGCCCGTGGCCGCACCCGCGTGGTCGGCATGCTGGTCCCCTCGCTCACCTGGCCGTGGATCGGCGACGTCCTGCAGGGCGCCGTCGACGTCCTCGAGACCGAGCGGTACGGCCTGCTGCTGTTCACCTGCAACCGCGGCGAGGAGTCCATGCGCCAGTTCGGCGCCCAGGTCTCCGCCAAGAGCTTCGACGGCCTGCTGGTGATCGAGCCGGAAGGCACCCTCGACTACATCGCCACCCTGCACGCCCGCGGGCTGCCGGTGGTGCTCATCGACGACCGCGACGTGCAGCCGGTGCAGATCCCGAGCGTCGGCACCACCAACCACACCGGCGCCGGCGCGGCCGCCCGGCACCTGCTCGAGATCGGGCGGCACAAGCCGCTCGTCATCGCGGGGCCGGAGCGCTTCGGCTGCACCGCCCAGCGGCTCGACGGGTTCGCCGCCGTCTACGCCGAGGCCGGCCACCCCGTCACCGCGGACCGCGTGCTGCCGGGCGACTTCACCATCGCCTGCGGCTTCGAGGCTGTCCAGTCCGCGTACGAGGCGGGCCTGGAGTTCGACGCGATCTTCGCGCACAACGATCTCTCCGCCACCGGCGCGATGCAGGCCGTGCTCGACAGCGGCCGGCGCATCCCGCAGGACGTCGCGGTGGTGGGCTTCGACGACATTCCCATGGCGGCGCACACCCAGCCGCCGCTGACCACCGTGCACCAACCGCTGCGGGAGATGGGCGAGGCCGCGGCACGCACGCTGCTCGCCCACTTCGAGGGCTCACCCCTGCCCAACCGCCCGACCGTCATTCCCGCCACCTTCACCGCCCGCGGCTCGACCGGCGCGGGCCCCTATGCCGAACCTTCGTAACACGTACCTCGCAAGTCCCCCGGAATAGCACCTACAGCCGTTGCTCCGGCACCGGCGCACCCGCCCTTCCTCGGGGCACCCCTCTCACCCGAATCCGTAACACCTGAGGAGAATTAGAGATGCAGAGAAGGAAACTGTTCGCGGTCGCCCTGGCGGGCGTGCTCGCCTCGGGCGGACTCGCTGCTTGCAGCGGCGACTCCCCCAACGCGGGCAACAAGAACGCTTCCGGTGGTGCCACGTTCCTGACCGTGGGCATGCCGAACGGTCCGCAGACCGAGAACCACAACCCGTTCCTCGGCACGTCGGCGGGTGCCTCGCTCGGCTACCGCTGGATGCTCTACGAGCCGCTGATGATGTGGAACCCGGTGAAGCCGGCCGACCCGTCGAAGCCGTGGCTCGCCACCGGCGCCGAGTGGTCGCCGGACTTCAAGAAGGTCACCATCACGGTCCGCGACAACGCCACCTGGTCCGACGGCCAGAAGCTCACCGCGGAGGACGTGGCCTACACGTTCAACCTGATCAAGACCAACGAGGCGCTGAACTCCGCCGCCACGCCGTACGGCGAGATCACCGCCAGCGGCAGCACGGTGACGGTCACGTTCACCAACTCGATGTTCGTCTACAAGGACAAGTGGCTGGGCCAGACCCCGATCGTGCCGAAGCACATCTGGGAAGGCATCAAGGACCCCGCCACCGACGCCAACAAGACGCCGGTCGGCTCGGGCCCGTACACCCTGAAGTCCTTCACCCCGCAGACCACCACGCTGTCGGTCCGCACCGAGGGCTACTGGCAGGACCTGCCGCAGGTGAAGGAGCTGCGCTACACGTCGTACACCGACAACAACGCGCAGACCACCGCCCTGTCGGACGGCTCCGCCGAGTGGTCCTTCGTCTTCATCCCGAACTACAAGACGGTTTTCATCGACAAGGACCCGGCGCACTACAAGGTCTGGGCCCCGCCGGTGCTCGGCATCCACGGCCTCTACATCAACACCACCAAGGCGCCGTTCGACAACGTGGCCCTGCGCAAGGCGATGAGCATGGTCGTCAACCGCGAGGACATCTTCAACCAGGCCGAGGCCGGCTACTTCCACCCGCTGGTGACCAGCGTGACGGGTCTCCCGTCGCCCGCCGGTGACGCGTTCGTCGCGGAGGAGTACAAGGGCAAGAACCAGACCGTCGACGTCGAGGGCGCCAAGAAGGTCCTCGCCGACGCCGGGTTCAAGCTCAACGGCACCACGCTGAACGACCCGAGCGGCAAGCCGGTGAAGATCACCCTGACCGACCCGAGCGGCTGGTCCGACTACCAGACCTCGCTCGAGATCGTGAAGGACAACTTCGCGCAGATCGGCATCGCCGCCACCGTCGACAAGGCGAACCAGGACGCCTGGTTCCGCAACGTCGAGGAGGGCAAGTTCGACGCCACCTTCCGCTGGACCAACGGTGGCTCGACGCCTTACGACATCTACCAGACCATCATGGACGGCAAGGTGCTGAAGAAGATCGGCACCGCCTCCCCGGGTGGCAACTTCGGCCGCTTCAACAGCCCCGAGGCCACCACGGCCCTGGCGGCGTACGCGAACGCCACGGATGACGCAGCCCGCAAGACCGCGATGAACACGATCCAGAAGATCTTCGTGGAGCAGGTTCCGATGATCCCGGTCGGCGCGGACAACATCGGTATGGCGTACAGCACCAAGAACTGGGTCGGCTGGCCCGACGACACCAACACCTACGGCGCCGGTCAGCCCACGCAGGCCAACGCCCTGGACGTCGTCCTGCACCTCAAGCCCGCCAACTCCTGATCCGCACCGCCGCCCCCGGGACCTGTGTCCCGGGGGCGGCACCGCGGCAGTTCCGACACCCCCTGCGAAGGAACTCGGCAATGACGTTGAGCCAAGAGGCCGAGGCGCCGGCCAACGAGGTGGTGCTTGAGGCGATCGGCCTGACCAAGCACTTCCCCGTCCGCCGGCGGCTGCGCGACCTTTTCAACCGCACGCACGACGCCGTCCACGCGGTTGATGACGTACATCTCACGCTGCGGCGCGGCCGCGTGACCGCCCTGGTCGGCGAGTCCGGCTCCGGCAAATCCACCGTCGCCCGCCTGCTCGCGCAGCTCTACCCGCGCACCGCCGGCGACATCCAGCTCCACGGTCAGAGCACCAAGGTCCGGGGCGGCCGGCACTTCCGCCAGTACGCCGCCCGGGTCCAGATGATCTTCCAGGACCCGTTCGCGTCGCTGAACCCGGTGCACACCATCCGGTACCACCTGACACGGTCGCTGAAGATCCACCACAACGCGGGCAGCAACGCGGCGGAGCTCGAAGAGGCCCTGACCAACCTGCTCACCCGGGTCAGCCTGACCCCGCCGGAGCGTTACCTCGACAAGTTCCCGCACGAGCTCTCCGGTGGTCAGCGGCAGCGTGTCGCCATCGCCCGGGCGCTGGGCGCGGACCCCGAGGCCCTGCTCGCCGACGAGCCGGTGTCCATGCTGGACGTCTCGATCCGCCTCGGCGTGCTCAACCTCCTGCGGGACCTCAAGGAACGCCTCAACCTCGCCATCCTCTACATCACCCATGACATCGCCTCGGCCCGGTACTTCGCCGACGACACGATGGTGATGTACGCGGGCCGCATGGTCGAGGGCGGTGACAGCGAGACCGTCACCCAGACGCCGGCGCACCCGTACACCCGGCTGCTGATCGACTCGGCGCCGGACCCGGACCGCATCGCGAACATGCTCGGTGACCACGCCGACCGCGGTAACGGTGAGCCGCCCAGCCTGATCAAGCCGCCGAGCGGCTGCCGTTTCCACCCGCGCTGCCCGATGGCGATGCCGCGGTGCACGACGGACCTGCCGGTCCGGCTCGAGATCGGCGACAAGCCGGGGCACTGGGCCGCCTGCTGGCTCTACGACGAGGCCACCGTCGCGGCCGAGAAGCCCGGCTCCGCGGCGATCGATCACTCCCCCGAGGCCGTCACGGTCGCCGACCACGCGCACCCGGAGGAGGTCCGATGAAGTTCCTGGTCCAGCGGGTCCTGTTCTACCTCTTCACGGCGTGGGCCGCGATCACGATCAACTTCTTCATCCCCCGGATGATCCCCGGTGACCCGGTCAAGTCGCTGCTCGCCCGGTTCCAGGGGCAGATGAGCACCGACGCGATCGACTCGCTCTACGTGCTGTTCGGCCTGGACAAGAACGCCAGCGTGTGGAGCCAGTACATCGACTACTGGAAGCAGCTCTTCCAGGGCGACCTGGGCCTGTCCTTCACGGCCTTCCCGTCGCCGGTCTCCGAGGTCATCGGTGACGCTCTGCCGTGGACCGTGGCGCTGGTCGGCATCACGACCATCATCAGCTTCTTCATCGGCACCAGCCTCGGCGTGCTGGCCGGCTGGCGGCGCGGCTCGTGGATCGACGGCCTGCTGCCGGCGACCACGTTCCTCTCCTCGGTGCCGTACTTCTGGCTGGGCCTGCTGGCGATCTACCTGCTCGCCGGGCCGGACAGCTTCTTCCCGTCGTCGGGTGGTTACGACGGCGCCTACGTGCCGGCCTGGGACCAGTACTTCATCCCCAGCGCCATCCAGCACAGCCTGCTGCCCGCCCTGACGATTCTCATCTCGTCGGTGAGCGGCTGGATCCTGAGCATGCGCAACATGATGGTCACCGTCGCGGCGGAGGACTACATCACGGTCGCGCACGCCAAGGGCCTGTCGGACCGCCGGGTGGCGCTGAGTTACGCCGCCCGCAACGCCCTGCTGCCCAACGTCTCCGGCTTTGCGCTGTCGCTGGGCTTCATCGTCGGCGGCACCCTGCTGGTGGAGATCGTCTTCTCGTACCCCGGTCTGGGCTTCCTGCTCTTCCGGGCGGTCGGGGCCAAGGACTATCCGCTGATGCAGGGCATCTTCCTCGTCATCACCATCTCGGTGCTGGTGGCGAACCTGATCGCGGACATCGCGTACCTGCTGCTCGACCCGCGCACCCGCAAGGAGGGCTGACAGGTGACCATTCCCACCTCCAGCATCGACCAGGTCATCCCCGGCCAGGGCGCGATGGCCCAGCCCGAGCCGGCCAAGCCCAAGAAGGAGAAGCGCCGGCGGTTCCGGTTCGTCTCCAACCGCAAGGCCGCGACCGGCATCATCGTCCTGGGTATCTACCTGCTCTTCGCGATCATCGGTCCCTGGGTCGCTCCGTACGACCCGGACGCCCGCGGTGACCAGTTCGTGGCGCCGCCGTCGGCGGACCACTGGTTCGGCACCACCCACCTGGGCCAGGACATCTTCAGCCAGATCCTGGTCGGTACGCGGGCCGTCATGCTGGTCGGCCTGGCCGCCGGCGTGCTCGCCACGCTGCTGTCGGTGCTCATCGGTGTCACCGCCGGCTACCTCGGCGGCGGCTGGGACGACAGCCTCTCGGCGCTGTCCAACGTCTTCCTGGTGATCCCGGCGCTGCCGCTGATCATCATCGTGACGGCGGCGGTCCCGGGTGGTGGTGACACCCTGGTCGCCCTGATCATCGGCTTCACGTCGTGGGCCTGGGGCGCCCGGGTGCTGAGAGCCCAGACACTGTCGTTGCGCAGACGCGACTACATCGAGGCCTCCCGGGCCAACGGCGAGTCGACCTGGCGCATCGTGATCTTCGAGATCCTGCCCAACCTCACGGCGATCATCGCGTCCGGCTTCGTCGGCACGGTCATCTTCGCGGTCACCTCGGAGATCACCCTCGCGTTCATCGGCATCGGCTCGGTGTCCTCGTGGAACTGGGGCACGATCCTCTTCTGGGCGCAGAGCCAGCAGGCGCTGGCCCAGGGGGCGTGGTGGTGGTTCGTCCCGGCCGGTCTCGCGATCGCGTTCCTGGGCACCGCCCTCTCGCTGATCAACTTCGGTATCGACGAGTTCGTCAGCCCCCGCCTGCGCAGCATGGGCAAGACCAAGGTGAAGACCGCCTCGGGTCGTACCGTCCGGATGCGCGTCGGCTTCACCCCGGTCCTCGACAACTCGGCGGCGCCGCACACCCACGCCAGCCCGATCCCGGTCATCGGCGGCAAGCCGACCCCGGTGAACCGCAGCAAGGAGGCGGCACAGTGAGCGAGCCGGTTCTCGAGATCAAGAACCTGAACGTGGACTACGGACTGGGTGACCAGGCCGTGCACGCCGTCCGCGACGTCAACCTCACGCTGCACCGCGGTGAGGTGCTCGGCCTGGCCGGCGAGTCCGGCTCGGGCAAGTCCACCCTGGCGTACGGCCTCACCCGGCTGCTCGCCCCGCCGGGAGTGGTCAGCGGCGGGCAGGTCATCTACCACCCGGAGAAGGGCGACGCGTACGACGTCCTCGGGCTCAGCGACAAGGAACTGCAGGCGTTCCGCTGGGCCGAGACGGCGATCGTCTTCCAGGGCGCGATGAACTCCCTCAACCCCGTGCACAAGATCTCCACCCAGCTCACGGACGTCCTCGCGGCGCACGAGCCGCAGATGTCGTCGCACAGCCGCACCGCCCGGGCGCGGGAGATGCTCAAGCTGGTCGGCATCTCGCCGGACCGGATGGACGCCTACCCGCACCAGCTCTCCGGCGGCATGCGGCAGCGCGTGATGATCGGCATGGCGCTGATCCTGCAGCCGCAGGTCGTCATCATGGACGAGCCCACCACGGCGCTCGACGTGGTGATGCAGCGGCAGATCCTGGGTCAGCTCATCGAGTTGCGCGAGCGGCTCGGCTTCTCGGTCATCTTCATCACGCACGACCTGTCGCTGCTGGTGGAGTTCTCGAACCGCATCGCCATCATGTACGGCGGCCGGATCGTCGAGGAGGCGCAGGCGTCCACGCTCTACCGGGAGTCGCTGCACCCGTACAGTGCGGGTCTGCTCGGGTCGTTCCCCGCCCTGCGCGGGCCGCGCCGCGAGCTCACCGGCATCCCCGGATCACCGCCGGACCTCAAGGGCATGCCGACCGGCTGCTCGTTCCACCCGCGCTGCCCGAAGGCCTTCGACCCCTGCGCGGACAACATCCCGGTCCTCGGCAACCCGGACACCCCCGACGGGGCGACACGCACGGTCGCCTGCTGGCTGCACCCGGTCAAGCAGCCCGTCAGCTGAAACACCGACACCGACGGCCCCGGCCTTACCGCCGGGGCCGTCCTCGTACCCATCCCCGCTCCTCAGGAGAACCATGAACCCCACCGCCAGCTCTGCCTCCGGTCTGCTCCTGCCCACCGCCGCGCTGCCCCCGTCGTTCAAGTGGGGCGTTGCCACGTCCTCGTACCAGATCGAGGGCGCACCGGCCGAGGACGGCCGGACACCGTCCATCTGGGACACGTTCTGCCGTGTCCCCGGCGCCGTGGTGGGTGGCGACAACGGCGATGTCGCGTGCGACCACTACCACCGGATGCCGCAGGACGTCGCGCTGATCAAGAGTCTCGGTGTCGACACCTACCGCTTCTCGGTGGCGTGGCCGCGGGTGCAGCCCGGTGGCAAGGGCCCGGTCAACGAGGCCGGCCTGGCGTTCTACGACCGGCTGACCGACGAGCTGTTGTCCGCCGGCGTCGACCCGTGGGTGACGCTCTACCACTGGGATCTGCCGCAGGAGCTCGAGGACGCGGGCGGCTGGCCGAACCGCGACACCGCGTACCGTTTTGCCGACTACGCGATGCTGGTCTTCGACAAGCTCAGCGACCGGGTCGACAACTGGACGACGCTGAACGAGCCGTGGTGCTCGGCGTGGCTGGGCTACAACGTCGGCGTGCACGCCCCCGGGCGCAAGGACTTCGACGCCGCCATCGCGGCCGTGCACCACCTGCTGCTCGGTCACGGTCTCGCGACCCAGCGGATGAAGGCCGCGGCGACGCGGGAGATGAAGTTCGGCATCACCCTCAACATGGGTACGGCCGACCCCGCCACCGACACGCAGCTGGACCGGGACGCCGCCCGTCGCGCCGACGGCATGGGCCTGCGGATCTACCTCGACCCGCTGCGCAAGGGCGAGTACCCGGCCGACATGGTCGAGGACCTGGCCGCCCGCAACACGGCGTTCCCGGTGCAGGACGGCGACCTGGAGATCATCTCGACGCCGTTCGAGGTGCTCGGGGTGAACTTCTACTTCGGGCAGGACTTCAGCGGCACCGACGAGAACGGCAACACCGAGGACGCCGACGGTCACCCGGTCGTCCGCGGTGTCGAGCTCGACCGCCCGCGTACGGCGATGAACTGGCCGATCACGCCGGAGCGGTTCACCCAGCTGCTGGTCCGGCTGCACCGCGACTACCCGGGTCTGCCGATCGTCATCACGGAGAACGGCGCCGCGTTCGACGACACCGCCGACGCCTCCGGGTACGTCGCGGACGACGACCGCACGTCCTACCTCGCCGAGCACATCGCCGCGGTGGCGGCGGCGATCGAGCAGGGTGCCGACATCCAGGGCTACTTCGCGTGGTCGCTGATGGACAACTTCGAGTGGGCCGAGGGCTACGCGAAGCGGTTCGGCATCGTGCACGTCGACTACGACACCCAGGTGCGTACGCCGAAGCAGTCCGCACTCTGGTTCCGCGACACGATCAGCCGCGTCCGCGGTTCCTGATCGGGGGAGATGAACGGCCCGGCTCCGGCCGGGCCTTTCATCTGTCCGGGCCGGTGCTCGTTCTCAGTGACGGCCCCGGCTCATCGAGCGGCGGTGGGCGGCGCGCGACAGCGGCGCCGCCTGCCCCGACGTGACCGGCAGGCCGCCGTCGGCGAGCAGCCGAGCGATCGGCAGCGTGGCCGCCCCCATCGCCACGGCGTCGGGGCCGAGCTGGCAGAGATCGATCCGGGTCCGCGAGTACGGCTGCTTCAGGGCGTTTCGTGCGGCTGCGGCCCGAATGTCGGGAAGAAAGCGCTCTCCCAACGCCAAACCGGCCGGGCCACCGAGCACGATGCGCTCCGGGGAGAAGAGATTGACCAGCCCCGCGATGCCCGCACCCAGATAGCCGACGGTCTCGGCGATGATGTCGGCGGCCTCACCCTCCAGCGCGCCGTCGGCGGCCAGCATCCGGCTGAGCAGTTTCGGCTCCGGCTGCTGCCCGGTCGCCGCGGCAAGCCGGGCGATGACCTTCTCCGCGCCGATGTACGCCTCGAGGCACCCCCGGGCACCGCACCGGCAGACGTCCCCGTCGTACACCAGGGTGGTGTGGCCCCACTCCCCCGCGTTGCTGAACGCGCCGCGGTAGCTGCGCCCGTCCATCACGACGGCCGCACCGACGCCGGTCCCGACCATGACTATCACCGCGTGCCGGGCGCCCCGGCCCGCGCCGAACCACATCTCGGCCTGGCCGACGGTCTTCGCACCGTTCTCCACGAAGATCTGCACGTCGGTGCCGGCCGCGAGCATGTCGCCCAGCGGAACGGCGTCCCAGCCGGTCGTCTGCGAGTGGACCACCGGCGAGCCGCCGGTCTGATCCACGACCCCGGCGACACCGACGCCGTAACCGAGCACCTCCGAGCGGGCGATGCCGGCCTCGGCGACAACCGAGTCGAGACCCTCGAGCAGCTTTGCCGCCGCCACCTCCGGGTCGGGGCCGCCGGTGCCGAGCGAATACTGCGCGACACCCAGACGCGACATGGCCAGGTCGTACAGCTCCACCAGGACCCGTGTCTCACCGACGTCGGCGCCCACGACGTAGCCGTACCCGGGGGCGACGCGCAGGAGCGCGCGGGGCCGCCCGCCGTCCGAACCGACCAGGCCGGCCTCCTCGACCAGACCCTCGTCGATCATCTCGCCGATCAGGTTGCTCACGCTCGCCTGGCTCAGCGCCGTCGTGTCACCGAGCTGTTGCCGGCTCTGCCGGCCGCCGTGGAACAGGTCCGTGAGCAGGCTGGCCCGGTTCGCGCGGCGGACATCCCGCACCGTCGTACGCCTGGTCTCCAACCTCTACCACCTTCACATTCAGCCCTGTCGACCTGCCATCTAACGCTATGCCACTGACATCATGTGGCACGGGCGGCACGGAAACCACCACGCGGACCGGCCCGGAGCTGCGATAGCGTCGCGCCGTGACCGACTATCGCGACCTCAACCGGGCCAATTGGGACGAGCGGGCGCGGGCCCACGCCGCGTCCGCCGACTACCGGGTGACCGATTTTGCCGCCGACCCCGAGCACCTGAGCGACGTGGTCCGCTTCGACCTCCCGCTGCTCGGCGACGTCAAGGGCCTGCGCGGCGTGCACCTGCAGTGCCACATCGGCACCGACACGGTCTCACTGGCCCGCCTCGGCGCCACCATGACCGGCGTCGACTTCTCCTCCGCCTCGCTGGCCGAGGCACGCCGCATCTCAGGGCTCGCGGGCAACCCGGTCGAGTTCGTCGAGTCCGAGCTCTACAGCGCCGCCGACAAGCTGGGCCGCGGCGGCTTCGACCTCGTCTACACCGGGATCGGCGCGCTGTGCTGGCTGCCCGACATCCGGGGGTGGGCGCGGGTCGTCGCCGACCTGCTGCGCCCCGGCGGCCGCCTCTTCCTCCGCGAGGGCCACCCGATCCTGTGGGCGCTCGCCGACCCGCTGCCCGCCGGCGGGACGCTCGCGCTCGACTACTCCTACTTCGAGCAGGCGGAGCCGCAGATCTGGAACGAGGGCGGCACCTACGTCGAGACCGACGCCGTTTTCACCCACAACACCACCCACGAGTGGAACCACGGCCTCGGCGAGATCGTGACCGCCCTGCTCGACGCCGGTCTGAGCGTGACCGGGCTCGTCGAGCACACCTCGGTGCCGTGGGAGGCGCTCCGGGGTCACATGCACCAGTTGGACAACGGCGAATGGCAGCTCACGGACCGCCCGGAACGGCTTCCGCACTCGTACACGCTGCAGGCGGTCCGCAACGCCGTTTAAAGATCGAAGCATTTGGGGTATCTCGCGGCCAGTCCCCCCACGACATAGGAGCCCCGATGCGCGCAGGATCAATCGGCGGAGTCATCGTCATCATCTGGCTCGTCCTCGGCGCCGTCGCCGCGTTCGAGCGTGGTTACTTCAAGGACACCGGCGACGCCAGCTGTGCCGAGGCCGGCACGGTCGTCGTCACGGTGGTCGCCGGCCCGCTCAACTGGCTGGGCGTCAACCCGAAAATCACCTGCGACATCCCGGAGCCGTCGAAGTAGATCGCAGTGGATGGGTTACCCCCTATCCTGGCTCAGTGCTCTTCGTCGCAGGACGCCGTCGTTCGCTTGAGAACGGCGGCGTCCCGCCGATGGTGCCTGTGTCTCCTGCCCGGGAGGCGGTGGAGCGACCACAGGCAGGCGTGATGAGACAGATCCTGACCGGCTTACGCCGTGATCGACTGCTGCTCGCCCTGTGTGCCACGACCGCCGGCCTCGTTCTCTGGTACGCGACAGCACCCGCGAGCCGCACCGCCCAGGTCGTGACCGCCTGGGTTTTTGTTGCGGCAGTGCACATCTGCCTCATCGGGATCACCCGCTCCTTCACACGTACGCCCGGACTGCCCGCCGTCGCCCGGAGGTTCTGGCGTGCCGTCCTCGCCGGCGCGATCGTCTACCTCATCGGCGACCTGGCGCAGATCGTCGAAGCGGCCTCCCACCCGGCCCTCGCCACCGCCGCGACCGGCGGCAAGATCCAGGTGGCCACCCTCTCGGCCGGCAGCGCCTGGCTGATGATCACGCTGCTCACCGCACCGCTCGGACTCACCACCCGCCGCGAACGCCTCCGCTTCTGGCTGGACGTCGCGACGGTCATGGTCGCGGCCGTGGTCGTCGGCTGGTCCCTGATCGTCCCCGACCACCCGGCCGCCCTGCTCGACGCCGCCGCGCCGGTGCTGATGGGCCCGGTCGTCCTGCTCCTCTGCGTGTTCGTCGTCGTGAAGCTGACGATGTCCGGCACCACACTCTTCACCCGCTCCTGCGCCCTGATCGGCACCGCCGCGGCGGCGCTCAAGTCCGGCGCGGACGGCCTCGGCCCCGAGCAGCTGCACTGGTTCCTGGCCCTGACGATCACCGCGCACGCGATGCTGACGATCGCGGTCCGCATCACGCATCTCCAGGTGCTCCACAACCCGTCGGCTCTGGAGACCCGCCGTCGCCGGCGTCCGTACAGCCCGCTGCCGTACGGCGCGATCGTCGTCACGTACGGCCTGCTGACCGTGGCGATCTGGCGACAGGAGACGGCCACCATCCCGATCGCCCTCGCCGGCGCCGCGATCAGCACGTTGCTGGTCGTGCTCCGCCAGCTCGACGCGTTCCGGGAGAACGCTCTGCTGCTGAGCCGGTTGCACCAGTCGCTGGAGCAACGCGACACCCTCGCGGCCCGCCTCCAGCACCAGGCTTTCCACGACGGCCTCACCGGCCTGCCGAACCGTCAGCTCTACTCCCAGCGGCTGGACGCGGCGCTGGCGGCGGACGGTCCCGTGGTCGTCATGCTGATCGACCTCGACGACTTCAAGCCGGTCAACGACGCGTACGGCCACGCCGCCGGCGACGCGCTCCTCAAAGTGATCGCCGACCGCATGCGCGCCTGCGTCCGCGAAACCGACACGGTCGCCCGCATCGGCGGCGACGAGTTCGCGGTCCTGCTGTCATCCCTGCCCGGCGGTGACCCGTTGGAGATCGCCGCCCGCATCGTCCGCGAGGTCGAAGCCCCGGTCCCCGTCGACGGAGGGGTAGCCCAGGTCGGCGCCAGCGTCGGCATCGCCTTCGCCCGCCCGGACCTCCACGACGCCGAGGCCCTCCTCCGCGAAGCCGACCACGCGATGTACGCGGTCAAGCGCGACGGCAAGGGCTCGTACGCCGTATCGCCGGGCTGATCCCGTAACTTGGGGGTCATGCCAGCGGATGCCCGGGACGACGTGAGCCTGTGGCTGTTCTGGAAACGTACCGGTGAAATGGTCCGCAGCAACGTGGTCGCCGAGGTGACCGCGGGCAGCGGGCTGTCGGAGCCCGAGCTCACCGTGCTGGTCCAGGTCAACGAGGCCGGCGGCCGGCTGCGCCAGAATTCTCTCGCCGCGGCGACCGGCTGGGACCGCGGCCGCCTGTCCCACCTGCTCACCCGGATGGAGTCACGCGGGTACGTGTCCCGCGAGCGCCTCCGCAACGGCGTGGAGATCGTCATGCTCGCGCCCGGGCAGGACGTCATCACCGCCGCCCAGCCTCACCTGGCCGCAGCGGTCGACCGGCACCTGACGGGAAAGCTCACCCCCGCCCAGCGCGAGGCTCTGCGGGAGATCCTGACGCACCTCTGTTGACATTTCAACACCTTGCCAGCACTGTTGAAATGTCAACACTGCTGCCGAGGAGACACGCATGACCTACCCCCTGGCCGGCCGCCCGGTCCCGCGCATCGGATACGGGTTGCGACGGCTCGCATCCCGCACTGCGGAGCTGGGCGAGACGGCGGCGATCGGGGTGCTGCACCACGCTTACGACCTCGGGATCCGGCACTTCGACACCGCCGAGTTCTACGACGCCGGACTGGCCAACCACCTCCTGCACGCGGC
Organism: Amorphoplanes friuliensis DSM 7358; assembly: GCF_000494755.1. NCBI lineage: Bacteria > Bacillati > Actinomycetota > Actinomycetes > Micromonosporales > Micromonosporaceae > Actinoplanes > Actinoplanes friuliensis. The sequence continues at coordinate 6,952,382 of NC_022657.1, forward strand.
CTTCCAGGGACGGCGCGACGAGGTCATCCTGGCCACGAAGGCCGGCGCCCGCCCGATCACCGGCGGCCCGGCCCCGATGACCGCCGCACAGCAACCCCACGAGCTGCGCGAGGCGGTCGAGGCCAACCTGAAGTCCCTCGGCACTGAATACCTGGACGTGGTCAACCTCCGCCGCATGGACTTCCGCCCCGGCCTCCTCGCGTCGGGCGACCAGTCCGTACCCCTGGAAGACCAGCTCGCCGAACTCACAGCCCTGCGCGACGAAGGCAAGATCCGGGCCATCGGCCTCAGCCACGTGCGCCAGAACCAGTTCGAGGCCGCACTGCCGGCCGGAATCACGTGCGTCCAGAACCTCTACTACCTGCTCGACCGCTCGGACGAGCCGCTGCTGACCGCCTGCCGGGAGGCAGAAGTGGCCTGGGTGCCCTACTTCCCGCTGGGCGACGGCGGTCCGCCGTTCAACCTCCCGAAGGTTGTGGACGACCCGGTCGTGCTGGCGGTCGCGGCGGACCTGGGCGTCACGGCAACGCAGGTCGGGTTGGCCTGGCAGCTCAACCACTCCCCGAACACGATGCTCATCGCCGGCTCCGCCGACCCGGAGCACCTGGCCGAGAACCTCGCCGCGGCCGACCTCGACCTCGACTCCGCCACGATGACCCGCCTCGAGGCCGTCAGGTCCTAGGGTCTCCTCCACCGTGACGCAGGCACGCCCGATTGCAGGCCCAACTTCACCGATGTTGGGCCTTCGCAAGCGTCATGCGAGGGCCCTGCGCCGGGTCGAGCCGTTCGGTGTTGTGTGCGGTTGGTGGCGCGCATCCGCTCCAAAACCTCGGCCCGGGGCCGGCCGGCCCACCGCTTCGCGGGACATGAGGACCTCGTTGGTGTGGAGCTGTCAGTCGGCGGGGCCAACCGATCACGTCGCGGTGGACACCCTTGCAGGCCCAACTTCAACGATGTTGTGGTGACCTTGCGCTGCCCGTGGACGGAACGCCTAGCGCACCCAGGGCGGGCTGATCGACGAACCGTCCGCGAGGGTGGCTTCGAGCCCGACCGTTGTGGTCACCCAGGCGGACGCCGGCCCCCCGGAAGTGTTGTCGACGCCGAACGACGCGCCCGCGGGCACAAAGATGACCTCACCGGGCCGGACCGTGGTGGCCGCCCCGTCGACGGTCGCCATGATCTCGCCGGACATGATCAGCAGGATTTCCTCCCGGCTGACCCGATGCGGCACACCGACCGTGCCGGCGGCAATGTCCAACCGCCAGGCGCAGAGCTCGGCACTGCCCGACGAGGGCGCAACAAACGAGTGGAAGGTCGCCCCGTGCAGTTGATGGGCGACGGCTTGGTGCTCACGGATTACCGACATCGTGATCTCCTCAATTGGTCAAGCTACTTGACTAAATAGTCAAGCAGCTTGACCTGTCTGTCAAACTGGCCCGGTGGAACGTGATCTCCTCGACCTGCCGGTGCTCCTGCTGAGCGCCGCCCGCGGCTTGGTGGACGGCGTCGATGCGGGCGTCCGGGCCCGGGGCTTCGACGACATCCGGCCGGCCCACGGCTTCGCCTTCGCCCGTCTGGCCGGGGACGGCGCAACGGTGGGGCAGCTCGCCGAGCATCTCGACGTGACGAAGCAGGCCGCCAGCCAGATGGTCGAGGAACTCGTCACCAAGGGCTACGTGGAGCGCCGCCCCCACCCGGAGGACGCCCGCGCCCGCCTCATCGTCCTCAGCGCGAAGGGCTGGGCCTGCACCCGCGCCGCCGACGAAGCAGCGACCGAGGTGCTCCGCCCCTGGGCAGACACCCTCGGTCCGAAGCGCCTCGCCGCCCTCCGCGCCGACCTGTCCCTCCTGGCCACACCCGGTCGCCTACGCCCGACCTGGTAGCCCGATCAGTTCCGGCCCGCCGGCGCGTATACCTGGCATGGACCTTCGGAAAGCATTGATCGCGGAACGCACTGAGCAGGCCGACCTACTCGCCGGGTTGCGCCCCGACCAGTGGGACGCACCCACCCTGTGCGAGGGCTGGCGGGTACGCGAGGTCGTCGCCCATCTCACCATGCCGTTCCGGGCCTCGCTCGGCCGCACGATGCTCGACCTGGCAAAGGCCCGCGGCGACTTCAATCGAATGGCCGACACCACCGCCCGTCACGACGCTCTTCAACTGTCGGCAGCCGACCTGTTGGCCTGCATGCGTCAGAACATCGACCACCGCTGGAAGCCACCCGGCGGCGGAACCCACGGCGCACTTGCGCACCAGGTGATCCATGGTCTCGACGTCACAGTCGGACTCGGCCTGGACCGCCGCGTGCCGCCCGAGCGAGTGGCCCTGGTCCTCACCGGCATGAAGCCGAGAAACATCAAGTTCTTCGGTACCGAACTCGACGGCCTCCAGTTGCAGGCCACCGATGTGAATTGGACTCACGGCACCGGAACACCGGTCCGCGGGTCGGCGCAGGATCTGCTGCTCTTCGTCTGTGGACGACGTCTGCCGCCGGGCCGGCTCAGCGGGACAGAATCTCCGTGACTCGGACGTGGCCGACCTGATTCTGCCGGGCGGCACCGGCACCGCCCGGCAGGACGGGACAGGCAAGCCATTCGGACAGCATTCGGCACCATGGAGGGAAACACTGCGTCACGCGTGGCCTTTACTGGTGACAACTAGTTGAATCACAGATGCAAGGGGGTGGTGTCGTGGCGGACCATAGATCAACGTCGCCTTATTCAGGTGATCTGGCTAGACTCGACCGCATGCCGACCTATTCGCATCCTGCGGAATCGGCGACGGACGGCACGACTCACCAGCCCAGGGCTGCCACGAAAAAGCCGACGGTACGGATACGACCCGCCCTGTTGCTGGCAGGCTTGATGACGTCTTCAGCCCTCGCAGCAACCTCACTCATCGTCTGTGCCGTCGTGGTGCGTTCGTTGCTCGGGGATCGATCCAGCTTTCTGTCCACTGTGCTGATCGCCTCGGGAACCCTGGCGCTCACGTGTGTCGGTAGTTGGTGGAGCCAGCCGCGTGTCACCCGGCTCGTCACCCGGTGGCTCAGTACCCGCTGAAGTCAGCTCTTCGGCGACTCCCCCGCCTCCGTGGCATCCGGTGACGTCGACTCCGTCGCCGTGGAACCTGAAGTAGGCCCCGTCGCCGGAGGCGTCGCATCCCGCTGGGCCCGTTTGACAAACACTGCGCCGCCGGCCGATGCCGCGAGAACAACGATCGACGTGATTCCCGGCCACGTGCCGATCGAGATGACGTTGACGACCAGGACGACGGCACCACCGATGACAACCGCGACGGTCAGCAGAATCATCAAGACGTAGACGATGAACATCGTCAGGTGCTCGCGGAGCGAGGTGGTGCGGCCGGTGGCTCGCTCGATGAAGTCGAGCACGGCGAGCAACCAGGCCGGACCACGGGTCGGCGAGGCCGAAGGCTCCGCTTCGGGCGGCTGCACGGGCAAGGGCTGCCAGGCACCGGGCTTTGCGACGCCCTCGGTGGCATCGGCGGGCAACACCTCGTCGGGCTGATCCAGCCTCTCGATGGCTTGGCCGTCGACGCCGTCGGCCTTTCCGGATCGCGGCAGAAACCGTCGCAGGCGATCCGTCCAGGGGCGCCGAGATTCCGAGCCGGTGGGCCTCGGTTCGGTGGGCAGGCCCGTCGTCTCTCGATCTGACTCTGGCGTCCTGGTCACGCTGACTCCGGTCTCGAAGCTGGACACCTCGGGGGCTCGTCTTGATCGGCGGGTGGGACGCGGATCAAAGCAGGCCCGATTTGCAGGTACCCACGACGGTGGACAGGTAGTCTCCGGTGGGAGGTCGCACTTGGTATGCGGCGACTTGCAGGTGCAGGTAGCTGGTAGCTGTTCGTCTAGAGTATCGTCCGATGCCAGCCAACCGCTACACGCACGCGGTTACCTTCAATCTGCTACCAGCTGTTTGTTGCTCACTATACGTAAGTTGCAAGATTGAACCCACGATGTACACCAATAACCCACGCAGGGGGACTGTCGGTCATGGAGCAACACCTCGATCCCACGGTGCAGCGACGTCGCTTGAGGGTCGAGCTACGCCGAGCCAGGTCAGAGACGGGACTCACCCAGAAACAGGTCGCCGACGAGCTCGGCTGGTCACCGTCCAAACTCCTGCGGATCGAGAACGGCCAGGTCGGGATCTCGCAAACTGATCTCCGGGCTTTGCTGGGCCATTACGAGGTCACGGATCCGGAGTTGATCAGAACGCTCACCGAACTGGCCCAGCAGGGACGCAAGCAGCAGACCTGGAGCCAGTACCGTGATGTCCTGCTTCCCGACTTCATGGCGTACCTGAGCTACGAGGGATCTGCTTCGCTGCTGCGTCAGAGCGATCCACTTCTTGTCCCCGGCCTGCTGCAGACCGAGGAGTACGCGCGGGCGATCAACAATGCGTACGCGTCGGCCGACACCACCGAGCACGACATCGAACGGCAGACAGAAGCCCGATTGCTGCGTCAAGGCATCTTGGAGCGCGATGATCCGCCGGAGATGTTCTTCATTCTGGACGAGGCAGTCGTCAGCCGCTGGGTGGGCCTGAAGCCCCGTGACGCGAAAATCATGATCAATCAGCTGCGCCGCCTTCAGGAACTGAACGAGTATCCCCGGGTCAGCATTCAGATCATGCCGTTCTCGCAGGGATTCCACTTCGGCATGCAGGGCGGCTTCACCATGCTGGAGTTTCCCGACCCCGAGGACGACGAGCTTCTGTTCCTGGAGAACAGAGCGGCCAGCGTGTCCGCCAGGGAGGGCGCAGACGTGATCGCCCGTTACAAGGAGGAGTTCTACAAACTGGAAGAGGCCGCCGTCGGGGGACCCACCGACCTCGGCGACTTCCTCGGAAAGATCATCGAAAGGATGAGCTGACGGCCGATCAGAAGGTCATCGGCCGAGGTTGGTGAGTTCGTCATTGTCGACGATCCAGCCGAGAAACGACTGCCATGTCCGAGCCGGGAAGATCAGCATGGCGCCGTCCGGGTCCTTGGAATCACGAACCGCAACCAGGTCCGCGTGAACAGCGATCTCGACACATTGACCACCACCGTTGCTGCGGGAGCTCTTGTGCCATACAGCATCGGTCCAGATTGAGTCGGTCACTGCCTCTCCCGCCTACAGAAGCCGCCATGCGATCCTGCCATGCCTTCCGACAACAGCGTCGAGTTCCGGCGGCGCCATGGTCGACTATGTATGTGCAGTCGCCGGCCGATCTTCGGCATGCGATGAACAGTGGATCTAGATTGACGACCTTGATTCTGCCATGTCGCCGACGCTTTACGCCACCACGCCTGCACAGGGCGTCACATCAACGATTGCCGGACACAAATAGGCGGGGCCCGACGGATCTTCCGTCGGGCCCCGCGCTTCGACCTCGTGGTATCAGCCGCGTTCGATGAGGTGGCCGATGATTTGGGGGCCCATGAGGACGGCTTCGCCGGAGCCGTCGCGGCGGGGGTCGGTGGCCGGGAGTTCGACCGGGTCGCCGGTGCTGCTGGCTCCGACCGGGCGGGGGCCGACCCAGGAGACCGTCAGGCGGGTTTCGCCCTTCAGGAAACGTTGGACGCGGACGCCGCCGGTGGCGCGGCCCTTGGCCGGGTACGTGGAGAACGGGGTGACCTTCACCTGGGTGCCGGTGGAGGTGACGACCATCGGCTCGCCGTGCTGGGCGTCGGTGGTGTTGACGACGTTGAACGAGACGACGTCGGCGCCGGATGACAGGTTCATGCCGGCCATGCCGCCGCCCTTGAGGCCTTGGGGGCGGACCAGTTTGGCGGGGAAGCGCAGCATCGACGCGTCCGAGGAGACGAACGCGACGGACTCGGAGCCGTCGGTGAGCCAGGTTGCGCCGAGGACCTCGTCGCCGTCCTTGAGGGTGATGACTTCGAACTCGTCGGAGCGGACCGGCCACTCCGGGGCGCACACCTTGACGACGCCCTGGCGGGTGCCGAGGGCGAGGCCGGGTGAGCCTTCGGCGGTGAGCGGGGCCAGGCCGACGACCTTCTCCCCCGGCTCGAGGGGGATCAGCTCGGAGGCGGACATGCCGCCGCGGACCGACACCGTGCCCGACTGTTCGGGGAGGACCGGCAGGGGCAGCACGTCGACCTTGAAGGCACGGCCGGTGCTCGTCACCAGCAGCACCCGGCCGCGGGCGGTCGAGTGGACCACCGCTCGGACGGCGTCGTGCTTGACGCGGCCGCTGCGGCGGCGGCCCTCGGTGGCTTCCTCGCTCTCCGCGGCGGTCCGGGCGATGAGGCCGGTGGCGGAGAGGATGACCTGGCAGGGGTCGTCGGCCACCTCGAGCGGGCCGGCCGGCACGGAGGCCGCGAGGACCTCCTTGAGGTCGCCGTCGATCAGCGTGGTGCGGCGGGGGCCGCCGAACTCCGACGCGACCTCGGCGAGTTCGTCGGAGACGACCTGCTTGAGCACGTCGTTGTTGTCGAGGATGCGGCTGAGCTCGGCGATCTCGGTGCGCAGGCGCTCCTGCTCGGTCTCCAGCTCGATGCGGTCGAAGCGGGTGAGCCGGCGCAGCGGGGTGTCCAGGATGTACGTCGCCTGGATGTCGGTGAGACCGAACTCGGTCATCAGGCCCTGCTTGGCGGCCGCGGCGTCGTCGCTGCCCCGGATGATCGCGACCACGCGGTCGATGTCGATCAGGGCGATGAGCAGGCCGTCGACCAGGTGCAGGCGGTCCTGCCGCTTGGTCCGCCGGTGGGTGGTCCGCCGGGTGACCACCTCGTAGCGGTGGGCCAGGAACACCTCGAGCAGCGCCTTGAGGCCCAGCGTCTGCGGCTGACCGTCGACCAGCACCAGGTTGTTGATGCCGAAGGACGACTCCAGCGGTGTCAGGCGGTAGAGGTCGGCCAGCAGGGCCTGGGGGTTGACGCCGACCTTGCACTCGACGACCAGCCGGATGCCGTGCTCGCGGTCGGTGAGGTCCTTGACGTCGGCGATGCCCTGCAGGCGGGCCGGCTGGCGCTGGCCCTTGCGCGGGCCGGAGGTGATGAGCTTGCCCTTCACCTCGTCGGTGATGGCCTCGATGATCTTCTCGGTGCCGACGCCGTAGGGCAGCTCGACCACGGTGATCGCCTGGCGGCCGCGGCCACCCTCGAGCGGGCCGGTCTGGGCGCGGGCGCGCATGCGGACCACACCGCGGCCGGTCTCGTACGCCCGGCGGACCTCGTCGAGGCCGAGCAGCTGGCCGCCCGTGGGCAGGTCGGGGCCGGGCACGAACCGCATGAGCGCGTCGAGGTCGGCCTCCGGCGTGGTGATCAGGTGCCGGGCGGCCGCGACGACCTCGCCGAGGTTGTGCGGGATCATGTTGGTCGCCATGCCGACGGCGATGCCGGACGTGCCGTTGACCAGCAGGTTGGGGAACGCCGCGGGCAGCACCCGGGGCTCCAGCTCGGAGCCGTCGTAGTTGGGCTTGAAGTCGACCGTGCCCTCGCCGAGCTCGCCGACCAGCAGCATCGCCTCGCGGGACATGCGAGCCTCGGTGTACCGGGAGGCGGCCGGGCCGTCGTCGGGTGAGCCGAAGTTGCCGTGCCCGTCGATCAGCGGCGCGTTGAGCGAGAAGTCCTGTGCGAGCCGGACCATCGCGTCGTAGATCGCCAGGTCGCCGTGCGGGTGGTACTTACCCATCACGTCACCGACGACGCGGGCCGACTTCACGTACGCCCGGTCGGGGCGGTGGCCCTGCTCCTGCATCGACCACAGGATGCGGCGGTGGACCGGCTTGAGGCCGTCGCGCGCGTCGGGCAGGGCACGGGAGTGGATGACCGAGTACGCGTACTCCAGGTAGGAGTCCTCGACCTCGGTGGTCAGCGGGTTGTCGATGATCCGGGCGCCGGCCTGGTCGAAGGCCGACAGGTCCACCCGGGACTGCTCGTTCTTGCGGCGTGCCATGTCTGGTAACAGCCCCTCAGGCGTCGATCGTTTCCTGGTCGATGCGGCCCGCGGCCTCGATCAACCAGTTCTTCCGCGGCTCCACGCGCTCACCCATCAGCAACTCGAGCGTGGCCTCGGCCCGCTCGACATCCTGCAGGGTGATGCGCCGGACCGTCCGGGTGGCGGGGTTCATCGTGGTGTCCCACAGCTCGTCGGCGTCCATCTCACCGAGACCCTTGAACCGGCTCACGGGAGCGATCGACTTGCCGGAGCGCTCCAGCTTGCGGAGCGTGGTCTCCATCTCCTGCTGGGTGTACGTGAAGATCGTCTCGGCGTTCCGGCCCTTGGTCGTGATCTTGTGGAGCGGGGGCATCGCGGCGAACAGCCGGCCGTCCTCGATCACCGGGCGCATGTACTTCGCGAAGAGCGTGATCAGCAGCGTGCGGATGTGCGAGCCATCGACGTCGGCGTCCGCCATGATCATGACGCGGCCGTAGCGCATCGTGCTCATGTCGAAGGTGCGGCCGGAGCCGGCTCCGAGGACCTGGACGATCGCCGAGCACTCGACGTTGTCGAGGACCTGCTGCAGGCTCGCCTTCTGGACGTTGAGGATCTTGCCGCGGATCGGGAGCAGCGCCTGGTATTCGGAGCTGCGGGCCATCCGGGCGGTGCCGAGCGCACTGTCACCCTCGACGATGTAGAGCTCGCTGCGGCCGATGCCGGTGGAGCGGCAGTCGACCAGCTTGGGCGGCATCGAGGCGCCCTCGAGCGCGGTCTTGCGGCGGGCCGCGTCCTTCTGCTGTTTCTGGGTGAGGCGCACCCGGGCCGCGTCGACGACCTTCTGCAGGACCGTCCGGGCCTCGCTCTTGGTGCGCCGGTCGTCGATCCAGCTCTTGAGGTGCTGCTCGACCAGACCCTGCAGGACCCGGGTGATGCCCGCGGTGGAGAGCTCGTCCTTGGTCTGCGAGGTGAACTGCGGCTCGGGCACCCGCACGTGGATGACCGCGGTCATGCCCTCGAGCAGATCGTCCAGGACCGGCGGGTCCTCCTTGGGCTTGAGCAGCCCGCGGGCGTTGCGGATGGCCTCGGTCAGCGCGCGGACCAGGGCCCGCTCGAAACCCTTGCGGTGGGTGCCGCCGTGCACGTTGCGGATCGTGTTGGTGAAGGACTCGACCGTGCGGTCGTAACCGGTGCCCCAGCGGAAGGCCACCTCGACCTGGGCCACACGCGAGACGTTGGACTGCATGACACCGTTGGCGTCGGCGGCGTTCTCCTTGTAGGTGCCCTCGCCGGCGACCATCAGGATCCCGGAGACGGGCTTGTCGCCGGCCGGCGAGAGGAACTCCACCATGTCCGTCAGTCCGTGCGGATAGTGGAACTTCTCCTCGAGCGGCTCCTCGCCCGTCTGGTCCCGAAGGACGTACGCCACCCCGGGCACCAGGAAGGCCGTGTTGCGCAGCTTGGCCCGCACCACGTCGACGTCGAGACGCGCGCCGGTCTCGAAGTAGCGGGAGTCGTACCAGTAGCGGATCGAGGTGCCGGTGCGCTCGCCGCGCTTCATCTTGCGGGCCACGCGCAGGCCGGACTCGGGCACGAACGACGCCTCCGGGCCGGGACCCGAGAAGACGCCGGGCACACCACGCTGGAAGGACAGCTCGTGCACCTTGCCGTCGCGCTTGACCGTCACGTCGAAACGCAGCGACAAAGCGTTGACCGCGGACGCGCCGACGCCGTGCAGGCCGCCGGAGGTCTTGTAACCGGAGCCGCCGAACTTGCCGCCGGCGTGCAGGCGGGTGAGCACGAGCTCGACACCGTTGAGACCGGACTTGGCGTTGATGTCGGTCGGGATGCCCCGGCCGTCGTCGTCCACCTGCACCGAACCGTCGGCGTGCAGAGTGACCTCGACGTGCTCGGCGTGCCCGCCGACACCCTCGTCGGTGGAGTTGTCGAGGATCTCGTTGACGAGGTGGTTGACACCGCGGCTGTCCGTGGAGCCGATGTACATACCCGGCCGCTTACGGACAGCGTCGAGTCCTTCGAGGTGCGTGAGGTCATCAGCCCCGTAGAGGATCTCTGGTTGCGCAGTCACGAAGCACTACTCCCGGCAATGGCAGCTGTCAACGACGCGGCGAGCCTACCGGGCACCACCGACGAGTTTCGTCAGGCCGACCGCGAGCGCCACCACATAACACGCGACCAATGGGGCATTTACTCCACGTCGTGAGCCACGACACGGTTCCGACCGGCTTGTTTGGCCGCGTAGAGGCCGGCGTCGGCCCGGCCCAGGAGGGTGTCGGCGGTGGTGTCGCCGGGGCGCAGCCGGGCCAGCCCGACGCTGATCGTGACCGGGATCGGCCCCGACCGGGTGTCGAGCGGCGTGCCGGCGACCGCGCCCCGCAGCGCCTCGGCCAGTGCCGGGCCCTCGGCGTCGACGCGGGGCAGCAGGACCGCGAACTCCTCGCCGCCGTACCGGGCGACCAGACCCGCCACCGGCAGACCCTCGAGCAGACGGTTGACCACACCCTTGATCACGTCGTCACCGGTCTGGTGCCCGTACGCGTCGTTGATCCGCTTGAAGTGGTCGATGTCGACCATGAGCGCGGTGACCGGGCCGTCCTCCGTCCGGGCCGTGGTCAGGGACCGCTCGGCCAGCTCGAAGAACCGCCGCCGGTTGGCGACACCGGTGAGGCTGTCGGTGGTGGCCAGCTCGTTCACGCGGCTGAACAGCCGGGCGTTGTCGTAGGCGACCATGCCCTGGCCGACCAGTGCGGCCGCGACGCCGAGGTCCGCGGCGGCGTACGCCCCGGGCCGGTCCGACGACAGCACCAGGACGCCCACCGCGCCGTTGCGGTCGTCGAGGGTGACGGTCAGCCAGCTCTGCCCGGTCGAGTCGGAGAGCGCGTCGGCCCAGGCCGGCGTACCGGAGATGAGGTCTGCCTGGCGGTTGTCGAGCAGCGGCCGCAGGGCCGGGTGCTCGGCCAGGACCAGCGTGAGCGGGACCGGCCCGCCCAGCACGGTGAGCTCGGTGGACTCCGACGTGCCGAGCAGCAGCCAGCCGCGGTTGGCGCCGGGCGTCTGCCGGGCGGTGAGCAGCAGCCGGCGCAGCACCAGCTCCGGGTCGAGGGTGCCGGTGAGCCGGGCCATCGCGCGGCGCAGCGTCTCGGCGATGTCCCGCTGGCGGTTGGCGGCGGCCACCGCGACCTCGAGCTGGGCGGCGCGGGCCGTCTCCAGGCCGACGGCGATGTGGTGGGTGATCGCGGTGAGGATGTCGGCGTCGTCGACGGTGAAAACGCCCTTGGCGACGCGGCTGTCCAGGTAGACCACGCCGAGCAGGCGGTCGTCGAGCTCGAGCGGCGCGACGAGGATGCTGCGCAGGCCGTACTGCACGACGCTCTGCGCCCCGAGTGCCTCGCCCTCCTCGGTGCCGGTGATCACGAGCGGCTCGCGGCTGTGCCGGACCCGGTCCACGACCGTGGCGCTGTACCCCGTCAGCTCGGTCAGGTCCTGACCGCCGGCGTCACGACCCACGTACGGCGTGAGCACCTGCGTGTCGGCGTCCATCAGGAATAGGATGGCGCGTTCGGCGCCGAGCAGCCGGGTGGTCTCGTCCAGCGCGACCCGTGTGAGGCGTTCGGGGTCGATGACCCGCGACGCGGCCAGGCTGAGCTGTTCCAGAGCGGCCCAGCGCTGCCCGGCCCGGCCCCGGGCGGCGACCACGGGTACGCGGTGACGCCGCCCCGCGTCGAGCCGGAACTCCGCGGCGACCCGGCGGGCGCGGTGCGGCCAGCCCTGTGCCTCGGCGATGCCGGCGGCCATCCGCGCCTGGCGTTCGGCTTCTCCGGTGCTGCCGGTGGCGGTGAGCGCGCGGGCGCGTACCAGGGCGGTCTCGAAAGCTGTCAGCGGCGCATCCACCCGGCGCAGCAGGGGCTCGGCCTTGGCCAGCAGCCGGAGGGCCTCCGCACTGTGCTCGGGGGTCAGCGCGAGCAGAGCGGCCCGGGTGATCCGGTGGTGGGCAGCGACGATCGGGCGGCGGGTGACGTGACCGAGGGCCGTGACGGCCCGGCGGGCCGCTTCGACGGCGGCGTCGCGCTCGGCGGGTGCGGCCCGGCGGGCCTGCTCCAGACGGCCGTACGCCAGGTAGACGTAGAAGCCGTGCTGCGCCGGGAGGATGTCGGTGGCCCGCAGTCCCAGCCCTTCGAACTCGGCGACGGCGTCGTCGAAGGCCGTGCCGAGGTCGTCGCGTTCGAGGGCGGACAGCATCCGGGCGACGATCGTGTCGACGACCTCGTGGATCTCCTTGGGTCCCGCGCCGGCCCGGGCCAGCGCCGCGATGGCCTCTCCGGCCCGGCCGCGCAGGGCCAGCAGGCCCGCGTCGACGGCCACGACGGCGCTGCGGTCGGCGTGCCCACCGGCGTCGAGCCAGCGCTGCCGCCCGGTACGCGCGGACTCGGCCACGCCGGCCTCGCCACGGAGCAGCCAGTCCCAGCCCAGCACGGCGTAGCAGTCGAGGATGAGGCCGACGTCGAGGAAGCGGTCGCGTTCGGCGACGACCTGCCGGACGCGTTCGCCGGAGTCGCCGCCGCTGCCGTGCACGGCGACCGCGGTCATCCAGTCGAGACGGGCGACCAGGGTGGGGTCGCCGAGCTCGTGGGCCTGCGCGAGCGCGCCGCGGGTGATCCGGTCGGAGATCCTCCGCAGGCCGAGCATGCGCAGGGCCAGGGTCAGGGCGACCAGGTCGCGGGCGCGCTCCGGTGACGGTCCGAGCCGGCTCGTCGGGTGGACCATCCGCATGCCGTAGAGCAGCGACCTCAGGGGCTGCAAGCGGCGCACACTGCCGGAAGCGCCGTAGTGGTAGAGCGTCGTCTGCAGGCGCAGCCGCTCGCGGTGCGCATCCTTGGCCGTGCCGTACCCGAGCCGGGTGACCCGGATCAGGCACCCGATGATCAGCAGCCAGAAGCCGGCGAGCCCGGAGAGCACCGGGTTGCCCGGCAGCGGGCGGCCCAGCTCGGCGAGACCGTCCTCGACGGCCCGCAGCTGCGCGGCGGCGCCCCAGTTGCTCTCGTGCACGCGGGCGAGCATGAGATGGATCTGCGCGCGTTCGGTGCCGTCGGTGGTCCGCTCGAGCGCCGCGTGGAAGGTCTCGATGGCCTCGTCGAACCGGCCGTTCTGGTGGTAGGCCACCCCGAGCAGCTGCAGGACCGAGCTGCCCATCGGCAGTCCGCCGAGCTGGGCGGCCTCGGACGCGTACTGCAGGTAGACCAGTGCCGTGTCCGGGGCGTGCTCGGCCAGGGCGCGGGCGCCGGCGGCGTGACCGGCGCGCAGCATCCGGGCGGGGTTCGCGGCCGGGTCACCCAGCGCGCAGTGCCGGGCGAGGGCGTAGACGTCGGCGCCGTCCCGGCGGTCCAGGACGTCGGCGGTGCGGCGGTGCAGGTCGCGAAGCGTGTCCTCGTCCACGCCGTCGAGCAGCGCGATGCGGATGCTGTCGTGCAGGAAGCGGTGGACACCGTCGCGGTGCTCCACGAGTCCGCGGCGGCCGGCGTCGGAGAGCACGTCGAGGACCCGCCGGCGGTCGACCCCGGCGACCTCGGCCACCAGGCCGGGGCCGAACGAGATGCCGATGACCCCGGCGACCCGCAGCAGACGGCGGCTCTCCGGGCCGAGGTCGTCCGCCCGGCGCAGCAGGAGCTGGGCGGAGTCCGCGGGCAGGGCCAGGTCACGGATGCCGGCGACGTCGATCTGCCACGCGCCCCAGTCCGGCAGGAGCAGGCCCGCGTCCATCACGGCCTTGGCGTACGCCAGAGCGACGAACGGGTTGCCGCCGGTCAGCATCGTGATGGCGGCGGCGCCTCGCGGGTCGATGCCGATGCCACCGGACAGCGAGCCGATCAGGTCCCCGATGGCTTCCGGGGTCAGAGCGGGCAGCGTGATGTCGGTGTCGCGGGCCCGGCCGAACTGGTCGAGCGTGGCCGCGGACGCATCGTCACGGACGGTGGCCAGCACGAGCAGCGGTACGCCGGGCAGCCCGGCGGCGAGCTGCTCGAGCACCCGGACCGTGCCGTCGTCGTACCACTGGGCGTCGTCGAGGTGCAGCAGCACCGGCCCCCCGGTGCGGGCCAGACCGGTGAGCAGGTCGGCGACGGCCGCCGAGTGGCGTTCGAGACCGATCTCGCCGGCCACCTCGGGCACGTCGAGGAGCTCGGCCAGGACCGGCGACAGGCTCGTGACCAGGGCGGCGCCCTGTCCCGCCGCGGCTCGCAGCCGGGCGGCGGCGGCGATCCGGCCGCCGGGCCCGCGCAGCAGGCCCCGCACGTGATCGTCGACGGCCGCCCGGAGCGTGGCCATCGGCCGGCGGTCACTCGGCGAGCCGCCGCCGCGCAGCACGGTCCCGCCCGCGGCGGTGATCTCGCGGCCGAGCTCGGCCGCGAGGCGCGTCTTGCCCGATCCGGACGGCCCGTGCAGCACCGCGACGCCGCCCCGGCCCGCTGCCGCCTGCGCCCAGCGCTTCCGGAGAGTCTCGAGCTCCGCGTCGCGGCCGGTCAGCGGCGCCTCGAGCACGGCGGCCGGCCCGTCGTCCTCCCCGGCGCGAAGGTCGCGCCCGGTTCGGCGCCGAGCCGGCGCAGGTCGGCCAGCAGACCCTGGGCACTCTGATAACGGTCGTCCGGGTCCTTGGCCAGCAGCCGCACGATGATCGCCGCGAAGGTCGCGCTCAGACCGGGAGCCAGAGCCCGGGGATCGGGTACGGGCGCAGTCGCGTGCAGGTGCAGCAACTCGCCGACGTCGGCCGCGGCGAAGGGCGGCGCACCGGTGACGCACTCGAAGAGGACCGCGCCCAGGGCGTACAGGTCGGAACGGGCGTCGACCGGCCGGTTGAGCATGCCGGACTGCTCGGGTGCGCAGTAGACGAGCGTGCCGGCCACGGCGTCGGTCGTCCCGGCGGCCGGTGCCGCCAGGCCGAAGTCGACCAGCCGGCCGGCGCCCTCGGGCGTGACGATGATGTTGTCCGGTTTGACGTCGCGGTGCACGAGGTCGTGCTCGTGGGCCGTCCGCAGCGCGCCGGCCACGTCGGCGCCGATCTGCACGGCGGCACGCTCACGGATCGGGCCGCGGGTCAGCCGGGCGCCGAGCGCCTCACCGTCGACCAGGTCCATCACCACGTACGGGCGGCCACCGGCCAGACCCACCTTGTGCACGCGGGGCAGCCCCGGGCTCTGCATCGAGGCGAGGAGGGCGCTCTGCCGGCGGAACTCGCGGGCCTGGCCGGGGTGCTGCGCGGCGTCGTGGTGCAGCAGGCGCAGGGCGTAGTCGGTGCCCCGGTGGCGGACGCGGTGGACGACGGCCTGCGCGCCCCGGCCGATCTCGCCCAGCACTTCGAGCCCGGCGGCGTCGCCGGGCTCGAACTGGACCAGCGCCGGCTCAGCCGGCAGCGATGGCGAGGCACCCACAGTGCCTCTATCGGCGCGCGCCGCGTCCGCTGAAGGATTGTCAGCCGCACGCCTGCAGCGAACGACCCGCGGGCACGACCTGCGGGTGCAGGGCCCGCCAGATCTCCACCGGCGCCGCCTTGCCGGCCACGGACACCGGCGGCATCTCCTGGTACGCCACCGCGGTGTCGGTGACCTCACGGGTCGCGGCGCAGACCACGACCGTGTCGTGCGGGGCGTACGCCTGCAGCCGCGAGGCGGTGCTCACCACGCTGCCGCTGACCATGCCGTACCCGCCGTCGCGGGTCTCTTCCAGGTCGACGATGGCGTCGCCGGTGGCCAGGCCCACCCGGGTCAGCACCGGGTACCGGCCGGCCAGGAGGCGCCCCCGCAGCGCTTCCTGGACCCGCAGGCCCGCTTCGACGGCGCTCGCCGCCGCGCACCCGATCTCCTCCGCCGAGCCCGCGGCCGGGCCGGTGGTGCCGAAGACCGCCATCACGGCGTCCCCGATGAACTTCTCCACGATCCCGCCCGCCGCCCGCACCCGGTCCGACACGACCGAGAAGTAGTCGACCTGCAGATCCCGGACGTCCGAGCAGTCGAGCTCGTCGACGAGGCTGGTGAAGCCCACGATGTCGACGAACAACACCGTCACTGTCTGTCGCCGGCACCGCAGGCCGGCCGTCGTACCGTTCATGTCCCACGCTCCTTCGCCGCGTTGGCGAGGCAACGGTGTCATCGGGGGGCGGGACGGCGGATCGGCAGAATGACGTATCTGTGACACGCGCCTCACGGTCGAATTTGTGACGCAGAACAGTCCGAACCGACGAGAACCTGCTACCCGGATCGGCATTAGGCTGCCACGCATGGCCAGCGAGGGGGACGACGCGCCACTTGTCGGACGTTCCGGCACTTTGACCGCAGTTCGCACCGATCTGCTGGCGGCCGGTCCCGGCGGGACGGCCGCGGTGTTCGTCACCGGGGAGAGCGGAGTCGGCAAGAGCCGGTTACTCCGTGAGACGGCGGAGGCGCTGCGCTCCGCCGGAGCCGCCGTGCTCTCCGGCACCTGCCTCGACATCGGTGACGCCTCTCCCCTGCACCCGGTGCTGCAGGCGCTGCGGCGCGCCGGGGTGCACACCGAGCCCGGCCCGGCCGACTCGGGCACCGGTCAGGACGGCGCCGGCGCGCTGCTCGAGCGGGTCTCCCGGGAGCTGCGCTCGCTGGCGCAGGGACGCCGGCTGCTGCTGGTCCTCGACGACCTCCAGTGGGCCGACCGCAGCACCCGTCAGCTGCTGCTCTACCTGCTGGCCGGTCTCGGCGAGCTCAACCTGTCGGTGCTGGCGGCGGTGCGAGCGGAGTCCCTGCACGGTTCCCACCCGTTGCGGCGGGTGCTGGCCGAGTTGCGGCGGCTCCGGTCCGTACGCGTGCTCGATCTGGCCCCGCTCGACCGTGACGCCACCGATGAGCTGGTGGCGGCCATCGCCGGGGCGGACGTGGCGCCGGAGGACGCCGACCGGGTCTACAAGCGCAGCGGCGGCAACCCGTTCGTGGTCGAGGAGCTGGCCCGGGACCTGCGCGACGGCCGGGTCGAGCTGTCCGACACCCTGCGCGAGATCTTCCTGTCCCGCGTCGACGAGCTGCCCCCGCACGCTCACGAGGTGGTGCACGCCGTCGCCGCCGGTGTCGAGCCGGTCGAGCACGCACTGCTGGCCCGCGTGCTGCCGCTGCCCGAGACCGAGTTGATCGAGGCGATCCGCGCCGCGGTCGCGCACCGCTTCGTGACCAGCGCCGCCGACGGCTACCGGCTGCGGCACCGGGTGGTCGCCGAGGTGCTGGAGCACGAGGTCCTGCCGGCCGAGAGTGCTGCCCGCCACCGCCGCTACGCGGAGGCCATCGAGGCGTCTCCCTGCGGCCCGGACCATGCCCGGCTGGCCCACCACTGGCGGCAGGCGGGTGAGCCGGTCCGCGCGCTGCCGTCGGTGATCGCCGCCGCGCGCGACGCCGAGCAGCTCTACGGCTACGTCGAGTCCCACCGGTACTGGACGCTGGCCCTCGAGCTGACCGGCGACGACGATGCCCAGCGCACCGAGCTGCTCTCCCGCGCCGCGGAGGCCGCCCACCGCTGCGGCGAGCACCAGCGGGCGCTGACCCGCATCGAGGAGCTGGCCGCGCGCCCGGACGGCCCCGGCAAGTGCGAGATCCACCTGCGCCGGGCCCGCTATCTGGCGGCGGCCGGGCGGTCCGCCACCGCCGAGATCGAGTACGAACGCGCGCTCGCCGTCGGGGAGTGCACACCCGCGGAGCAGGCAAGCGCGGCGGCGCACCTCGCCGAGCTCCTGGTCCACCTGGGGCGTTATGCCGACGCCGGTGTCCGCGCCCGCGACGCCCTGGAGCTGTCCGAAGCCTCCGACGGGTCGACCGCCGATCTGGTCCGGGCCAGCGCCGCGCTCGGTTTCAGCCTGGCCTTCCGGGAGGACCCGGACGCCGGGCTCGCGGTGATCCGGCAGGCTGTCGAGATCGCGGAGCGGTCGGGGCACCCGGACGACGTCGGCTGCGCCTATCTGCACCTCGCCGAGCTGCTCACGGGCCCGCTCAACAGCGTCGAGGAGGGTGTGCTCGTCGCCCGCCGCGGCGCCGAGAAGCTCGCCGCGATGGGTCTGGGCCGCAGCTATCAGACGCGTCTGCTGGCGATCGCCGCGAACGGTCTCTTCCGGGTCGGCGACTGGGCCGAGGCCGAGCGGGTGCTGGACACGGCGATGCGGCACCGCCCGTCCGGCGCCGACGCGGTGGAGCTGCTGCTCTCGCGGTGCCGGCTGTGGGTCGGCTTCGGTGACGTCGAGCAGGCCAACCGCGACCTGGACGCGGTCGCCACGATCCTGGCCGGTGGCGGCGCCCGCCACGTGCTGCCGATGCTGACGCTGCGTGCCGGACTGGCCATGTGGCAGGGCCGGCACGCCGAGGCCCGGACGGCCGTGCAGCGCGGCCTGACCGAGACCCGTTCCGACGATCTGGTGCTGCTCGGTGTGCTGGCCTGGCACGGGCTGCGCGCCGAGGCCGAGGCGCAGGCCGGCGGTGAGGTGCCGGTCGATCCGGCGGCGGTGCGCCGGCTGCAGACCGTGGTCGAGCGGATGGCCAAGGGCGCGGGCAACGCCGCGCCGGCGGTCCGGGCCGTCGTCGACGGATATCTCGACCTGTGCGCGGCCGAGCAGAGCCGGATCGACGAGCGCAACGACCCCGAGCTGTGGGCGCGCGCGGCCGCGTCCTGGGACAGGCGCAAGCAGCCCTATCCGGCGGCGTACTCGCGGCTCAGGCAGGCCGAGGCGTCGTTCGCCCGGCGGCCGAGCCGGTCGGCCCGCAGCCGGGCGGCGGCCACGACGGCGCTGCGCGAGGCGTACGCGACCGCCCGCGCGATGGGCGCCAAACCGTTCGCGGCCGAGATCACCGCGGTGGCCACCCGTGCGCGCGTGGCGCTGACCGGTGACGAGGACACCGTGCCGCTGCGTGCGCCCGACCGCGACACCGGTGACGAGCTGGGCGTTCTCACCGATCGTGAGCGTGAGGTACTGGTTCTGGTGGCCGAGGGGCTGACCAACCGCGAGATCGGCCAGGCGCTGTTCATCAGCGAGCGGACGGTCGGCGTGCACGTGGGGCACATCTTCGACAAGCTCCAGGTCCGCACCCGGGTGCAGGCCAGCCGTGTTTTCCTCCGGGCGGCGTGACCTTTTCGTTACATACGTATCACGAATACGTCGTTCTACCGATCCCCCCGTACGTCGCCGGTGACAGGCTGACTCTCGTTCGGGGGAGCACCGCCCGGTGGCCCGAGGTCGCCGGGCGGTGCTGGAGGGCCTCCGCCGTGAAGTTCCGTCTGTGGAGGACCGTTATGACCGCCGACTCCGTCTGGGGGCCTGTGCAACAGGACATGGCCGATGTGCTGGCCGGACACCCCGACGACGTGCCGGCGGTGGTCGATCAGCTCACGAAGCTCCAGGACGTGCTGCTCCGGGTGCCACCCCTGCTCGGCAGCAACCCGCTCGCCGACTTCAACAAGCTCTACCTGACCATCACGACCAGCGTGCTCGAGCGCCTGTACGCGGGCCGGTTCGCCGACCCGGCGTTCCTGTCCCGGCTCGACGTCGAGTTCGCCGCCCGGTATTTCGACGCCCTGCGGCAGTGGTCCGACATGAGCGCCGGCTGCCCGCGCGCCTGGTCCGTGCTGTTCCACCGCATCCCGGGGCCGGACGCCCGGCCGCTGCCGTCGGCTGCCGCCGGGGTCAACGCCCACATCAACTTCGACCTGCCGTTCGCCCTGGTCACGACGTTCGACCACCTCGGGTCGGACCCGTGCGACGGCAGCGACCAGCACCACGACTACCTGCAGATCAACGCCATCTTCGCCGAGTCGATCCCGGGTCTGCGCCGCGGCTTCCTGGAGAAGTGGCAGCTGATCATCGACATGATGAACGGCGACCTGGACGACTGGTGGCAGGGCGAGCTCGTCGAATACACCCGCAACGTCGCCTGGCGCAATTCCCAGAAGCTCTGGGCCGTACGCCACGACCTGAAGGCCCTGGGCCGCGAGCGGGAGCGGCTGGACTGCACCGCGGAGGCCTTCGGCAAGCTGCTGATGTCGCCGATGGGTGCGGTCCTGCAGTAACCACGATCTTTATCGAGGGGGCGGGGAAGGGCCCGCGTTCCACCAGGAACGCGGGCCCTGACCCATTACTTGATCGCGACGAGCCGGGCGACACTCTTGTCGCCGTCCTTGGCACCGGCGACGCCGACCTCGGTGCCGCTCTTCAACGACGAAGCCTCGACCGCCTTCTTGTCCTGGACGATCCGGGCCTTGTCGCCCAGCGTCCACGTCAGGCTGAAGCCGTCGGCCGACTTGACGCTGACGGTCGTCCCGTCGACCGCGGTGATGGTGCCGCGCTGCACCACGACGGTCTTGACGCCGTCCTTGCCCTGCATCGTGATCTCGCCGTGCAGGGTGTTCTTGCGCAGGAACTTGCGGGCGCCGGGGTGCTTCCGGCCCTTGTCCTTCCCGGTGCCGGCCGAGGCGGACGGGGCCGGGGCGGCCTCGACACCGGTCTCCAGACCGACCGCCTGCAGGGCGAAAGCCTCGTCGGCGACATCGGCCGCCGGAGCTTCCGCCGGGCCCGTGCCGGCTCCGCAGGCTGTCAGCCCGAGCAGACCGGCGAGTCCCAGCGTGGTCAGGGTCAGCGCGATACGGGTTCGTGTCATGGGGGAAAGACTGCGCCGGCCGTGCTCGGGCCGGATCAGCGTCACGTTCGGGTTGTGTAAGGAAGTGTCACCGTGAACATCGCGCCGCCCTCCGGGGCGTGGCCCGCGCTGATGGCACCTCCGAGCCGGGTGACCAGCCGCGCCGCCAGGGCCAGGCCGAGACCGCTGCCCGTCCGGCGGATCCCCCTGTACCGCTGGTGCAGGGCGCCGCGCTGGAAAGCCACCGCCAGGTCCTCGTCGGTGAAGCCCGGGCCGCCGTCGCGGATCTCGACCACACCGCCGCGCTCACCGGCCCGCACCGCGAGGACCAGCGGCGCACCGGCCGGCACGACCCGCAGGGCGTTCTCGCAGAGCCCGTCGACGACCTGCCGGATGCGACCGGCGTCCGTGTCGACGAGCACCGGCCCGGAGTTCAGCTCGGTCAGCAGCCGCGGGCCGTCCGGCGCACACCTCGGCGCCCAGGCCTCGGCGGCCGCCCGGACCAGCTCGACCAGGTCCACCGCCACGATGTCGACCGGCAGATCCGCCGCTTCGAGCCGGGAGAGCACCAGCAGGTCGGAGATGAGGCGGTCCAGCCGGTCGGCCTCCGCGACCATGGTCTCCCCCGCGCGGGACACACCGTCGGCTTCGATCACCCCGTCGGTCAGGGCTTCCGCGTACCCCCGGATCGTGGCCAGAGGCGTACGCAGCTCGTGGGAGACAGAAAGCAGGAAGTCGCGTTCGCGGCCTTCACTGATCTGCAGCGCCGCGCCGAGCTGGTTGAGGGCGGAGGCGATCTCGGCCACCTCCTCGGGCGGGCGGACCACCAGCCGGACCGAGCGGTCACCGGCGGTGAGTCGGCCCGCGGCGACGGCGGCCTGCCGCAGCGGCCGGGCGATGAACCGGGCCAGCAGCGCTCCGGCCAGGACCCCGCCGACCAGGCCGGCCAGCAGCGCGACCCACACCCCGCCGAGGACCCGGGCGGCCGTGCCGGACGCCGTGTCGCGGGTCAGCACCACGCCGCTGTTGTTGCCGCGCAACGGGCGCCCGACGATCAGGACGGACCGCTCCCCGACCAGGCCGCGGGTGTCGACGATCGTGCCGCCCGCGACGTCGGTCACCACCCGGTCCGGCAGCCCGGCCCGGTCGACGGTGCCGCGCCGGATCAGGTAGACGTCGACGCCGTCGGCGCGCAGGCGCGAGACGATGCGTTCGCGGGCGACCTGGCGCTCGGTGGTGAGGAGCTCGACAGCGAGCGCCGATTTTTCGATCAGGTCCTCGCGGGCGGCGTTGTTGGCGGACCGCACGGCGATCGGGAGGGCCACGAGCGCGGTGATGATCACGGCAACGACCGCGGTGGCCGCCGTGACCAGCACCGTCCGCCCGGACAGGGTGCCGAGGAACCTACGCATCGGCGGTGTAACCGACGCCGCGCACGGTGCGGATCAGGCCCGCGGCCGGGCCCAGCTTGGCGCGGACCTGGGCCACGTGCACGTCGACCGTCCGTGTGCCGGCGTGCGCCGCGTAGCCCCAGACACTGGCCAGCAGCTGCTCGCGGGTGAAGACCTGTCCCGGGCGGGCGAGCAGGTGACCGAGCAGGTCGAACTCCGTCGGGGTCAGCGCCAGGGGTGAGCCGTCCACCGTGGCCAGGCGCCGGCCGGGGTCGAGCTGCAGCGGCCCGAGGGTCCGGACCCGCCCGCCGTCGGGAGGACCCGAGGCACGCCTCAGCAGCGCCCGCACCCGCGCCACGAGCTCCCGCGGGCTGAACGGCTTGGTCAGGTAGTCGTCGCCGCCGAGCTCGAGCCCGAGGATCCGGTCGACCTCGTCGTCGCGGGCGGTGAGGAACACGACCGGTGTCCAGTCGCCGTCCTCCCGCAGCCGTCGGCAGATCTCGGTGCCCTCCAGACCCGGCAGCGCGATGTCGAGCACACACGCGACCGGTCGCAGCCGCCGCGCCGCCGCCAGCCCGGCCGTGCCGTCGTGCTCGACGTGCACACCGAAGCCGTCCCGGGTCAGGTAGAGCCGGACCAGGTCCGCGATGGGCCGCTCGTCCTCGACGAGCAGAATCAGACCTTTGTCGCTCACCGCACCATCATGCCCGTCCGGGCGGCGGCTCAATGTTCGGATGTTGTACGGGTCGCGAGCGCGGCAGCCCGCAGTGTCAGATAGCGCTGCTCGGGCAGGCTGGCCGTCATCTCCGCCGCCCGCAGGTAACAGGCGTGCGCGGCCGCGGTGTCACCGGCGAGCTCGAGCAGATGGGCCCGGACCGACTCGAGCCGGTGGTTGGCGGCCATCCGCTCGTCGCTGTCCAGCTCGGCGAGCACGGCCAGACCGGCCAGCGGTCCCCGGGCGCGAGCCACGGCGACCGCGCGGTTCAGCGTGACCACCGGCCCGGGTGAGACGCGTTCGAGCACGTCGTAGAGCGCGAGGATCTGCGGCCAGTCGGTCGCCGCGGCGGTCGTGGCCTCGTCGTGCAGCGCGGCGATCGCGGCCTGCAACTGGTACGCCCCGATCGGCCCACGGCCGAGCGTTCCCGAGACCAGCGCCACCCCCTCGGTGATGAAGGCGGTGTTCCACAACGTCCGGTCCTGCTCGTCGAGCGGGACCAGCGCACCGTGGGCGTCCGTCCGGGCGGCCCGGCGCGCGTCGGTGAGCAGCATCAGCGCCAGCAGCCCGGCGGTCTCGCCGTCACCGGGGACCAGCCGGTGCAGCATCCGGGTCAGCCGGATCGCCTCGGCGGTCAGGTCGGCACGGTGCAGCTGCGCCCCGGCGCTGGTCGTGTAGCCCTCGTTGAAGACGAGGTAGAGCACCTGCCGCACCACCCGCAGCCGCTCGGCGCGCTCACCCTCGGGTGGTGCGGTGAAACCCAGCCCGCTGGCCCGGATCCGCTGTTTGGCGCGGCTGATGCGCTGCGCCATCGTGGCCTCGGGGACGAGGAAGGCTCGGGCAATCTCGGCCGTGCTGAGGCCACCGACCGCCCGCAGGGTCAGCGCGAGCTGCGAGGGCCCGGACAGCGAGGGATGGCAGCACAGGAACAGCAGGGTGAGGGTGTCGTCCTCCTCCGGCGCGGCGGCCGGTCCGGACGGTTCGAGCAGCGCGACGTTCTCCTCGCGGGCCCGGCGTGCGCTCTCGCTGCGCCACTCGTCGACCAGGCGCCGCCCGGCCACCGTGATGAGCCAGGAACGCGGGTTGTCCGGCAGCCCTTCGACGGGCCACTTGAGCGCGGCGGAGAGCAGCGCTTCCTGCACCGCGTCCTCGGCCGCGTCGAACTGCCCGTACCGGCGGACGAGGAACCCGAGGGCCTGCGGCGCCAGCTCGCGCAGCAGGCCCTCGATCCGGGGGTCGTCCGTCGTCACAGCTCGGGCGGGCCCGCGGGAACCTCGCGCAGCTCGACCCGCTCGGCCCAGACGACAACCTCGCCGGCCCGCTCGATCGCGCGCTTCTCGTCGGCGACATCGAGGATCCAGAATCCGGCGAGGGACTCCTTGGCCTCCGCGAACGGCCCGTCGGTGACCACCACCTGACCGTCCACGAGGCTGACCGTCTTGGCCGAGGACGGGTCGGCCAGGCCCTCGGCCACGAGGAACTCGCCGGATTTCTGCAGGTCGGCGTTGAACGACTCCATGAACGCGATCATCTCGCCGAACCACTCCTGAGTGTGGCTCTGCATCATGGTGGCGCCGTCGCCGAACATCATCAGCATGTACTTCATGGCTCAGTCTCCCAGCTCATCGGTGCCCCGGGTGGGGCACTTCCACCGGTGAGTCGGAGACCCCGCGCTGTTCTCGACATCCTTGCCCGAACAAATCCGCGGAGGAGGTCGTGGCCGGCGGCTCGCGCCGCCGGCCACGCTTGGAGAGCGCTCTCCAAGAAGCATCCAACCTCGTCGCTCCAGCCGTCGCTGTCAAGAGATCCAGATCCGATTAGCGGCCTTTGACGGCATAAGCAGGACGACTTTGGCGGCTCGAAGCTCGCACACGCGCCTCCGCTATTGACACGAATGAAAAGCGGGCGTAACACTGCGGCAAGCATGGAGAGCGCTCTCCATCATCTCGATCCGCTCCCCGCGACTCCGTCCCCGATCGTCAGGAGTTCCCGTGCATCCGGCCTCTCCCCCGGCGCCTCCCCGAGCGCCCAGACCCCGCCGCTGGCGCCGGTTGATCCCCGTCACCGTGCTCGCCGTCGTCGCCGCCTATCTCGGCGTCGTGCAGCTCACCGCGCACGCCGCCGATTCGTTGCTGTCGCAGGGCAGGACAGCCACCGCCTCGTCGCAGGAGGGCGCCGACGTCGCGGCCGCCAACGCGGTCGACGGCAACGCCGGCACCCGCTGGTCCAGCGTCTTCGCCGACCCGCAGTGGCTGCAGGTCGACCTCGGCGCGACCGCCACCATCAACCAGGTCGTGCTGCAGTGGGAGGGCGCGTACGGCAAGGCGTACAAGATCCAGACCAGTGCGAACGGCACCACCTGGACCGACGTCTACTCGACCACCATCGGCGCGGGCGGCACGGAAACGCTGGCCGTGACCGGAAGCGGCCGGTACGTCCGGATGTACGGCACCGCGCGGGCGAGCGGCTACGGCTACTCGCTCTACGAGTTCAAGGTCTACGGCTCGACCGGCGCCACACCTCCGCCGGCCGAATGCGGCACCAGCAACGCCGCGCAGGGCAGGACCGCCACCGCGTCCTCTCAGGAGGGTGCGGACGTCTCGGCCGCGAAGGCCGTCGACGGTGACGCGGGATCACGCTGGTCCAGCGTCTTCGCCGACCCGCAGTGGCTGCAGGTCGACCTCGGCTCCAGCCAGACGATCTGCCAGGTCGTGCTGCAGTGGGAAGGCGCGTACGGCAAGGCGTACAAGATCCAGACCAGTGCGAACGGCACCACCTGGACCGACGTCTACTCCACGACCACGGGCGCCGGCGGCACCGAGACGCTGACCGTCAGCGGCACCGGCCGCTACGTGCGCATGTCCGGCACCGTGCGCGGCAGCGGCTACGGCTACTCGCTCTACGAGTTCAAGGTCTTCACCGGTGGTGGTGGCACCCCGCCGACCGACCCGACCACCCCGCCGCCGATCCCGGGCAACTTCACGACGGTCTGGACCGACGACTTCACCGGCGGCGCCAACACCTCACCGAACTCCGCGAACTGGCTGCTGCGCACCGGCACCCAGTACCCCGGCGGCGCCGCCAACTGGGGCACCGGTGAGGTCGAGACCGCGAGCGACTCCACCGCGAACGTCTACCTCGACGGCGCCGGCAAGCTCAACATCAAGGCGATCCGGGACGGCGCGGGCAAGTGGACCTCCGGCCGGATCGAGACGCAGCGCACCGACTTCGAGCCGCTCGCCGGACAGCAGACGAAGTTCACCGCCGTCCTCAAGCAGCCCGACGTCGCCAACGCCGCGGGGTACTGGCCCGGCTTCCGCGCGACCGGCGCGGCCTACCGCGGCAACTACACCAACTGGCCCGGTGTCGGCGAGACCGACATCATGACCGACGTCAACGGCCGCAGCCAGCTGTCGCAGACCCTGCACTGCGGCACCGCGCCCGACGGGCCGTGCGCCGAGTACAACGGGCGGCAGAGCGGGCTGGCCAGCTGCACCGGCTGCCAGACCGGATTCCACGAGTACACCCAGATCGTCGACCGGACCAGGACCGACGAGGAGATCCGCTTCTACCTCGACGGCCGGCAGACGTGGGTCGTGCGGCAGTCGCAGGTCGGGGTCACCGCGTGGAACGCCGCCGTGCACCACGGCTTCTTCCTCCGCTTCGACCTGGCCATCGGCGGCTCGCTGCCGAACGCCATCGCCGGTTTCACCACCCCCACCCCGGAGACCACCTCCGGCGGGGTGCTCAGCGTCGACTCCGTGACGGTCGCCCGCGCCACCGGCACCACGCCGGCCGCTATGACCGACCCGGCCACACCGTCCGGACCGTCGACCGTGCGGGTCACCGGCTCCCAGGGCAACTGGCAGCTCACCGTCAACGGCTCCCCGTACGAGGTCAAGGGCATCACGTACGGCCCGCCGCAGGCCGCCGCCGACGGGTACATGCGCGACCTGAAGAACATGGGCGTCAACACGATCCGCCTCTGGGGTGTCGACGACACCAACACCCCGGTGCTGCTCGACCGCGCCGCCCAGCAGGGCATCAAGGTCGTCGTCGGGCACTGGCTCAACCAGGGCGCGGACTACGTGAACGACACCGCGTACAAGACCAACACGAAGAACGAGATCGTGGCCCGGGTCAACGCGCTCAAGGGCAAGCAGGGCGTCCTGATGTGGGACGTCGGCAACGAGGTCATCCTCACGATGCAGGACCACGGGCTCTCCGCCGCCGAGGTCGAGGCGCGGCGGGTCGCGTACGCGAAGTACGTCAACGAATTGGCCGTCGCGATCCACGCCGCGGACCCGAACCACCCGGTCACCTCGACGGACGCGTACACCGGGGCGTGGAAGTACTACAAGGCCGACTCGCCCGCGCTGGACCTGCTGGCCGTGAACTCGTACGGCGCGATCGGCGGCGTCAAGCAGGACTGGATCAGCGGCGGTTACACCAAGCCGTACATCCTGACCGAGGGTGGCCCGGACGGCGAGTGGGAGGTGCCCAACGACGTCAACGGGGTGCCGACCGAGCCGACCGACCTGCAGAAACGCGCCGGGTACACCGCGAGCTGGAACGCCATCAAGTCGCACCCGGGTGTGGCGCTCGGCGCGACCGAGTTCCACTACGGTCTCGAGAACGACTTCGGCGGCGTGTGGCTCAACACCTTCACCGGCGGCTGGCGCCGGCTCGGGTACCACGCGCTGAAGCAGGCGTACACCGGGCAGGCCTCGGCGAACACCCCGCCGGAGATCAACTCGATGTCGGTGAGCAACCAGACCGCCGTACCGGCGGGCGGGACGTTCACCATCAACGCCGGTGTCAGCGACCCGAACGGTGACCTGATCCGCTACAACCTGATGTACAGCAACAAGCACATCACCGGCGGGACCGGCCTCACCAACGTCGTCTTCACCGACAACGGCAACGGCTCGTTCACCGCGAAGGCCCCCGAACAGCTCGGGGTCTGGAAGGTCTACGTCTACGCCTTCGACGGGCAGGGCAACGTCGGCATCGACCAGCGCTCGTTCAAGGTGGTTCCGCCGACGATCCCCGGCACGAACCTGTCGCAGGGCAAGACCGTCACCGCGTCGTCCTACCAGCCGACCGGCACGAACGGACCACAGCTGCCCGCGTACGCCGTGGACGGCAACTACAGCACCCGCTGGGCCAGCGAATGGGTCGACACCGCCTGGGTGCAGGTCGACCTGGGCTCGGTGCAGTCGTTCAACCGGGTGCTGCTGGCCTGGGAAGCCGCGTACGCCAAGGGGTACACGGTCCAGGTCTCCGACAACGGCAGCACCTGGACCACCGTCCACACCGCGACGGCCGGCAACGGCGGCTTCGACGACCTGGCGATCTCCGGCACCGGCCGGTACGTCCGGGTCAACGGCACCGCCCGCGCCACCGATTACGGCTACTCCCTGTGGGAGCTCGGCGTCTACCGCAGCTGAGCAACGGACCGACGGCGGACGTCTGGCGGTGGCCGCCGTACCGGAACCGTGGCGCCCCTTCCTTTCCGGGAGGGGGCGCCACGGCGCTTTGTAGAGTCGATGGATGTCCAGCGTGATCGAGCTCGGGCTGATCCCCGGTGACGCTCCCGAGCCGCCGGCACGCCCGCGGCGGCTGCGGGTGCCCCCGCGGACCGGGGTCGTGGTTGTCGCGGTCCTGTGCGCGCTCACGCTCACCGGATCGGCGCTGCCGCGTTCGCGGGCGCCGCTCCCGCTCTGGAGCATCCGCCTCGACGTCAGTGTCGCCAGCTCCTTCGCCGTGACGGGCGACGGCGTCTACGTCCTCACCGGTACGAGCCAGGGGCGCCGGCTCACCGCTTACGACCGGCGTACGGGTGTCTCCCGCTGGAGTGTTCCGGTGGCACGGCTCGCGAGCAGCTTCGGCCTGGTCCGGGCCGGGGTGATCCAGCTGGCGGTCGAGCCGGAACCGGCCGTCGAGTGGCAACAGGACGGCAGCCGGGTCAGCCGCACGACCGGGCGGAGGACCATCGGCATCGACGCGGCCACCGGACGGCAGCTCTGGATGCTTCCCGGTGATCTCTCCTTCACCCGGGACGGACTGGCCGTCGCCGCCGACTGGGACGAAACGGGTTCCGTCCTGCTGTCCTTGCGCATCGTCGACGTCCGGAGCGGTGCCACGGTTTGGACCCACCCGGCCCGAGGTCTGAGTTCCTGGGGGCTCTCCGACACGATCGCCGCCAGCCGCGTGGTTACCGCAGCGCCCGACGGCCGGGTCGAGGTCCGCGACCTCGCCGACGGCCGGCTGGTGACGTCACGCGTGCTGCCACAGCTCACGCGGACCGGGCCGGACGACGCTCCGGCCGACCTCGGCGTCGCCGGCGATCTGGTCCTGCTCAAGGAGCAGGAGGCCCTCACCGCGCACGACGCGACGACGTTGCGCGAGCGGTGGCGCCTCGGCACCGAACGGTTCCAGGGCTCCTACGGCTGTGCGCCGATCCTGTGTGTCACCAGCGATTCGGGGACTGCCGGCGTCGACCCGGCCACCGGGAGGCAGCTCTGGCGGCGTCCGGGCAGCGGCCTGTCGATCGACCTGGGTGCCGGCGTCGTCCTGGACCAGGGCAACGACGGAAGCCGGTCGGCGCTGATCGACACCGCCACCGGGCGCACCCTCGTCGACCTGGGCTCGGGCGGCGTGGCGTGGAACGACGGCGAGGCCGTCGAACCGTTGCCCGTGCTGCTGCCGACCCGCGACCCGGCGGGGCGCACCGCGGCCGGCCGGCTGGACCAGCGCACGGGCCGGGTCACCTGGCTGGGCACGATCGACCCGGTGGGCAGTTTCGCCTGCCGATCGGCGGGCGCCATCATGGCCTGTGTGACCGGCTTCGAGCTGACGGTCATCGACCTCGCACCCTAGGATGCGACCGTGAGCGTCATCGAGCTCGGGCTGGTCACGGCCGACGCTCCCGAACCACCCGCACCTGACTGGCGGCATCAGCTGCCGCGGTTCGGGGCGGGTGCCGTCGCGGTCCTCTGTGCGCTCACGCTCACCGGTTCGGTGCCACCCCGGTCGCAGGCGCCGCTCCCGCTCTGGAGTGTCGGCCTCGACGTCAGTGTCTCCAGTTCCTTCGCCATGATGAACGACGGTCTCTACGTCCTCGCCGGTGCGGAGGACCAGCGCCGGCTCACCCGGTACGACCCGCGTACCGGCGCCACCCGCTGGAGTGTGCCGGTGGCGCGGCTGGCGACCACGCTGAGTTTCATCCGGTCCGGCGTGATCCAGCTTCCGGTCGAGCGCGAACCGGTGATCGAGTGGCAGGAGGACGGCAGCCGGGTCAGCCGCACCTCCGGGCAGGAGACCGTCGGCATCGACACGGCCACCGGACAGCAGCTCTGGACGCTGCCGGGTGATCTCTCGTTCACCCGGGACGGACGGGCCGTGATCGCCGACTGGGACGACACCGGCGCCGCCCTGCGCTCGCTGCGGGTGGTGGACGTGCACAGCGGTGCCACCGTCTGGACCCACCCGGGTCGCGGGCTGCGGACCTGGGCGGTTCCCGACGACACGGCCGCCGGGCTGCTGGTCACCGCCGCGAACGACGGGCAGGTCGAGGTCCGGGACCTGGCCGGCGGCCGGCTGGTGACCTCACGCCGGCTGCCGCAACTGGCCGGGGCGAGCCGGGACGACACCTCGGCCGACCTCGGCGTCGCCGGTGACGTCGTGCTGACGCAGGACGTGGACGGCGGGAAGGCCACGCTGAAGGCGTACGACACGATGACGATGCGCGAGCTCTGGCACCTCGGCGCCGACCGGTTCCAGGGCTTCTTCGGCTGCGCACCGGTCCTCTGCATCACCACCGAGGCCGGGACGTCGGGCCACGATCTGGCCACCGGGCAAAAGCTCTGGCAGCGCGAGGGCGGCGGCCTGTCCATCTCGTTGAGCGACGGTGTCCTCATGGACCAGGGTGAGGACGCGTCCCGGTCGATCCTGGTCGACACCGGCACCGGCCGGACGATCATCGACCTGGAGGCAGGCGGTGTCGCGTGGAACGACAGCGACAGGAACGAGCCGGTCGCCGTGCTGCTCCCGACCCGCGCCCCGCCGGGGAACACCGCGGTCGGCCGGCTCGACCAGCGCACCGGCCGGGTGACGTGGCGGGGCCTGATCGATCCGGTGGAGAGCTTCGCCTGCCGGGCCGCGGGCACCCTGATGGCCTGCACCACGGGCACTCAGCTCTCGGTCCTCGACCTGGCGCCGTAGCGCTCCAGGTCAGCCCGGCGGCCAGTTCGGTGATCCAGGCGGCGTGACCGGGGCAGTAGCGCACGGGTTTCTCACCCGGGAGGAAGACGCGCTCGAGATGACCGCCGGGGCGCCCCGTCGAGATCCAGCAGCAGAACGGGCCGGCTCACCGTGCCGTTGAAACCCGGCGGGCTTACGGTCGGAGCATGCGGGTCATGACCTGGAACGTGTGGTGGCGTTTCGGCGGCAACTGGCGCGAGCGGGCCACCGGCATCAAGATCACCCTGGAGACGTACCAGCCGGATGTGATCGGGCTGGTCGAGACCTGGGCCGGGAACGGGACAACTCAGCCGGACGAGCTGGCGCGGATCCTCGGCCTGCACGCGGCTTTTGCGCCCACGTCGCTGCCGCCGGCACCGGACCCGATCGAACATCCGGACCAGGCCGGGGTGACCGTCGGTCTCGGTCTGCTCAGCCGCTGGCCGATCCTGCGGACCAGGGTGCACGAGCTGCCGCACCCGCAGCGCGGTGGTGAACCGCCCACGGCCCTGGTCGCGACCCTGGACCATCCGCGCGGCGAGCTGCACGTCATCGTCACGTGCCGGGAGTGGGAGCCGCACCACGCGGCCGACCGTCTTGCCCAGTCGGAGGCGCTGGCCGAACTGATCATGGATCCCGCCCTGGACGGCCCGCTGCCGGTCCTGCTGGTCGGCGACCTGAACGCCCCGCCGGACGAGCCCGAGCTCGCGCCGCTGCGTGAGGTCACCGTCGACACCTGGGAAGCCGGTGGCGGTGATCCCGGGGTGACCACACTGGACTCGTTGCTGCCGTACGCGCCGCTGGAGGCGACAACACTGATCGACCGCCGGATCGACCACGTGCTGGTCCGGCCCGGGCGGCCGGGTGTGGCGGTCACGGTCCGCGGGGCCTTCATCGCGGGCGACCGCCCGATCGACGGCCACTACCCGTCGGACCACTACGCCATCGGCGCGGACCTGGATCCCTGACGGAGCTGGAGGCCCCTGCGCGCCACGGCCTCGGTGGCACCGTGGCGCGCAAGGGAATTCTGTTACGGGCCGGACGTCAGGTACTGGATCTCCGCACCCTTCTGCGCCGTACCACCCTTGTCGTTGATGATCTTGTTGATGGTGCCCTGGCCGCCGAGCGAGACGGTGACCATGTTGGTGAACTGGATGCCGGGCTTGACCGGGGCCTCGATCGCGCGCTCCCCCACCACCGACTGGTCGAGGGTGAAGACGCAGTAGCTGCCCAGACCCCACGCCTGGTGGGTGTTCACCGTGTCGGCGACCTTGTAGGCCGCGTAACCACGGGTCGCCCCGTTCATCCAGGACGCTTGGTTCGGCATCTCGTAGGGCATCTCGTTCTGGTAGAAGTACGTCCGGCCTCGTTCGCCGTTCCAGACCGTCTGATACTTCTGGAAGTGCTCGACGAACAGGCCGTACATCGTGACGTCGGCGCCGTTGACGACCAGGCCCTGGTCGGCGGTGTTGACCGACCAGCCGACGCCGTCACCGTGGTCCGCGCGCCACAGCCACAGGTGGTCGCCGATGACGTTGTTGCTGTTGACGACGACGCTGGTGGTGGCCCGGCCGATGCCCGAGCCGCCGATCCGGACGAAGACGTCGTGCAGCGAGATCGGGTTCGCGGCGTTGTTCGCGCTGCTGCCCGCCTGACCGACCTCGATCAGCGTCGGCGAGTTGGTGGCGCCGGCCTCGACGAGCACACCCGCCAGCTTCACCCCGGCGACGTCGGCGATCTTGACGGCCGCGGTGCCCGTGGTCGGCCGCAGTGTGGCGAGACCCAGACCGAGGATCACGGTGTCCGGGCGGTTCACCTGCAGCGCCTGGTCGACGTTGTAGACGCCCGGTGTGAACAGCAGGTTCTTGCCCTGCGCGAGGGCGGCGTTCATGGTCGCCGCGGTGGCGCCCGGACGGACGACGGAGAAGTCGCTCAGCGAGATCGACGAGCCGGCCGGGGTCTTGTTGTACCAGCTCGTGCCGGTGCTGTTCTGGCGTAGTGCCGGGACGAACACCTTGTACTCGCCGGTGCTGTCCACGTACAGGAAGGGCTTCTCCCGGACCGTGGGGGTGGTGTTGATGACCGTGTGGGAGGGATTGGGGAAGTTGGGGGCGGGGGCGCCCTGCACACCCTGGAAGACCATGTTCCAGACCGATCCGGCCCAGCTGCCGAACTCGCTGTTGCGCGAGTACCACTGCTGCTGCGAGCCGGAGACGACCGCACCGTCCACCTTGGTGTCGGCCATCAGGCCGCCGGACGACCAGCCGTCACCACCGTTCCAGAGCTGGATCTGGTTGCCCGCACCCTTGAGGTGCATCCGGCGGTACGGCGCGGCCTGCGAGACGGCGTACCGCTCGACGGTCGTACCGGCGGGGAGGGTGACCGACAGGTTCTCGGCGACCCGCCAGAAGTTCTGGGTGGCGTTGCCGTTCATCCAGCCGGCCTCGACACGCACGTGGCCGTTGAGGTTGACGTCGTCGGGCGACAGGCCCAGCCCGGACACCTGGGTGAAGAAGCCGAGGTTGACGTCGGCCGAGTAGTTGCCCGGCTTGAACAGCACGGCGTAGCGCTCGGGACCGAACTGGTTGGTCTCCTGCGCGGTGAAGAGCGCGTTCAGACGGTTCTGGATCGTGGCGGCCGGCGTCGACGGGTCGAAGACGTTGACGTTCGGGCCGAGGTTGGGGTTACGCGGGTCGGTCGGCTCGACAGGGTCACCCGTCGTCGGCGGCGGCGTCACGCTGCCCGAGCCGGTGAAGACCTTGAGTTCGTACAGCGAGTAGCCGTAGCCGCTGCCACGGACGGTGCCGTACATCCGCACGTAGCGGCCGGAGCCCGTCACGGCGAGGGTCTCGGTGCCGCCCGCACCAGCGGCCGTGGAGAAGCTGTCGGTCCAGGTGGTGCCGTTCGCACTGGTCTGGATCTTGTACGCCTTGCCGTACGCGCCCTCCCACTGCAGCACCACCCGGCAGATCGACTGGGTGCTGCCGAGGTCGACCTGCAACCACTGCGGGTCACTGAACTGGCTCGACCAGCGGGTGCCGGCGTCACCGTCCACGGCCTTCGCGGCGGCGACGTCGGCGCCCTCCTGCGACGAGGCGGTCGCAGTCTTCCCCTGGGCCGCGTTGGTCGTGCCGCACTCGGACGGCGGCGGGTTGGCACTCGTGGAGCCGTAGACCTTGAACTCGTAGAGCGAGTAGCCGTAGCCGCTCGCGCGGGTCGTGCCGTACATCCGGACGTAGCGCCCCGACCCCGTCACGGCCAGCGTTTCCGTGCCGCCCGCGCCCGTGGTCGTCGAGTAGACGTCGGTCCAGGCGGTGCCGTTCGCACTGGTCTGGATCTTGTACGCCTTCCCGTACGCGCCCTCCCACTGCAGCACCACCTGACTGATGGTGGCGGTGGCACCGAGGTCGACCTGCAGCCACTGCGGGTCGGCGAAGACGCTGGACCACCGCGTACCGGCGTTGCCGTCCACTGCCTTCGCGGCCGAGACGTCGGCGCCCTCCTGCGACGAGGCGGTCGCGGTCTTCCCCTGCGACAGCAGCGTGTCGGCCGCACTGGCCGAGGTGGTGACGGACGCGACGGTCAGGCCCAGCGCCGTGGCGAGGACGGCGGCGAGCACGGTGAACTTGCGGCGTCTGCGCCGGGGCGGCGCAGCCAGGGGTATCGGAGTCATGGCGCTACCTGTCGCTCGAGGAATGATCTTGGGAAAGCGCTCTCCCACTGCTGCGATTGTTACGGGGACGTTGCGTCACGTCAATACGCTGGGGTTCCGGAATTGAAAGATGACGCCGTGAAGGAAGGGCCAATGCCGCATTGACACCCGAGTCGGCGGCATTGACACTGAGACGCTTCCCTTTCGGCTTTCGCGCCCCGTGTGGAATGGAGTCGGCGTGATCTATCCGCAGCGCACGGCCGTGGCCGGCTGTCTGCTCGCCCTGCTGCTGGGCGCCTCGGCCTGCGACGCGGGCACCGCCTCGGCCCCGCCGCCGGCGGCCAGTTCCGCCGCGTCGTCCTTCTTCGGCGGCACCGACCTGGCCTGGGTCGAGATCAACATCGCGATGAACGAGGAGCTGCTCCCGCTGCTCGACCTGGTCCCCGCACACAGCACCGACCCCGAGGTCAAAGCACTGGTCACCGAGGTCAGAGCCGTCAACGACCAGGAGCTGGCCACCCTGCGGGCCCTGCACGACGAGGCGAAGCTCCCCGCCGAGAACCCGCACAAGGGCATGCCGATGCCGGGCATGATGACCCCCGAACTGGTCGCGGAGGCCGCCAAGGTGCGCGGACCTGCGTTCGACAAACTGCTGCTGGCCCACCTCGAGGCGCACTTCGACCAGGGTGTGCGGCTGGCCGGCAGCGAGGAGAAATCCGGACTCGAGCCCCGCACCAAGGCACTCGCCGGCGAGGTCATCGGCACCCGCAAAAAATATCTGCCGAAAGTCGCCGGATAATTGTTATCGAGCGGACCGTAAATCGTCCGGGTGCCCGTGCGGGCACCCGGACGATTGCTTTTATCGGTTACGGAAGGACGTAGTTCTCGTTGAGCGCCGCACCCCGCTCGGGCTTGTACTGATCGAAGCCGCGCGGGTCACACTGCAGCCCGCCCTTGATGCAGTGGTTGACGAGCGCGTTCAGGGTCGGCGCGTCCCAGGCGTTGTAGAAGTCGTAGTGGAACGAGTAGGCCCGCCCGCTCGACAGCTTGACGTTCGCCATGTTCCCGCTGACCGGGAACGCCATCTTGAACTCGATCATCGGGACGGCCACCGGGTGACTCGCCGGACAGACACCCACCGTCGGGTACGCCATGTGGCTCTTGTGGTCGGGCGTGTCCAGGTGGATGCCGTCCCAGCAGCTCGGAGCCTGGTACCGGATGTTCAGCTGCGTGCCGTCCGGGCAGGACGCCGGGAAGTCCCAGTTACGGACGCTGTCGCCGCACTCCCAGCCCTCGACGGCGCCGGGCGCGTTCTTGAACTCGTCCAGCGTCGCCACCGGACTGCCCACCACGTACCGCAGACCGGGAGGAGACGGGCGGACACTGCGGTAGTCGATCACGCCGCTCTTGTAGTAGATGACCTGACGGCCGAGCGGCTGCACCGCGGTGGTGCCGTTGAGCAGCGTCGGCATCCAGTACCCGGTCTTGTCACCCGGCGTGATGCACGAGGTGCCGCCCGCGTTCAGGCTGGCCAGTGTCGTCGCGGCGTTCGTGGTCGTGTTGCCCATGAACGTGTGCGAGTGGGAAGCGCCCGGCATGTTCGGGAAGACGATCGGGTCGTCGGGCAGGTTCGACCGGCTCACCGAACAGTTCGCCTGGAACTCGTGGTGCGTGGTGGGCGGGTTCGTCGCCGGCGGGGTGGCCGTCGACGGGACCACACCGGTCACCGGCGGGTTCGCGAGGACATAACCGTCACCACCACCGGCGGGCGGGGTGCTGCCGCTCGTGCCGTACACCTTGAACTCGTACAGCGAGTAGCCGTAGCCGGTGCCGCGCTGGGTGCCGTAGAGACGGACGTACCGGCCGCTGCCGTTGACCGTCAGCGTCTGCGTGCCGCCGGTCGCCGTTGTGGTGCTGTAGATGCTGGTCCAGGCGTTGCCGTCCGGCGAGGTCTGGATCTGGAACGACTTCGCGTACGCCGCCTCCCACTGCAGCACGACCTGACTGATCGTGGCCGTGCTGCCGAGATCGACACGCAGCCACTGCGGGTCGGCCCACTGGCTGCCCCAGCGGGTGTCGGCCCGGCCGTCGACCGCGGCGGCCGCGGGCGACTCGCCGTTCTCCAGCGAGGAGGCGAGCGCCGGCCTGCCCTGCGACAGCAGAGTGTCGGCGGCGTGCGCCGACTGAACCCCCGCCACCAGCAGCGATCCGGCGACGGCGGCCACGCCGAGCG
Source organism: Amorphoplanes friuliensis DSM 7358 (assembly GCF_000494755.1). Taxonomy (NCBI): domain Bacteria; kingdom Bacillati; phylum Actinomycetota; class Actinomycetes; order Micromonosporales; family Micromonosporaceae; genus Actinoplanes; species Actinoplanes friuliensis. The sequence goes on from NC_022657.1 coordinate 6,989,170, forward strand.
GCGCGATGAGCCGTCTGAACCGGCTTTTCCCTGATCTCATGAGTTCTCCCACGGGGACGAGGACGAGTGCCTCACCGGACGGCGGTGCGGGGATCGGCCGACGAGGCGGGACGTACTTGGAGAGCGCTTTCCGAAGTGTTACGCCCAAGTTGCACGCTCGTCAATATGCTGGGGCAGATCCGGAACTAATACGCGGCGCACCGGGGCTGGAGCGGTCTTGTCGGAGAGCGCTCTCCGAGGTGTGCTATAAAACCTGTTATGAAGACCCGGAGCTCGACCCCGTGACCGCCGGCACCGGACGGGTGCCCGTGGGTGAGCGACTGCCGACCCTCGAGGACGTCGCCCGGGTCGCCGGAGTGTCCCGGGCGACCGTCTCCCGCGTCATCAACGGCATCCGCAACGTCGACCCGCAGCTCCACGAAATGGTGTGGAACGCGGTCGGCCAGACGGGTTACGTCCCCAACCGGCTGGCACGCTCCCTGGTCACCCGGCGCACCGGCACGGTCGCCCTGGTCGTCTCCGACTCCGAGTCCCACGACGACGACCCGTTCATGGGCCGCTTCTTCGCCGACCCGTACTTCGGCCGCGTCGTCGGCGGCCTGATGAGCGTCCTGCGTACGGCCGGCATCCAGCTCGCCCTCCAGATCGTCGGCACCGAGGAACAACGCACCCGCCTCGTCGGCGACCTCCGCCACGGCCTCGCCGACGGCGTGATCGTCCTGTCCCTGCCGGGCCACGACCCGCTCCCCCGCATGCTCACCGACGCCGGCGTCCCCGCCGTACTGATCGGCCGCCCCGCCGACCCCGTCCCCATCAACTACGTCGACCTCGCCAACGACACCGGCGCGTCCCTCGCCGCCGACCACCTCGTCACCCGCGGCTGCCAGCTCATAGGCATGATCTCCGGCCCGGCCGACGTCCCCGCCAGCAACGACCGCATCACCGGCTTCCGCCGCTCCATGGCCCGCCACGGCCACGCCTGGGTCCCCCTCGTCTCCGGCAACTTCACCCAGGAGAGCGGCGAAGAAGCCATGCGTACGCTCCTCGCCGAAAACCCCCGCCTCGACGGCGTCTTCGTCGCCAACGACCTGATGGCCCTCGGCGCCCTCCTCGCCCTCCGCGACGCCGGCCGCCAGGTCCCTGCCGACGTCGCCATGGTCGGCTTCGACGACAGCAGCGCGGCGGTGGCCGCCAGCCCGGCCCTGACGACGGTCCGGCACCCCCTGGAAGACATGGCGGCGGAGAGCGCCCGGCTGCTCCTGGCCCGCGTCGAGGACCCGACGATGCGCATCTCGTCCGTCATCTACGAACCCACCCTGATCGTCCGCCAGTCGGCCTGACCCCGGACGCTCCGCCCGGCCTCCTCTTGCTTGCACGCCCCTGGGCACTCGACCGGCCGAGACAAGCACCAGCGGGCATCCCGCCTGCAACGGCTGCCGCCCGGGCCGCTGCTCCCTGCCGCCTCCCGCCACGAAGGTGGACGTGCTGCATGGACCAGCGGTCGACGGGGTAGCGGTCCCGGCATGGCAATAACCCGGCTACTGGCACAGATGACGGTCACCGACCCGGAAACCGCCGTCGGGTGGTACACGAGGCTGCTCGGCCGCGACCCCGATGAGCGGCCGATGGAAGGCCTGACCGAATGGCACCTGACCTCGACATTCGGCGTCCAGGTCTGGAAGGACACCGACCGCGCCGGCCGCTCGACGATGGTCGTCGACGAGTCCGACCTCGACGAGCTCGCCGACCGGCTGAACCGCGAAGGAATCGACCACCCCGGCATCCAAGGGGCAACGTCCTCCCGCGTTCTCACAGTGACGGACCCGGACGGAAACACCATCGTCTTCACCGCACCGCTTCCCACCTGAGCGCCGCAATCCCGCAGCAGGCAGCGGCCTGCTGGGCTGACCCGCAAGTTCGAACTCTTCGACAAACGGCGCGAGCGCATCCCCGCTGTCAACCACCGCACTCGTGGCGCCGTCGAGCTGACGCCCGTACTCACGACCAGGCCATCACCAGGCCCGACCGACACCAACAATCCCGATAAACCACTGCCAAGTCCATCGCCGATGCGGTGCCCATTCACAACATCAAGGAAGTTGGGCCTTCCCCCAGCTGGTACAGCCCCAACTTCCCTGAAGTTGGAGGAGAGACCGGCGGATTCCTGCTCCGCCTCGACCACCGCGCGCCCGGCGCGGTCGACCGGACACCCAGACCCACGATCAGAACCACCACGGACCTGGCCGCCGCATCAGCAGCCGCAACAAACCGACAAATCATCCCGAGGTTGATCGCCGATGCGGCGCCTCGTCACAACATCAAGGAAGTTGGGCCTTCCCCAGCCCGTATAGCCTCGACTTCCCTGAAGTTGGGCCTTCCCCAGCCCGTGTAGCCCCGACTTCCCTGAAGTTGGGCCTTCCCCAGCCCGTATAGCCCCGACTTCCCTGAAGTTGGGCCTTCCCCAGCCCGTGTAGCCCCAGCCCGTACAGCCCCGACTTCCCTGAAGTTGGGGCAGACGGTCCATACCGAGCGGCCATGCCCGACATCCGTCACATCACAGTCGATCGTCATCCCCACCGGACAGGCCAAAGATCTCGGAGCGGGACCCGGCCCGGAGCCGACTGGCCAAGACGTAGCGAAGGCCGGGATCGACAGGCGGGACGACCGTTGACAAGCCGCCCGCCGAACCGTCAGGTCGCCCGACCCTGGCGGAGCGGCGGCCAGCACTACGCACGGACCGTTGCAAGACGGCCGGTGACGTTGATCCGGCCGCCGCAGCCACCACCCTCCCCCGCTCCCCGAAGGAGCAGCTGGGACGGCGCCGGTTTGGAGAGTGCGCGTTGGGTTACGGGCTGGCGGCCAGGAAGAGGAAGACGGCCAGCAGGCTCAGGTGGATGCCGCCTTGGAGGACGTTGGCGCGGCCGGGGACGACCGTCAGCGTTCCGACCACGACGGTCAGGGCGAGCAGCACCATCTGCGTGCCGCCCAGGCCGAGGAGCAGGGGTCCGTCGAGCCAGATCATGGCGATCGCGATGGCCGGGATGGTCAGGCCGATGCTGGCCATCGCCGAGCCGAGCGCCAGGTTCAAGCTTGTCTGCATGCGGTCGCGCGCCGCGGCCCGAACCGCTGCAATCGTCTCGGGGAGCAGCACCAGCAGAGCAATGACCACGCCGACGACGGCCTGGGGCATTCCCGCGGCTGCGACGGCTGATTCGATGGCTGGGGATACGCCTTTGGCGAGGCCGACGACCGCGATGAGGGCGACCAGCAGGAGGCCCAGGCTGGTCAGGGCTGCTTTGGACGAGGGTGGTTCGAGGTGGTCCTCGCCTTCGATGACTTCGCCGGCGGTGGTGATCGGCATGAAGTAGTCGCGGTGGCGGCGGGTCTGGACCAGGACGAAGAGCAGGTAGAGACCGAGGGAGGCCACGGCGGCGAAGGCGAGCTGGGCCGGGGAGAACTGCGGGCCGGGGCGGCTGGTCGTGAAGCTGGGCAGGACCAGGCTGAGGGTGGCGATCGTGGCTACGGCGGCGAGGGCGCCGCCGGTGCCTTCGGGGTTGAAGACGGCGATGCGGCGGCGGACGGCGCCGACGAGCAGGGAGATGCCGAGGATGCCGTTGCAGGTGATCATCACTGCGGCGAAGACGGTGTCGCGGGCCAGGGCCTGGGTTTTTTCGCCGCCGCTGATCATCAGGGTGACGATGAGGGCCACCTCGATGATGGTGACCGCTACGGCGAGGACGAGGGAGCCGAAGGGTTCGCCGACCTTGTGGGCGACGACCTCCGCGTGGTGGACCGCTGCCAGGACCGCGCCGGCGAGCAGGAGGCCGCTGATGATCACGAGGGGTGGGGGGAGGTCCCGGCCGAAGGTCACAACGAGGACCGCCACGGCGAGGATCGGGATCCAGGCCGTCCAGCGAGCCAGCACAGCGGCGATCTTGGCGGTCATGGGATTCACCCTGCCAGAAAGTCCTGGTTGCCGCCTGATGTCAGGCCGTGCCAGCGCCGTGTGCGGGTGGTGCCAGCGGGTCGCGCCAGTCTGCGTGTCGAGGACGGGGCCCGCACGGTCCCGTCCGCGACGGAAAGGACGGAGACATGGGCGAACCTGTGCACGACGTTGTTGTTGTCGGTGCCGGCCCGGTCGGACTGCTCCTCGCCATCGAGCTCGAGACCGCGGGTGTGAAGCCGCTGGTGCTTGAACGGCTGGCGGAGCCCGACCGGGGGATCAAGGCGGCCGCGGTCGGTGCGGTGGGGGCCGAGGCGCTGGAACGGCGCGGGTTCCTGCCGGCGCTCGACGGCGAGCAGGTCACGATGCTGATGAAAAAGCCGGGCGGCGGTCACTTCTCCGCGCTGTTCGTGGTCGATCAGGAGCTGCAGGACGACCCCGGACGCCACAGTCGCGTGGTCCCGCAGGACGCCCTCGAGAGGATCCTGACCGTACGCGCCGGTGAACGCGGGATCGAGATCCGGCGCGGCGTCACGGTGGAAAGCTTCGAGCAGGACCCCGGCGGTGTGAGCGTGCAGACGAGCGCGGGACCACTGAGGACAAGATATCTGGTCGGCTGTGACGGTGGCCGGAGCCGTGTCCGCAAGCTGGCCGGATTCGCGTTCCCCGGCACGGACCCGACGATCACCGGCTATCAGGCGCTCGTCGAGTTCGACGCACCCGGCAAGCTCACCCAGGGCTGGCAGCGGACACCGCGTGGGCTCATCACGTCGATCCCGGGACGTGTGTTCACAGCGGAGTTCGACGGGCCGCCACCGGACCGGGACGCGCCCGTCACCCGGGCCGAGGTCGAGGCGTCGATCCAGCGGGTGAGCGGCACCGACGTCCGGGTGCTGTCGATGACCAAGGCGTCCCGCTGGACCGACCACGCGCGGCAGGCGACGACCTATCGCCTCGGCCGGGTCCTGCTCGCCGGTGACGCCGCGCACGTCCACTCGCCTTTCGGCGGCCAGGGTCTGAACCTCGGTCTGGTCGACGCGGCCAACCTCGGCTGGAAACTCGCCGCGGCCGTACGGGGTGACGACCGGCTCCTCGACTCCTACACCGCTGAACGGCACCCGGTCGGTGCACGTGTGCTGGAGAACACCCGTGCGCAGGTCGCGCTCGTACGCCCCGACCCGCTCACGACCGCCCTGCGATCCATCGTGAGCGAGCTGATCAGGCTGCCCGACGGCAACCGCCTCATCGGCGGGATGCTCTCGGGCACCGGCATCCGGTACGACCTCGGCGACGACGACCCGCTCGTCGGCACCCTGGCCAAGGACCAGCTCCTGACGCTGGCCGACGGCACTGAGGGACGGCTCTACGCGCTGATGGAGAACGGTGGCGGCCTGCTCGTCTCGCCGTCGGAACGGCTGCTGCCGCCCGGCGTCCAGCAGGCACAGACCAAGGAAGGCCCGTCGCTGCTCGTACGCCCCGACGGCTGCATCGCGTGGACCGAGACCTCGTCCACGTCACTCGACGAGGCGCTCGCGCGCTGGTTCCCCCGGAAAGGCTGAGTCCATGATCGAGCTCCGCACCTGGATCGCCACCTGGGGTACCGCCCAGCAGCTCGCCCCGCCCGCCGAACCCGGTGGCGGCCCGCAGATGCCGGACTTCCCGGACGACGAGCCGCCCGCCGGACCGCCGGAGAAGGTCAGCGCCCAGACCGTACGCATGGTGGCGCGGGCCACCGTCGGCGGTTCAGCCGTCCGCGTCGCCCTGGCGAACTCCTTCGGCAACGCGCCGGTGCACATCGGGGCTGCGCGGATCGACGGTCACCGGCTGACATTCGGCGGGCGCACGTCCGTGGTGCTGCCGACGGGTGCGCAGATCTCCAGCGATCCCCTCGACCACCACGTACGCGCGCAGACCGATCTGGTCGTCTCGTTGTACGTGCCCGGCGAGAACGTGACGCCCACGACGCACGAGGTCGGGCTGCGTACGGGCTGGGTCGCGCCGGGTGATCAGACCGCCGAGCGTGACCTGCGGGACGCCACCGAGTTCCGGTCCTATCTGTGGCTCGCCGGCATCGACGTGGTCGCCGAGCCCGCGGCGGCCGCCATCGTCGTCCTCGGCGATTCCGTCGTCGACGGCATGGAGACCACACCGGACGCGGACGCGCCGTGGCCGTCTGTGCTGGCGCGCCGGCTCGCCGCGCGGCCGGACCTGCCGCCCCGCGCGGTGCTCAACATGGGTATCGCCGGTAACCGCGTCCTGCGGGAGACCGACGGGATGGGCGCCGCCGCACCGGCCCGTTTCGACCGCGACGTGCTGGCCCGGCCCGGTGTGCGCTGGGTCGTGGTGTCGGAAGGACTCAACGACATCTTCTTCGGCTCTTTCCCGGGTGTGCCGGAGAGCGAGCGGGCAACGGCCGAGGACCTCATCGCCGGCTACCGGCTGCTGATCGCCCGCGCGCACCTGCACCGCCTGCGGATCGTCGGCTGCACACTCCTGCCCATCGGCAGCACGCCGTTCTTCACACCGGAGACCGAACAGGTACGCCAGGAGGTGAACAGCTGGATCCGGGGCAGCGGCGAGTTCGACGCGGTGGCCGACCTGGAGGCGGCGACCCACGATCCGGCGGCGCCGGCGTGCGTCCGCCCCGAGCTGCTGTCCGGTGACAACGTGCATCCGAACGATGCCGGGCAGCGGGTGATCGCCGAGGCCTTCGACCTCGAGATCTTCCGCGGCTAGTAGTGCTTTGTCATCTTTTGGGTGGGTGACGGTGACATATCAATGCTGATCTTGGTGTCCTGGAGGGATGGACACTGCTGAGGTTCAGCAACTGGCCGATGATCTGGACGCGTTCGTGGCGGATGTGTTCGCTTCATTGACCAGGTCGCGGTGGCAGGAGCGCGCCGAGCATTACCTGCGCGGTCTGATGTTGGACGGTCGTCGCAAGTCGATCCAGCCGATGGCGGCCCGGCTTGCCGGGCCGCACGAACAGGCGTTGAACCATTTCGTCACCAACAGTCCGTGGGATGCCGCGTTGGTGCGCCGACGGCTGGCGGTGCGGATGGACGAGGCGATCGTCCCGGCTGCGTGGGCGTTGGACGACACCGGCTGGCTCAAATACGGTACCGCGTCGGTGGGTGTGACCCGGCAATACACCGGCACGGCCGGGAAAGTGACCAACTGCCAGATCGGAGTCAGCCTGAACCTGGTCACCGACACCGCGTCGTGCCCGGTCGACTGGCGGCTGTTCGTTCCCGAGTCCTGGGACCCGGCCAGCGACAAGGCCACCTCCGAGACCCCCGAGCGCCGCCGCAAAACCGGAATGCCGGACGACGTCGTGCATCGCGAGAAGTGGCGTCTGGGCATGGACATGATCGATGAAGCCCGCGGGTGGGGGCTGACGCCGCCGTTGATCGTCGCTGATGCCGGTTACGGCGACGCCGCTGAGTTCCGCCAAGGTCTCGAGGACCGGAACCTGAGCTACGTCGTCGGCGTGAACTGCGCGCATACCGCTTTCACCATCGACGCCCAGCGCACCTCACCCCCGTATAAGGGTGCTGGCCGGCGGCCGCCGCTGATCTACCGGCAAGCCGCACCCGGCCTCAAAACCCACGTCTTGGCCGCCGGCCGCGACGCGACTCGCAGGGTCACCTGGCGCGAGGGTTCACGCCGCCGGGCCGGCAAAGCCCGGAAGATGGGCGGCAGTTTCGTGTTCCTGCGGCTGCGTCCCGCCAGCCTGGTGCATCGCCGGGCCGTCGGCTTCGACGAAGACCTGCCCGTGCGGTGGCTGATCGCCGAATGGCCACCCGGCGAGCCGGAACCGACCCGCTACTGGCTGTCGAACCTGCCCGCCACGACCCCATATCGGCACCTCGTCAGGCAGGCCAAGCTGCGCTGGCGCATCGAACACGACTACCGCGAGGTCAAAACCGGGCTCGGCCTGGACCACTACGAAGGCCGCACCTGGCAAGGCTGGCACCACCACACCACCCTGGTCTCCGCCGCTCACGCGTTTCTCACCCTGCAACGCCTGGACCCAAAAACCCGTGCGCCGGAATGACTCTCTACGCCGTACTCCGACGCCTGCAACACCTGCTGGCCCGCCTCATCGGCACCTGCCCGACCTGCCAAACCCGCTTTCCGCAACGAAAAACCCGCGCGGGAAGAGGACCATGACAAAGCACTACTAGGGGGTGTCTGGTGGATCACGGCGAGTCTGCGGCGAGGTCCACCAGACACCCCCTAGGAACGCGGATCGATCCGGCGCGAGGCCGTCTTCCCGTCCAGCTGCCAGCCCTCCTGGTACGCCGCGGCGAAGGCGGCCTCGCCCAGCGCCGTACGGCCTCGGTCGGTCAGCGCCCGGATCCGCTGATCGCTGTGGTCGTGGGTGCCACGCAGCCGGGCCGCCGCGCCGAGCAGCCGGGCCACGTCCCGGTGCCGTCCCTGCAGCCCGGCCAGTTCGGCGGCGGGCACCGCGACCAGCGCCAGGATCGGCCGGTCCCGGCTGTCGAGGGCCGCCGCGTACGCCTGGGCCAGCGCCACCCGGGCGCCGTCGGTGTCGCCGCGGTGCAGGCACAACGTGGCCCGGACCGAGCTGACGACGGCCTGGCCGTGGCCGCCGCCGGACAGCTCCGCCTCGGCGGCCTCGATGCGGGCCTCGGCGCGGTCCGGGTCGCCGAGCCGCAACCACGTGCCGGCCTCCTGCGCGGCGACGATGACGCTCAGGTTCGGTGTTCCCGACCGCTCCGCCCGCTCGCGGACCCCGTCGAGCAGCGCCCGCGCCCGGGTGTCCTCGCCCCGCCGCAGGTGGAGGTCGATCCAGCGCAGGTCGAGAAAAACCTCGTCGGCCGCACTGAGCGCACCGAACTCCCGGGCGTACGCGCGGGCCTCACGCAGATCCGCCAGCGCGCCGTCGAGATCCCCGTCGTACTGCCGTAGCTGGGCCCGCATGGGCAGCACACCGGCCAGGCCCCAGCGGTCGCCGGCCCGGGTGAAGGCGTCGAGCGCGGCGGCGACATCGGTGCGTACCTGGTCGAGGTCGCCCTCGTTCTCGGCGAACGAGGCCCGGAACAGGTGGGCCAGCCCGGACAACCACACGTCGGGCCCACCGGCCAGCCGCTGGACGAGGACGATCGACGCCTCGTGCTCCTGCAGGAAGTGCAGCGTGATCGCGGTGAGAACCCCGGCAAACCCGGGCAGCGACGGGTACGCGAGCAGGCGATCAGCGAGCACCCGCAGCGCCGCCTCGTTCTCCCGCAAGGCATCGACGGACAGTGGCGAACGGGCGTTGATGCGGTTCAGCACCAGCATCGTCTCGGCGGTGTCCCGATCCACCGTGTGCCCGGCGGCGGGGAGCCCCAGCGCCTCCGCCTGCCAGTACAGGGAGTCGGTCTGGCGGCCGAGAATCTGCCAGTACCAGGAGAGATCCATGGTCAGCCGGACGGCGGCGGTGGCATCGCCGGTGTCGCACAGGCGGCGCAGCGCGGCGAGGGCGTTGTCGTACTCGGCGCGGAGCACCCGCAGCGCAGCGAGCTGGTCGGGGCCGCGCAGCCGTGGCTCCTCGCGGGCGACCAGCGCGGCCAGGTGGCGGGCGGCGCGTTCCCGCACGGCGTCGAGCGCACCGGTGGTCGCGAGCCGCTCGATCCCGTACTCCCGCAGGGTTTCCAGCATCCGGTAGCGGCCCGCCTCACCGCCCAGCTGCAGCAGCGACTTGTCGACCAGGGCCGCGAGCACCTCGGGCATCTCCGCCACGGGCACGCCCGACACCGCCGCGGCCGACTCCACGGTCACACCGCCGGGCAGGACCGAGACCCGGTCGGCCACCGTACGCTCGGAGTCGCCGAGCAGGTCCCAGCTCCAGGCGATGACCGCACGCAGCGTGCGGTGCCGCGGGGACGCAGCCCGGCTGCCCGTGGTCAGCAGCCCGAAGCGGTCGGACAGCCCGGCGGCCAGCTCGGCCAGCGACAGGGTCCGCAGCCGGGCCGCGGCCAGCTCCAACGCCAGCGGCAGGCCGTCCAGCCCGCACACCAGCCGTACGACGTCCGCGCACGTCCGCTCGTCGATGTCAAAACCGGGTCGTACCGCCGCGGCCCGTTCGGTGAACAGGCGTACCGACGCGCTGCGGCGGATGTCCTCGAGGTCACCGTCGGGGTCCGGCAGCTCCAGCGGGCCGAGCGGGACCAGCGCCTCACCGTCGATGGCCAGCGGCTCGCGGCTGGTCGCCACGACCCGCAGACCGGCGCAGCGTGACAGCAGCGCTGCGACCAGGTGCGCAACGGCCTCGATCAGGTGCTCGCAGTTGTCCACCACGAGCAGGAGCTCCCGGCCGGTGAGCACATCCAGCTCGTCTCCCCCGGCGGGCATCCGGCCGGAGGGCTCGAACAGTCCGGCGCCGCGGACACCGATCGCGGCCAGCACCGCAGCACCCGCTTTGTCCGGCTCGGTGACCGCGGCCAGGTCGACGAGCCAGGTGCCGTCGCGGTATTCGTGCCGGTGGCGACGGCCCGCCTCGACCGCGAGCCGCGTCTTGCCGGCACCGCCCGGACCGACCACTGTGACCAGACGGCCGCGGGCCAGCAGCGTACCGATCCGGGCGAGGTCGTCGTCGCGCCCGACAAAACTGGTCACGGCGTGAGGGAGATTTCCCGCAGGCCGGGCCGGGCGAACGGACGCCGGCGACTGCAGCAGCCGCAGGTGACGCTCGCGCAGGGCCGCGCCGGGGTCGGCGCCGAGTCGCTCGGCGAGAGTCTCGCGCACCTGTTCGTACAGGGTGAGGGCGTCGGCCTGGCGGCCCTGCGCGGCCAGCGTGTCCATCTGCAGGGCGGCCAGCCGCTCGTCCGCCGGATGGTCGGCGAGCAGGGCGCCCAGCCGGGCGGCGGCCGCGTCCGTGCGGCCCAGGGCCAGCTCCGCCTCGGCCAGATCCGCGGACGCCTCGATGGCACCGCGCGCCAGCCGTGTGGCGACCATCGGGGCGATTGCGGCGAGCTCCGACGGCTCCCCGCTGCTCAGCGCGACCGCCTCACCCAGCAGGGCGGCCGCCGCCCGGGCATCACCGGCTCTGAGCCGCTCCCGGCCGGAGGCGGCGAGCCGCTCGAACCTCAGCGCGTCGACGTCGTCGTCCGTGACCGCGAGGCGGTAGCCGCCCTCGGACTGCATGACCGAGGCAGCGTCACCGAGCAGTTTGCGCAGCCGCGACACCAACGACTGCAACGCGTTCGCCGGATCCGCGGGAAGCTCCTGCTGCCACAGCGAGCCGACCAGAACTGCTGCTTCCACCGACCGGCCGCCCGCCAGCGCGAGCCGCACGATCAGCCCGCGGAGGCGGGCACCGGGAACGGCCACCGGGGTGTCCCCGCGGCGCACCTCGACGGCGCCGAGCAGCCTCACCCGCAGGCGTGTCCCCTGGTTGTCCCGCACTCTCAGGCCGTCAGCACCCGGACCGGCGACCCGGACCGCCACGCCGCGATGTCCTCGACGACCTGCTGGAACATCGTGCGGTAACCCGCTTCGGTGACGTACCCGAGATGCGGTAGCAGCACGGTGTTGGGCGCGCCCCGCAGTGGGTTGCCGGCGGGCAGTGGCTCGGTGTCGTAGACGTCCAGGCCGGCGCCGGCGATCGACCCGGTGGTCAGGGCGGCGACCAGCGCGGTCTCGTCGACGATCGGGCCGCGGGAGGTGTTCACCAGGATCGCGGTGGTCTTCATGGCGGCCAGCTCGGGCGCGCCGATCAGACCGGTGGACCGCTCGCTGAGCTTGAGGTGGACGGTGAGGACGTCGGCGTCGGCGAACAGCTGCTCCCGTGGCACCCAGGTCGCACCGGCTTCGGCGGCCCGTTCGGGTGTCAGGTTGTGGCTCCAGGCGATCACCCGCGTGTCGAAAGCCTGACCGATCCGCGCGACCTGGGTGCCGAGCCGGCCCAGCCCGAGCACAGCCAGGGTGCTGCCGGCCAGGTCGGTGCCGAGAGTGGTCTGCCAGCGGCCGTTCCGCAGCGCCCGGTCCTCGGCGACCACGTGACGCCGGCAGGCCAAAATCAGCGCCCAGGTCAGCTCGGCGGTGTTCGAACTCTTCGCCGAACCGGACATCACCGTGCCGGAGACCGTGACGCCGTGCTCGGCCGCGGCCGCCAGGTCGATGGCCGCGTTGAGCATCCCCGTGGTCACCAGCAGGCGCAGATCCGGCAGCCGGTCGAACAGCCCGGCCGGGAACGCCGTCCGCTCCCGCATCGCGACGACGACCTCCGCGCCCCGCAACGCCTCGACCAGCTCGTCCTGGTCGTCGACGTGCTCACGCAGCACCTCGACCTGGTCACCGGTCAGCGTGTCGAACGGCCCCAGCTCGCGGGCCACCCCCTGGTAGTCGTCCAGAACGACGATCTTCATGCCCTCACGGTACGCGCGGAGCACCGCCGACGGGCGCCGCGGCCAGCGTCCGGAAGCAGGGGCGCAGCAGCTCGACGATGTGTTCGGGTGAGGCGTCGGCCAGGGGGCCGAGCCGCAGCAGATAGCGCTCGATGATCACGCCGTGGACGATCGCGCTGAGCAGACCGGCGCGCAGCTCGGCGTCGGCGGCCGGTATGCCCTCGGTGATGCGGCTGAGCTCGGGCCCGGCGGCGGCCCGGTAACGATCGGCGGCGTCGGCGTTGGTGAGCATCGACCGCAGCACGGCCAGGGAGGCCTCCGGCTCGCTGTCGAGACGGTCGGCCAGCGAAGTGAGCAGTGCTTCGGTCACGTCACCGGCCTCAGCGTCACTCGCGGCGGCCACGGGTGGCTCGGCGGCGCGTGCGAAGAGTTTGTCCTTGGAGCCGAAGTAGTGCATCACCAGTCCGGCATCCACGCCGGCTTCCCCGGCCACACCACGGATCGTGGTGCGGTCGTAGCCCAGCTCGGCGAAGAGGCGGCGGGCCGTCGCCAGGATGCGTGCCTCGGTCCGGCGGCGCTGGTCCGCCCGGGTCGGCTTGGTCACCCGGTCATTCTACGAACGTTGACCGGAGGCCCAGCTCGTTCTACGGTCGTTGAATGAGTGGGACAGCACGGGAGATCGTCGAGCGGCTGCTCCGGGCCGGTCGCGAGGTCGACATCGACACGTTTGTCGGGCTGATGGCGCCTGAGGGCTACCTCGAATGGCCGTACCGGCCGCCGGGCGTGCCCGCGCGCGTGGAGGGCCGCACGGCGATCCGCCGGCACCTCACCGAGGCTGCCGAAGCGTTCATCACGATCGACGACCACCGCAACGTCGTGATCCACGAGTCCCTCGACCCGGAGGTGGTCATCGTGGAGTACGACGCTCACGGCCGGGTGGTACGGACCGGGGCGCCGTTCGAGCAGACGGTCATCGCCGTGTTCCGGGTGCGGGACGGCCAGGTCCTGTCCTGCCGTGACTACCTGAATCCGCTTCCCCTGCTGGAGGCGCTCGCCGGCGCTCAGGGAGCACGGACCTGACAATCGGCGGGAGCGACGGTCGGTGCCGGGCACCCACCTACGACATTGATGGTGAAGTTGCTTTTGGGGCGGTCGGAAGCGGGCAGACTACGTCCATGGCCTATGTCAATCCTGCCGGTGAGTTCAGCCGGGATCAGCGATACATCACCACCCGGATCACCGCCGACGGGCGGGACGGTTATCCGGTCGAGGCGGGGCGTTATCGGCTGGTGGTGAGCCGGGCCTGTCCGTGGGCCAACCGTTCCATCATCGTGCGGCGGCTGCTCGGGCTCGAGGATGCGCTGTCCATGGGAATTGCCGGGCCGACACACGACGAACGGAGCTGGACCTTCGATCTGGATCCGGGAGGCAAGGACCCGGTGCTCGGGATCGAGCGATTGCAGGAGGCGTTCCTCGCTCGGTTCCCGGATTACGACAAGGGCATCACCGTGCCGGCCATCGTGGACGTTCCGACAGGCCAGGTGGTCACCAACGACTTCGCGCAGATCACCATCGATCTGAGTCTGGAATGGAAGCAGTTCCATCGCGAGGGTGCGCCCGACCTCTATCCCGAGGCGCTCCGCGAGCAGATCGACAAGGTGAACCGGCTCGTCTTCGCCGATGTGAACAACGGCGTCTACCGGGCGGGTTTTGCCGGCACCCAGGAGGCCTATCAGAAAGCCTACGACCGGCTCTTCGCGCGGCTCGATCAGCTGTCGGAACTGCTCTCCGGTCAGCGTTATCTGGTCGGCGACACCATCACCGAGGCGGACGTGCGGTTGTTCACCACGCTGGCCCGCTTCGATCCGGTCTACCACGGGCATTTCAAGTGCAACCGGCAGAAGCTCAGCGAGATGCCGGTGCTGTGGGCCTATGCGCGGGACCTTTTCCAGACGCCGGGGTTCGGCGACACCACCGACTTCGTGCACATCAAGCAGCACTATTACGAGGTCCACCGCGACATCAATCCGACCGGGATCGTTCCCGCCGGACCGGACCTGTCGAACTGGCTGACCGAGCACGGCCGGGAGTCGCTCGGCGGGCGGCCGTTCGGTGACGGGACGCCGCCTCCGCCGCCGCGGCCGGAGGAGACCGTTCCGGCGGGGCACGGGGCGATCTGAGCGGGACAGGGTGGCCTACGATGATCGGGACGTCCACCCTGGAGGCCCCCGTGAGCGACCAGATCGACAGCTCGACCGCTCAGCCGGCCCGGCGTTACAACTACTGGCTCGGCGGCAAGGACAACTTCGCCGTCGACCGGGCCTCCGGGGACGAGATCCTCAAGACGTTTCCGACGGCCCGGATCGCGGCGCTGGAAAATCGGCGTTTCCTGCAGCGGGCCACCCGCTTTCTCGCGGCCGAGGCCGGCATCCGGCAGTTCCTCGACATCGGGACAGGGCTGCCGACCGCGGACAACACGCACGAGGTCGCGCAGGGCATCGCGCCGGAGAGCCGCGTCGTTTACGTCGACAACGACCCGATGGTGATGGTGCACGCGCGGGCCCTGCTGACCAGCACGCCGGCGGGCCGGACCACTTATCTCGAGGCCGACCTGCGCTCGCCCGAGACCATTCTCGCGGACCCGGAGTTGCGCGAGACCCTCGATCTCGGCCGGCCGGTCGCCCTGATGCTGGTGGCCGTCCTGCACTTCATCGAGGGATACGGTGCCGGCGCGCCCATCGTGCGCACCCTGATGGACGCCCTCCCCAGCGGCAGTTTCCTGGTGGCCACCAATTCCACGAAGGATCCGCTGCCGCCGAAGATGGCAGCCGATTACGACGCGGCACTGGCGGCGGGCATCACCAACATCTGGCCTCGGGACAGGGCCGAGTTCACCGCCCTCTTCGACGGCCTGGAATTGGTCGAGCCCGGTGTCACACCGGTCAGCGAATGGCGTTCGGAAGGCGAGACCGAACCGCGCCCGAACCCCGCCCACGTCGCGATGTACGGCGGCGTGGCCCGCAAGCCCTAGTCGGCAGCGAGCGCCTCCCGGAGCAGATCGGCGAGCTGACGTTGTTTGGCCGGTGAAAGATGGGCGAGCAGACGCTGCTGTTCGGCGAGGCCCGCGCCGAGTGCGGCATCGACAACTTCCCGGCCTTTGGGTGTCAGGCGCACGAGCACACCGCGGCGGTCGGTCGGTGACGGGAAACGATCGGCCAGGCCGGCCTTTTCGAGCCGGTCGAGCCGGGCCGTCGTGCCGCCGGTGCTGAGCATCATCGACGCCGCGAGTGCGCCCGGCGAGAGCTCGAAAGGCTCGCCGGACCGGCGCAGAGTCGCCAGGACGTCGAACTCCGGCCGCCCGATGCCGAACTCCGCATAGATGCGCTCGGTAGTGTCGCCCGCCAGGCGCGACAGGCGGTGGGTCCGGCCGAAGATGGCCATGGCGGTCGTGTCCACCAGGTCGGAGCGTTCGGTGCGCCACTGGTCGATGATCCGGTCGACGCCATCAGGGTGTGCCACCTCTCCATTGTCTCGATCCCACTGTTTCGATGTCGAGCTTCTTGACAAGGAGAGACTCTCAGAGAAGTCTCTTGATGTCGAGATACTTTACGTCGAGGGAGTCGCGATGCGCCCGCCGGTCCTGCTCGTCACCGCGCTCACCCCGATCGTCTGGGGCACCACATATGCCGCTACGACCGAATTCCTGCCGCCGGACCGCCCACTGCTGGCCGGCACCCTGCGCGCGCTTCCGGCGGGCCTGCTGCTCCTCGCGGTGACCCGCCGGCTGCCCCGCGGCGACTGGTGGTGGCGGTCGGCCGTGCTCGGCGCCCTCAACATCGGGGTGTTCTTCGCGCTGCTGTTCGTCAGCGCATACAGGCTGCCCGGCGGCATGGCGGCCGTGCTCGGCGCCGCTCAGCCGCTGGTCGTCGCCGGGCTCACCGTGCTGCTGCTGACCGAGCGGGTCGCCCTGCGGACCGTTCTCGCCGCGGTCGCCGGCGCCGCCGGTGTGGCGCTCGCGGTGCTGACGGCGAGCGCCCGCCTGGACCCGGTCGGACTGCTCGCCGGGCTGGGTGGCACGGCGTCGATGGCGCTCGGGCTGGTGCTGACCAAACGCTGGGGACGTCCCGAGGTCTCGCTGCTCACCACGACGGGCTGGCAGCTGACGGCCGGCGGACTGCTGCTCGCCCCGCTGGCGCTCGGCGTCGAAGGGCTGCCGGCCACGCTCACGGGCGCGAACGTGGCCGGCTACGCCTACCTGACCGTGGTGGGTACGGCTTTGGCGTACACGGTCTGGTTCTGGGGTCTGGAGCGGTTGCCGGCCGCCCGGGTCTCTCTGCTCGGGTTGCTGTCGCCGCTGGTGGCGACGGCGGTCGGCTGGGCGGCGCTGGGTCAGAGCCTCACGCCGGTGCAAGTGCTCGGAATGGCGCTCGCCTTCGGCGCGGTGCTCTTCGGGGCGTCAGCGCAGGTCCGCGTTCTCCACGATGTGAGTCGGGAAGCCGGTGCGCGCGGCGCGCAGCATGGCCCGGCCGAGCCGGTCGGTGCTGGTGACGTACTTGGGCACAAAACGCATGAGCAGCGGCATCAGCGGGGCGGTCAACGCGTAACCGGCCCGGTAGAGGCCCGTCTTCGAGGTGGCACCGAAGGTCGGCTGGATGTAACCCGGACGGAAGCCGTACCCGTTCGGGAAGGTCTTGATGATCTCGACCTCGGTCCGGCCCTTGACCCGCGACCACATGGTGCGGCTGTCCGGATTGGTCCCTGCCCCTGAGACGTAGAGGAAGGTCATCTCGGGGTTGAGCTCGGCGAGCAGGTGCGCGGCTGCGACCGGGAAGTCGTAGGAGATCCGGGTGTACGCCTCCTCGCTCAGGCCGACCGACGAGACGCCCAGGCAGTAGAAACAGGCGTCGTAGCCCCGCAGCTGATCCTTGATCGGCGTGAGGTCGGCGAAGTCCTCGATGGTGATCTCTTCGAGCTTCGGATGCCGGACCCCGGTGGGCTTGCGCACCACCGCGAGCACCTTCTCGACGTCCGCGGCGAGCAGGCTCTCGCGCAGCGCACCCTGACCGACCATGCCGGTCGCGCCGAAAATGATGATCTTCATTTCTCGTCCTTCGTGATGAGGATGCGGACGCTCTCGACGACCGTCCGGCGGCGTTCGGCCAGGCCCTCCGGCCCGTCGAAGTGCGTCAGGGCGAGGTCCGGGGCGCCCAGGATGGAGAGCCCGGTGATCAGGACCATCAGCTCGCCGGCGGGGAACCGGTCGGTGATGCGCCCGTCGCGCTGGGCGGCCGCGATCGCCTCGACCTTGCCGAGGTTGGCGGCGACGACCGCCTCGGGCATAGCGGCGCCACCGCGCTCCAGCGAGTGCCAGAGAGCCAGGCGGAGCACCTGCGGCTGCTCCTGGCCGTGATCAAACAGCCTGCCCGCATACCCGGGGAGGTCGTCGGCGTCGATCGGGACGTCCTCGACGGTGTCCACGACCAGGGCGTTGAAAACGGCGTCGAACAGGTCTTCCTTGTTACCGAAGTAGCTGTAGATGAGGGCTTTGTTCGCCGCCGCGGCCGCCGCGATCCGGTCGACGCGCGCGCCGGCGATGCCGCGTTCGGCGAACTCGTTCGCCGCGGCCTCCAGCAGGCGCCGCTTCGTGTCTTCCGCATCCCGTGCCACCCCGGCATCGTATCTGACTAACTGGTTAGTTGACGACTGAGCACTCCCGGTGCTTCACTCGATGAGGTAACCAACTAGTCAGTTAGGAGCTCGGTCATGGACATCCCCTCACAAGCGGGCAAGATCGCGGTGGTCACCGGCGCCAACAGCGGCGTCGGTCTCGAGACCGCCCGGCGGCTCGCGGCGGCCGGCGCCGAGGTGGTGCTGGCGGTCCGCAGCCCGGCCAAGGCGCTCGCCGCGACCAGGACGTTTCCCGGCACGTTCCGCGCCGTGACACTGGACCTGGCCTCGCTGACCTCGGTCTCCGACTTCGCCGCGGGCCTGCTGCACGCCGGCCGGCCGATCGACCTTCTGATCAACAACGCCGGGGTGATGGCCGTGCCGGAGCGCCGGACCACCACCGACGGCTTCGAGCTGCAGCTCGGAACCAACTACCTCGGCCACTTCGCGCTGACCGCCCGCCTGCTGCCGCTGCTGGCCGCCGCCCCCGCACCCCGCGTGACCTCGCTCAGCAGCGGCACGCACTGGTTCGGGCGCATCAATCTCGACGACCTTCAAAGCCTTCACGCGTACGCGGGCGGTCGCGCGTACGCGCAGTCGAAGCTCGCGATGCTGATGTTCGCTGGTGAGCTCCAGCGGCGCAGCGACGCCGGTGGGTGGGGTCTGCTGAGCAACGCGGCGCACCCGGGAGCCACCCGGTCGAACCTCCAGACGACCGGCCCGCTGATGGGCACCGGCAAGTCCTCGCTGGGCCTCCTCGGCCGGCTGCAGCTGCACATTCCCGGCATGTGGCAGAACGTCGACACCGGCGCGTTGCCCACTCTCTACGCGGCGACCAGCCCGGACGCGCAACCGGACGGGTACTACGGGCCCGACGGGAAGCCGTTCGGGCTGCGCGGACACGCCGGGGCCGCGCGCCGCTCGCAGCGCGCGAAGGACACCGCGGTGGCCGCCCGGCTGTGGGACGCATCGGTAGCGCTCACCGGCGTGAGCTGGGGTGTCACTCTGCCGGCGTAAAACGTCGTACCGGGCTTCTAGAGTGCTGCGGTGCCCGTTGAACGCTGGTCCACCGCCCAGATCACCGCCCTGGCCCCCGACGCGAGTTCGCTGAAGGGTGCCCGTGGTGTCAGCAGTGCGTCGAAGTGGCAGGAGGCCGGGCTGCTCGACGAGGTGCTGTGGGGGCTGTGCCGGGGCAGCGGCAAGAACCCCTATCAGGTGTGTGTCGACCTGGCCGGGCCTGTGTACAAGTGCTCGTGCCCGAGCCGGAAGTTCCCGTGCAAGCACGCGCTCGGGCTGCTGCTCCACTGGGCCGAGGGTGGTGGTTTCACCGCGCCGGCGCCCGCGTTTGTCAGCGAGTGGCAGGCGAGTCGCGCGGCCAAGGTTGCCGCGCCGAAAACCACCGGGACGGCCGACCCCGCCGCGGCGCAGAAAAGAGCGCTCCAGCGCGCGGACCGGGTCGCGGCGGGCATGACCGAGCTGCGGCGCTGGCTCGACGACCAGGTGCACCAGGGCCTGGCCGGGGCGGAGCAGGCCGGGCACCGGCCGTACGAGACGATGGCCGCCCGCCTCGTCGACGCGCAGGCACCGACGGCTGCCTCGGCCGTGCGGCGGCTCGGCGGGGTCGCGGGCATCGGGCCGCACTGGGCCGACCGGCTGCTCGGCGATCTTGCACTGCTGCGCCTGCTGGTCGCGGGTCACGAACGCCTCGACACCTTGCCCGACGCGCTGGCCGCGACGGTCCGGGCCCGGATCGGTTTCCCGGTCGCGACCGAGGACGTCCTCGCCACCACACCGGTCCGCGACGAGTGGCAGGTGCTGGGACAGGTCGACAGCGAGGACGGCGCCATCACGACACGCCGGACCTGGCTGCTGGGTGTCTCCGGTGGACGGTTCGCGCTGGTGCTGTCGTTCGCGGCGCCGGGGCAGTCACTGACCGCCGACCTTCTGCCGGGGACGACCTTCGACGGCGCTCTCTGCTTCTATCCGGGAGCCGCTCCCCTGCGGGCCCTCGTCAAAGAAAAATTTGGTACGCCCCGGCCGCTGACCACACCGTCCGGTGCCCGGGGCCTGCGCGACGCGCTCGCCGGATGGTCCACGACGGTCGCCGCCGAGCCCTGGCGGTACGACGCGCCGGTGTTGCTGGCCGGCGTGGTGCCCGGCCCGGACGGGTTCCTCGTCGACGCCGCCGGGGAGTCGCTGCCGCTCGCGCCCGGCCACCGGGAGCCGTGGTGGCTGCTGGCCGCAGCCGGAGGACGTCCCGCGACGGTGGCGGGTGAATGGTCGCCCTCGGGCCTGCGACCACTGGCCGCCTGGGTGCGGGGACAGTTCCTTCCGGCGGCCGCCCCGGTGCCGGACGGGCCGAGCGTGCGCGGTCCCGAGCTTCCGGCCGACCTGCTGGCGGCGGCGCTGGTGGGAACGGCCCGGCGGCCCTGGAGCTCACCCGACATACACGTCGGCGACCGTGTCCTGACCATGTCCAAGGGCGGCGAGCTGCTCGAGGCCGCCGGCGCCGCCCTGGTCTACCGGCGGGCCGGGATCACGCCCTCGGCCGGGCACGCTCCGGTCGAGGCGGCCCCCGTGGAGATCGACCGGCCGTTGCCGGAGGCGGCCGGGGCCCGGTTGCTGCGGCTGCTGACCGACGGTGGTGCGCCCGGTGGCGCCCAGCAGGCGCAGGAGCTGCTGTCCCAGTGGCTCTTCGCCGCGGCCCAGCGCGGCGGATTTGTCCCGCCCGAGTCGCTGCCCGCACTGCTCGACGCCGGACGCCGCAACAGTGCCGTCCGGCCCGCGATCGGGCGGATCGCCGGTCAGCGCGGCACCTGGCTCGCCCGGATGCGCCCCGACTGGAAATGGCTCAGTGACGAGGCGCCCGGCACGGCCACCTCCGACGACCCGGAGATCTGGGAGACCGGCACCGGGGGCGAACGCCTGGCCTACCTCACCAAGCTCCGCGGCACCGACCCCGGCGCCGCGCTCGCCCTGCTGGAGAGCACGTGGAAAACCGAGGCGCCCGAGGACCGCGCCCGTTTCCTCGGCGCCCTAGACATCGGCCTCTCCCCCGCCGACGACACGTTCCTCGACCGGGCACTCGACGACCGGCGCAAAGAGGTCCGCGAGACCGCCCTCGACCTGCTGCAACGGTTGCCCGGATCGTCGCTGGGGCAACGCATGGCGGCCCGGGCCACGGCGGCGGTGCGGCTCGAACGCCGTACCTTCGGGCGTGACCGGCTGCTCGCCGACCCACCCACCGAGCTGACCCCCGACCTGCGGCGCGACGGGGTTGCGGCGCAGCCGTCCCGGGGTACGGGGGTGCAGGCCTGGCTCCTCGAGGAGATCATCGCCGGCACTCCCCTGACCACCTGGACCGAGGCCTTCGACCGCTCCCCGGCTGCGGTGGTCGACCTGGCCCGCAACAACGACTGGGAGACGCCGCTGCTGCACGGCTGGGCCAAGGCCGCGATCGTGCAGGCCGACCCCACCTGGGCCGCCGCGCTGGTCAGGAACGACACCCGGGAGAGCGCCGCCGGGCTGCGCGAGGCCGTCCGCTGGGACCTGCACCTGCTGCTGCCCCCGGCCGACCTGGCCCGGATCGCCGCCGACTTCCTCCGGCGCGAGGACCACCTCGCACACCGCCTGCTGGCCGTGCACCCGGGCGCGTGGCCGGACGAGCTGGCCGTCGCGGTGGTGGAGACGATCGCCCACCGGGCCCGGACCGACAAACACAGCTGGCAGCTCGCCGAGCTGTGCCGGGCCGCGGCGATGGCGATGCCCCCGAAGTACGCGATGCACGTCGCCGGGCTGGCCGAACAGCTCGATCAGCAGCCGGCCGACCCGTCGCGCGTACGGCCGGTCGCCGAGCTGGCACGCACCCTGATCTTCCGCGCGGAGATGCTCGACGAGCTCGCCTCCGAGTGACGGAATTCTTGTCAGAGGTGCTGAGTAACGTGCTTTTCAGCAGCACCGCCGGGTGATCGGCCCGGTCGTGCGAGAGGACAGGGAGCTCGAGTGACCGCACTGCGACCGCACGCCGAGGATCAGTATGCCGAGGAGCTGGCGCTGCTCGCCGGGACGGACGACCGGCCGCGCCCGCCGGGCTGGCGACTCTCCCCGCAGGCGGTGGTGACGTACCTCCTCGGTGACGGCGCGAAGATCACCCCGAAGTACGTGGGTCCGCGGCGGCTCATGGAGGTCGCCGTCTCCACGCTGGTCACCGATCGTGCGCTGCTGCTGCTCGGCGTTCCCGGCACGGCCAAGACCTGGGTCTCCGAGCACCTCGCGGCGGCCATCTCCGGCGACTCGACCCTGCTCGTGCAGGGCACGGCCGGCACCGCCGAGGAGGCCATCCGCTACGGGTGGAATTACGCCCGCCTGCTCGCCGACGGCCCGTCCGAGGCAGCCATCGTGCCCAGCCCGATCATGCGCGCCATGCAGACCGGCACGATCGCCCGCATGGAGGAGCTGACCCGTGTCCCCTCCGACGTGCAGGACGCCCTGATCACCGTCCTCTCCGAGAAGACTCTCCCGGTGCCGGAGCTCAACACCGAGGTCCAGGCCCAGCGCGGCTTCAACCTGATCGCCACGGCCAACGACCGCGACCGCGGCGTCAACGAGCTGTCCAGCGCCCTGCGCCGCCGCTTCAACACCGTGGTCCTCCCCATGCCCGCCTCCGCCGACGACGAGGTCGAGATCGTCGCGCGCCGCGTGGCCCAGCTGGGCCGGTCGCTCGCCCTGCCCGAGGTCCCCACCGCCCTCGAGGAGATCCGCCGGGTCGTCACCGTCTTCCGCGAGCTGCGCAGCGGCCTCACCGAGGACGGCCGCACCAAACTCAAATCCCCGACCGGCACCCTCTCCACCGCCGAAGCCATCTCCGTCATCACCAGCGGCATGGCTCTGGCCGCCCACTTCGGCGACGGCCGCCTCCACCCCTCCGACGTCGCCTCCGGCATCGTCGGCGCCGTCATCAAGGACCCCGTCTCCGACAGCGTCGTCTGGCGCGAATACCTCGAAACAGTGGTCCGCGACCGCCCCGACTGGCGAGACTTCTACCGAGCCGCCCGCGATGCCTGAAAAGCACTACGGCATCCGCCACCACGGCCCGGGCTCAGCCCGTGCGGTGGTCCAGGAGCTCGATCGCCAACGCCCCGACCTCGTCCTGATCGAAGGCCCACCGGAAGCCGACTCCCTGATCCGCTGGGCCGCCGACACGGGCCTCGAACCCCCGGTCGCCCTCCTCGGCTACGCCACCGACGACCCGAGCCGCGCGGCGTTCTGGCCCTTCGCGGTCTTCTCCCCGGAATGGCAGGCGATCAAATGGGCGGTGGAGCACGGAGTGCCGGTCCGTTTCTTCGATTTGCCCTACGCCTTCCGCCTGACCGACGCCAAGACGCCCGACGCCCCACCGGCCGCGGGGCCGCCGCCAGCGCTCGCACCACCGTCCAAACAGGACGCTGAAGGCTCCGCGGCACCGGCTGACGGTGGTCCGGTTCCGGCCGCTGGGCCGAACTCTTCGCGGCCGGTCCCCACCTCGCCGGACGAGCGCCTCGCACCGAACACCGACGAACTGGCCGCATTACCCGCCGAGACCGAGATCGACCTGGCTCTGGAAGAACTCCCCGCGGCCGGCCCAGACCCCGCGCCTGGCTTGAGCACTGCACCTAGCAGCGGCTCTCCCCCCGGCCGCAGCGCCACGCCCAGCTCAGGCGCCACACCCGGCCGTGACTTGCCTTCCGGCCCCGGCGCCGCAGCCGGTGATGACCTTTCGCTCAGTCACGACCCCACGCCGAGCGTGGATGCTCCGTCGAACAGCAACCAGCCGCCCAGTCTCGACGTCACGTCCCGGCTGGGCGCAGCACCCGGCTCCGATACCTCGCCGGACCTCAGCCCCACGCCCAGCCCCGGCGCTGCGTCCGGAAGTGACTCTGCGCCTGGTAGGGCGGCTGTGCCCAGTAGTGAGTCCGCGCCCGGCCGCGAGCCCGTCCCCGGAGGAGATGACTCCCCACACGGCGTGGACGCTCCGGCTGGTGAGGGTGACGCGCCGGGTCACGGTGAGAGCGGCGCACCTGACCTGCTGGAGACCTCCGACCTCGGGGCTGCGCCTGGCGGGGAGGTTGAGGCCGGGCGGCGGGTTCGGCCTGTCGATCCGATCGGGGAGTTGGCCGCTGCGGCCGGGTATGACGATCCCGAGCGGTGGTGGGAGGACGTGGTCGAGCATCGGGGGATGCCGGCGTTCGAGGCTGTCGGGGAGGCGATGGCGGCCATTCGGGAGACGTCCGCCGAGGATCCTGAGGATCTGGTTCGTGAGGCTTACATGCGGACCGTGCTGCGGGAGGTTCGGAAGACGCACGAGAACATCGCTGTCGTTTGTGGAGCGTGGCATGTTCCGGCGCTGACGGGGAAGGTGACGGCGCGGGAGGATGCCGCGTTGCTCAAGGGGCGGAAGAAGGCGAAGGTTTCGTTCACCTGGGTGCCGTGGACCTATGGGCGGCTGGCTTCGTGGTCCGGTTACGGTGCCGGGGTTCGGTCGCCGGGGTGGTACCACCATCTGTTCACCGCCACCGACGAGGTTGTTCCGCGGTGGCTGGTGGATGCGGCCGGGGTGTTGCGGGCCGAAGGAGTTCCGACGTCGTCGGCGCATGTCATCGAGGCGACACGGCTGGCCGAAGCGCTGGCCACGGTTCGGGGTCGGCCGCTGGCCGGGCTGGCCGAGGTCACCGAAGCGGCCGAGGCCGTCATGTGTGACGGGGAGCCGTTGCGGGTGGCGTTGATCGACCGGCGGCTGGTGGTCGGCGAGCGGCTCGGTGGGGTGCCCGAGGACATGCCGGCCGTACCGCTCGCCAAGGACCTTGCTGCGCAGCAGAAGAGGGTGCGGCTGAAGCCGGAGGCGCTCGAGCGCACCCTCGAGCTGGACCTGCGCCGGGACATCGACCTGTCGCGGAGCCGGTTGCTGCACCGGCTGCGGGCGATCGGTGTGCCGTGGGGTGAGGCCGAGACGGCGCGGAGGGGCACCGGCACGTTCCGGGAGACGTGGAAATTGCGGTGGCATCCGGAGTTCGCGGTGCAGCTGGTCGAGGGCAGCATGTGGGGAACCACCGTGGCGGCCGCGGCGACCACGAAGGTGATCGACGCAGCGCGGAAAGCCGCCACGCTCGGGGATGTGACCGAGCTGGTCGAGGTGTGCCTGCTGGCGGACCTGACCGACGCCTACCCCCAGGTGCTGGACGCCCTCGACAGCCGGGCGGCGGTCGACGCGGACATCAACCACCTCATGGCGGCGATTCCCGCGCTGGCGCGGACCCTCCGGTACGGCGATGTCCGTCGCACCGACGTCGCCGGACTGTCCACAGTGACCGCGAGTCTGCTGACGCGGGTCTGCGCCGGGCTGCCGGCGGCCGTGGGTTCGCTCTCCGACGAGGCGGCCAAGGAGATGCGCGGACGCATCGACGGGGTGCACTCGGCCGTGAGCCTGCTCGACGACGAGGAGTTGCGGGAGCGGTGGCTGACCACTCTCGCCTCCGTTTCGCAGCGCGCCGATCTGCACGGGCTGCTGGCCGGGCGGCTCACCCGGCTGCTGCTCGACGCCGGGCGGCTCGGGCTCGCCGAGGTGCAGCGACGGCTGCGGCTGCCGCTCACCATCGGTACGCCGCCGGCACGTGGTGCTGCCTGGGTGGAGGGGTTCCTGTCCGGGGGCGGGCTGCTGCTGGTGCACGACGACGCGTTGCTGGAGCTGCTCGACGGGTGGCTCGCCGACATCGCACCGGAGGCGTTCGACGACGTGTTGCCGTTGTTGCGCCGTACCTTCGGGGGTTTGCCTCCGGGGAGCGGCGGGCGATCGGTGAGCGGGTCGCCGGGCCGGGAGCGGCCGGGCGGGCCGTGGCCGAGGAACTGGTGCTGGACCACGACCGGGCGGCGCTGGTGCTGCCCACCCTGAGTGCGCTGCTGGGCCGGGAGGTCTCATGACGGACAACGAGGACCCGGCGCGGCGGGAACGTCTGCGCCGGTGGCGGCTCGTGCTGGGCGGCCCGGCCGAGGAAGCGCTGGGGTCGGCGGACGGCCGCGACGGTGCGATGGACGCGGCGCTGGCCGCGCTCTACGACGGCAACGGCGACAACGACGGGTCACGTACCTCACGGTCGGCCGGGCTGGGCGGGTCCGCGCCGAAGGTCGCCCGGTGGCTGGGTGACATCCGCGAATACTTCCCCAGCACCGTCGTGCAGGTGATGCAGGCCGACGCGATCGAACGTCTCGACCTGACCCGGCTGCTCCTCGAACCGGAAATGCTGGAGGCCGTCGAACCCGACGTGCACCTCGTCGGCACGCTGCTGTCGCTCAACCGTGTGATGCCGGAGAAGACGAAGGACGCGGCGCGGCAGGTGGTCCGCAAGGTCGTCTCCGAGCTGGAGCAGCGGATCTCGCAGCAGACCCGGACGGCGGTCAACGGTGCGCTGAACCGGGCGGCGCGGATCAACCGGCCCCGGCACGCGGACATCGACTGGGACAAGACGATCCGCGCGAACCTCAAGCACTACCAGGCCGAACACCACACGGTCATCCCGGAACGCCTGGTCGGGTACGGGCGGCGGGCCACCGCCATCCAGCGTGACGTGGTGCTGTGCGTCGACCAGTCGGGGTCGATGGCGGCGTCGGTGGTGTTCTCCGGGGTCTTCGCGGCGGTGCTGGCGTCGATGCGGTCGCTGCGGACGTCGCTGGTCGTCTTCGACACGGCGGTGGTCGACCTGACCGACCAGCTCAGCGACCCGGTGGAGGTGCTGTTCGGCACCCAGCTCGGTGGCGGCACCGACATCAACCGGGCCATCGGCTACAGCCAGCAGCTCATCACCCGGCCCCGGGACAGCATCTTCGTGCTGATCAGCGACCTGTACGAGGGTGGCGTCCGTGCGCAGATGCTGCGCCGCGTGGCGGAGATGACGGCAGCGGGAGTGCAAGTGGTGGTTCTGCTGGCGCTGTCGGACGAGGGGGCGCCGGCCTACGACCACGAGAACGCGGCGGCTCTGGCGGCGATGGGCGTACCGGCGTTCGCGTGCACACCCGACGCTTTCCCCGACCTGATGGCGGCGGCGATCGAACGCCGCGACCTGATGGCGTTCGCGGAACGCCTGGCCGACAAGGGAGACAAGTGACGTAGCGTGGGCCGAGGTCAGCCGACCTCGGCGAGGGCGAACCCCTCCTGGTCGGGGCCCGCGTCGGCGATCCGCTCGCCGTCCGGGCCCCACACACCGCTGCGGCCCACGCACGGGCCCGCCTCGCTCGGGCCGATGAGGTTGGCCAGAACCACGTACAGCCCGAAGTCCTTGGCCCGTACCGGATACACCTTGTCGAACGAGTCGTTGCCGGTGTCCAGCGCCGAGCTGGCAAGATAAACCGCGCAGCCGTCCGAGGCGGCCCGCTCGGCGATGTCGGGAAAGCGGTTGTCGTAGCAGGTGGCCAGCGAGAAACGGACGCCGTCGAGGGTGAAGCGCCCGTCGGCGGTGCCCGGGGTGAAGACCTCGGCCTCAAAGCCGTACAGATGCCTCTTGTCGTAACGGGTGAGCAGCGCACCGTCGGGGCCGATGACCAGCGAGGTGATAGCCGGACCGCCCTTCGCCCCGGCCGTGAGCACCGGCCCGTTGACGACGGCCGCCGATCCTGCCGCGCGGCACGCCTCCCGGACCGGATCGAGCCGAGCATCTCCCTCGGTGAGGCAAACGGCCGGGGTCGCGTCGATGACGGACGGTTCGTAGCCAGTGAGGGCCAGCTCGGGGAAGACCACCACTCGTGCATCCGCGGCACCGGCCCGGCGGATCAGGCCGGACACGGTTCGGACGTTGCCTTCGACGTCCCCGGCGACCGGGGCGAACTGCGCAGCCGCGACGATCATGTCCGCATCATCCCGCGCGCCCGCCGCGGGCGGAACCCGCACTCGGGCCTGCCCTAGGCGCGGATCGTCATGCGGGTCACGTGGTCGCCGTCGACCTGGAAGGTGAAGTGGCTGGGGCCGTTGAAGCCGTCACCGCCGACCGTCGCCGTGACGACGTACGCGTCGGCGGCGTGCGAGACCTCGGTGACCTCGAACGTGGAATGCGCGCCGATGTTCTCGGCGTCGCTCCACTGCTTGATCGCCTCGCGGCCGTGGAACTCGCGGCCCCAGTCGTCGACAACACCGTTCTCGGCGAACGCCGACAGGAATGCAGCCGTGTCGCCGGCGTTGGTGGCGTCGAAGACAGCTTGGACCGGAGGGGGCAGGGACACGCTCATGCGGCACACGCTATCGCCGTCAGCACGATCCCGTCCTCGATCAGGAAACGTCCCGTCAGCGTCTCGAACGGCCCGTCCACCAGGATCCTCGCCGTGAACGTCGACGCGGCCGGGTCGAACGTCAGAGCCGCTTCCTCAAAACCGAGCCACCTGCCGGTCCGCGGCGACCACACCTTGTACACCGACTCCTTGGCGCTGAAGAGCAACCGTTCCCACTGCACGCCAGGGTCGGACTCGGCGAGCGAGGCGAGGTGCGCGCGTTCCTCCTCGGACGACACCAGATCGAGGACACCCTCGGGGAGCGGGCCGTCGACCTCCGCGTCGATGCCCACGCCTGAGCATGCGGTCGTGCGGGCCACCGCCGCCGCCCGGTATCCCGCGCAGTGCGTCATGCTCCCGACGATGCCGGACGGCCACACCGGCGCGCCGCGGACACCCGGCAGGATCGGTGCGGGCGGCACGTCCAGCGAGGCCAGGGCGAGGCGGGCGCAGTGCCGCACCGTGGTGAACTCCTGCCGGCGTTTCGGGACGGCGGTCGTGACGAGCGCGGCCTCCTCGGCGAACAGCACGGCTTCCGGCGGGTCGGTCCTCGAGGACACCACTTTCACCGCCGCCGGAAGGATGCGGTCAATCATGGAGAAAGGCCAGCAGGGCGCTGTTCACCGCGTCCGGCTGCTCCAGATAGCCGTAGTGGCCGGCGTCCGCGATCTCCGCGTACCGCGCGCCGGGGATCGCCGCCGCCAGTTCGCGGCCGCGGACGGCCGGGGCGATCAGGTCGTCGGCGAACGACATCACCAGGGTGGGGACGGTGATGGTCCGGTACGCCGCGCGGCGGTCGGTGTCCACGGTGACGCCGAGCTGCGCCCGATGGCCGGCGTCGGTCCAGTCCGTCGGCGACATCTCCAGGATGTCGAGCCAGTCCTGCGCGGTCACCGGGTCCTCGAGCGTACGCGGGGAGAGGTTCTGCAGCGCACGAGTGACCGCGTCGTACTCCGGTGGCAGCACAACACCGGCGGCGACCAGGGCACGTTCGGCGGCGGCGAGTGTCGCGGACACCGCGTCGGGGCGCGCCCGGCCCGCCATCAGCACGGCCCGGTACACCAGGTCGGGGCGCGTGACCAGCAGCTCCTGCACCACGTAGGCGCCCATCGACGTACCGATGAGCCGGCAGGGACCACCCACGACCTGCTCGATCACCGCGACGGTGTCACCGACGAGGTCCGCGATCGACAGGCCGGGCACGGCCGGCCCGCTCTTGCCCACGCCCCGGTTGTCCAGGGTGATCGCGCGGTATCCGGCGGCGACCAGCGCCGGCACCTGGTGCAGCCACCAGGTGCGGCCGCGCGCCGCCGTTCCGGGGATCAGGAGGACAGGCGCGCCCCGCCCGGACTCCTCGTAGTGCAGGGTGATGTCACCGACACCGATCGCAGGCATGATCGTGAGGCTAGCCGACCGCCGGAAAGGCCATACTGTCCCGATGCGACCGGAGATCCGAGCGATGGTCACCGGCTTGCCGCGTGAGCCCGGCGTCTACCGTTTCCGCGACGAGCGGGGGCGTGTCCTCTACGTCGGGCGGGCCACCGAGCTGCGCAGCCGTGTCGGTTCCTACTGGGGTGAGCTGCACGGCCGGCGGCATCTGCGGCGCATGGTCGCGGCGGTGGTCCGGATCGAGGCGGTGACCTGCGCGTCCGTTCACGAGGCGGCGTGGCTGGAACGCAACCTGCTCGAGGAGTCGCTCCCCCGGTGGAACAGGACGCGCGGCGGGCAGGAGGTCCCCGCGTACCTGCGGCTGGATGGGCGACCGGCGACACCCGGGCTGCGCCTCACTCACGATGCGGGGCAGGCGGTCGCGGGGGTTCGGGTTTTCGGGCCCTATCTCGGTGGGGCGCGGGCGCGGCTCGCGGTCGGCGCACTGCACCGGCTGCACCCGCTGGCCTACGCCACGACCGCCCTGACGGGTGCGGAGCGTGACCTGGCCGCACAACGCGGAGTGACCGCGGCCGACCGGGAAGAACTCGTGGCGGCGCTCGTGGCGGTCCTTCAGCGTGATCCGGTCGCGGTCGCGGCCGCCCGGCACAAGCTCGAGACGGTACGCGACAGAGCAGCCGGATCCCTCGCCTTCGAACTCGCCGGCCGGGTCCAGGAGGAGCTGGCCGCCCTGGCCTGGATCACGGCTCCGCAGCAGGTCACGACGCTGGAGCCGGGCGACTACGCCGTGCAGGGGTGGTCCGACGGATGGCTGGTGTCGTTCGCCGTGCGCGACGGCCGGGTCCGGTCGTGGAGCCAGCGCCGCAGCGCGCAGCCCCGCCCGGCGCTGCCGGAGGCCTGGGCCGGGTTCGCCCAGCGTAATGCCGAGCTGGCCGCGACCCTGGCTAGGCTTTCGGCGTGACGATCGTCTACGCCTGGCGGGCCGGCTTCGACAGCGGTGCCCTCGACGCCCTGCACGCGGTGGGTTTCGGTCATGCCCCCGGGGGAATCGACTGGCTGTCACGCGTCGAGAAGCACAGCCTCGGCTGGGTCTGCGCCCACCGCCGCGACACGCTGGTCGGTTTTGTCAACGTCGCCTGGGACGGTGGCACCCACGCCTTCCTGCTCGACACGGTCGTCGCGCCGGACGTCCGCGGGCAGGGTGTCGGCACCCGGCTGGTGCAGGCCGCGGCCGACGGCGCCCGCGCCGCGGGGTGCGGCTGGCTGCACGTCGACTACGAGCCTCACCTGACCGCGTTCTATCAGGAGGCCTGCGGTTTTGCACCGACCGCCGCCGGCCTCGTCGCACTGGAGAAAGGTAGGGATAAACATGCCACTGACCGGTGAATACGCGCCGAGCACGTCGGACTGGGCCCGTGAGCAGGCGGAGCAGTTCGAGGCCACCTCCGGCTCCGAGGCCAACGAGCTGCGCGGCAAGCCGATCATCGTGCTGACCTCGATCGGCGCGAAGAGCGGCAAGCTCCGCAAGACGCCGCTGATGCGGGTCGAGCACAACGGCGAGTACGCCGTGGTGGCCTCGCTGGGCGGCGCGCCGAAGCACCCCGTCTGGTACTGGAACCTGGTCAAGAACCCGCACGTCGAGCTGCAGGACGGCGACGTGAAGCGTGACTACGTCGCCCGCGAGGTGCAGGGTGAGGAGCGCGAGCAGTGGTGGGCGCGCGCCGTCGAGGCCTGGCCGCCGTACGAGGACTACCAGACCAAGACCGAACGCGTCATCCCGATCTTCGTCCTGACCGCGACCGACGCCTGAGGAGTTCTTCCATGCCGCTGTCCGGCGAGTACGCCCCGAGCACGTCGGGCTGGGCCCGCAAGCAGGCCGAGACGTACGAGGCGACGAACGGTGAGCGGGCCGGTGACATCCAGGGCCGCCCGGTTGTCGTCCTGACCTCGATCGGCGCCCGCACGGGCCTGTTGCGCAAGACGGCGCTGATGCGTGTCGAGCACAACGGCGATTACGCCGTGGTCGGCTCGCTGGGCGGCGGCCCGAAGAACCCGGTCTGGGTCTACAACCTGCGCCGGAACCCCGAGGTCGAGCTGCAGGACGGCGACCGCAAGCGTGACTACGTGGCACGTGAGGTGTCCGGCGACGAGCGGGCGGTGTGGTGGGAACGCTCGGTCGAGGCGTTCCCCACCTACGCGGGTTACGCGAAGAAGACCGACCGCCTGATCCCGGTGTTCGTCCTGGAGCCGCGCGAGTGACACCGTTGCAGTTCCGGCGGGGTGACGCGACGAGCCCGCAGGCCAAGGGCCCCAAGGTGATCGCGCACATCTGCAACGACCTCGGCGGCTGGGGCAAGGGTTTTGTGCTCGCGGTGTCCCGCCGCTGGCCGGAGCCCGAGCGCGACTACCGCCAGTGGCACCGCGAGCGCTCGAAGAACGATTTTCGCCTCGGCGCCGTGCGGCTGATCCAGGTCCGCCCGGACACCTGGGTGGCCAACATGATCGGCCAGCACGGCATGAAACACGGCAGCTCCGGCCCGCCGATCCGTTACGACGCCGTCGAGAAGTGCCTGACGACGCTGGGCGAGCAGGCCGCCGGGCTGGAGGCGAGTGTCCACATGCCACGGATCGGCTGCGGCCTCGCCGGCGGCAAGTGGGAGCGCATCGAGCCGCTGGTGCAGTCGGCCCTGTCAGACCGCGGCATCCCGGTCACCGTCTACGACCACTAGCGGACCAGGCGGCCCGCGCGGGCGGTGCGGGCGGCCGGGACGACCAGGGGTGTGTTCGTCTGGGGGTCGGGGATGACCTCGCAGACCAGGCCGTAGACGTCCTCGACCAGCTCGGCGGTGATGATCTCGCTCGGGTTGCCCTCCGCGACGATCCGGCCGGACTTCATGGCGATCAGGTGGGTCGCGTAGCGGCAGGCCTGGTTGAGGTCGTGGAGCACCGCAACCAGCGTGCGGCCCTCCTCGTTGAGGTCGGCGCAGAGGTCCAGCAGGTCGATCTGGTAGGCGATGTCCAGGTAGGTCGTGGGTTCGTCCAGCAGCAGGATGTTCGTCTGCTGGGCCAGTGCCATCGCCATCCAGACGCGCTGGCGCTGGCCGCCGGAGAGTTCGTCGACCGCGCGGTCGGCCAGGGCGGTCACGGCGGTTGCCTCCATGGCCGCGGCGACCTGGTTCTCGTCCTCCGGCGTCCACTGGCGCAGGAGTTTCTGGTGGGGGTACCGCCCCCGGGCCACGAGGTCGGCGACCGAGATGCCCTCGGGTGCCGTCGCGGTCTGGGGCAGCAGCCCGAGGCGCCGGGCGACCTCCTTGGCCCGGTACGAGTTGATCGCCGCACCGTCGAGCACCACCGAGCCGGCCTTGGGTGCCAGCAGACCGGACAGGGCCCGCAGCAGTGTCGACTTGCCGCACGCGTTCGGCCCGACGATCACCGTGAACGAGCCGTCGGGGATGGTCACGTCGAGAGCCGAGGTGATCACCCGGTTGTCGTACGCGAGGGTCAGGTCCGAGCCGGACAGCCGCGAGGTCATCAGCTTCCCTTTCGCCATTGGAGGCTGAGCAGCCAGGCCAGGTAGACCCCGCCGACCGCACCGGTCACCACTCCGACGGGCAGCTGGGCGGGGGCCAGCAGCCGTTGCGCGACGTAGTCGCTGAGCACCATCAGCAGTGCTCCGGTGATGGCCGTCGGCAGCAGTTGCAGGGCCGGCGAGCCGGTGAGGCGGCGGGTGATCTGCGGTGCGGCCAGCGCCACGAACGCCACCGGGCCGGTCGCGGCGGTCGCCACCGCACACACCGCCACGGCGAGGATCACGAGCAACAACCGGGACCTGTTCACGCGTACGCCCAGGGACTGCGCCGACTCGTCACCCATCTCCAGCATCTGCAGACGGCGGCTGAGCAGGAGCAGCAGCGGCGCCAGGATCAGCAGGGCCAGCCCGAGCAGCCGGACGTACTCCCAGGTGCGGCCGTTCAGGGTGCCCACCAGCCAGATCGCGGCGGCCTGGGCGGCGTCGAGACGGGCCCGGCTGATGAGGTAGCTGTTGACGGCGACCAGCATCGCGCTGATGCCGATGCCCACGAGCACGATGCGGCGGACGGCACCCCCGCCGATCGAAGCCAGCCCGTACACGATCAGTGCGGTGAGGATGCCGGCCACGATGGCCGCGCCGGCGGCACCGGCCGGACCCGCGCCGAAGACGACGATCGCGAGGACCGCGCCGGTGGCCGAGCCGGTGGTGAAGCCGACGATGTCGGGGCTGCCGAGCGGGTTGCGCGACAGGCTCTGGAAGACCGCGCCGGACAGGGCCAGGGCCGCACCGGCGAGCAGGCCGAGGGTGACACGGGGCAGACGCAGGTCGAGCAGGATGAAGCGGTCGGCCCGGCGCCCGCCACCGTTGAGGATCTCGATGATGTCGGCGATCGGCAGGCGGGTGCCGGCCGCGACGACCGTGAGCGTGACGACGGCGGCGGTCGCCAGCAGCAACGCGCCGCTGACCCAGATGGTGCGCAGGTCCAGGCGCAGGGCGAGGCCGGCGCCGCGGACGGTGATCCGGCGGCTCACAGCGGCACGATCCGGCGGCGCAGGATCACGGCGAGGAAGACCGGGGCACCGATGAACGCGGTGACGAGTCCGGCCTGCACTTCACCGGGGCGCGCGAGGACCCGTCCGGCGATGTCCGCGATCAGCAGCAGTGTCGGCGCGAAGACCAGGGAGTACGGCAGCAGCCAGCGCTGGTCCGGTCCGACGAGCATCCGGGCGATGTGGGGAACGGCGAGCCCGACAAACGCGATCGGCCCGACGGCGGCGGTGGCGGCGCCGCAGAGCAGCGTGATCGCGATCGCCGACAGGACCCGCGTGCGGTTCAGGTTGGCGCCCAGGGCCCGGGCGGTGTCCTCGCCGAGCGCGATGACGTTGAGCGACGGCCCGAGTCCGAGGGCGAGCACCGTGCCGATCACGATGAACGGCAGCACACCCCAGAGGACGTCCAGATCACGGCCGGAGAGTGCGCCGACCGTCCAGAGCCGGTAGCGGTCGAAGGTGGTGACGTCGAGCAGCGCGACCGCGTTGGTGACCGCCAGCAGGGCAGCGCCGACGGCCGCACCGGCCAGCGCCAGCCGCTCGGGTGACGCACCGGACCGGCCGCGGGTGCCGAGCAGGTAGACGACCACGAACGCACCGGCGGCACCGGCGAAGGCGAACCAGATGTAGCCGGTCAGCGAGCCGACACCGAGCACCCGGATCGCGAGGACGACGGCCGTGGCCGCGCCCGCGTTGATGCCGAGGATGCCCGGGTCGGCGAGGGGGTTGCGGGTCAGCGCCTGCATCAGCGCGCCCGCCAGGCCGAGCGCAACACCGGCCGCCAGACCGATCAGCGTCCGCGGGACCCGCAGGTCGAGGATGATGCGGACGTCCTCGGTGGTCGAACCCCGGGAGAAGAGCGCGTCCCAGACCGTGCCGAGCGGGATCGACTTGGTGCCGACCGCGAGGCTGACCACGGAGACCACGATCAGCCCGGCGAGCGCGAGCACCAGCCCGAGCCCACGCGCGGTGAGACCGCCGCGGGCGCGGGTTCGCGCATCCGCGGAGGTGTACCCGGCCCGCTCGGCCGCGGTCGTGGTCACGCCAGGGCGGCCTTCACCATCGGCACGAACTTCTCGAGGGTGTACGGCGTGCTCAGCACCGAGTTCGTCGAGAAGGAGTTGACGAGGTCGGCGTCGTCGATGATGAGCAGCCGGCCGTCCTTGGCCGACGGGAGGCTCTGCAGAACGGTGTCCTTCTTGAGCTCCGCGCCCGCGCCGAGGGCGAAGATGACGGTCAGGTCGGCGTCGAGCAGGCCGACACGCTCCTTGGAGACCTCGGCGTAGAAGTTCGCCGGCTTGAGGTCCTCGATCTTCTGGGAGTTCTGGAAGCCGAGCGCCTCCATGAACTGCACCCGGCCGTCGCCACGGGTGTACGCGCCGTACTGACCGCCGAATGCGGCCGCGACGACGACACTCTTGCCGGTGAAGTCGGCGTTGGCGGCCTTGGCGTCGGCCAGCAGCTTGTCGTTGGCGGCCACGAGCGCCTCGCCCTCGGACCTGCGGCCCAGCGCCTCGGCGATCAGCACCGTCTGGTCCTTCAGCGTGGTGCCGTAGGGCTGGGTGCCGGCCGGGCCGGAGAGGGTGGGTGCGAGCTTCTCGAGCTGGTCCCAGGTGGCCTTCACGTTGTCGCTCTTGGTGAAGGTCACGAGGTCGGGCCGCAGCGTGGCCACACTCTCGAAGTTGATTTCCGGGCCCTTGAGGATCGTGGGCTTCGCGCCGTTGAGCTTCGGCTGGGCCCACGGGCCGACACCGGTCGGCCAGGCCTGGAACCAGTCGAGGATGCCGACGGGCACCACACCGAGGGCGAGCAGCACGTCGGCGTCACCCCAGCCGAGCGAGACGACGGTCTTGGGCGCCTCCTCGACGGTCGTGCTGCCGAACTGGTGGGTCACGGTGGCCGGGAAGGTGCCGCCGGTCGCCGCGGAGGAGCTGCCCGAGCTGGGACTGTCGCTGTCGCTGTCACCGCAGGCGGCGAGAAGTCCGGCGGCCGCGACACCCGCAGCGCCGAAGAGAAGATTCCGGCGCGAGATGGACGGGTGGGTCGCCATGACGGGCCTCCAATCGGTTATATGAGTGCTGGTCAATGCAAGTTAGGCAACCCTCACCTTACCGAGGTTGAAAGATCTTGGGAAATGGACGTGCGCGTGCGCACACCCGGTCCCGTTCGGTTACACCTGGGCGAAAACGGGGTGCCCATCCCCCACCTGGGTACGATCATGGGGTAATGCGTACCCCCCATCAGTCCGTCGACCGGCTCGCCAGCCGCACCGGGGATCCGGCGGGTGCGTCGCCCCTCTCCGCCTCCCTCCCGCTGTCCGGCTCCGTCGACGACGGTGACCGGCTGGTGGACGTCGTCGACCTGCTCGCGCTGGACGCGTTCGTCACCGGGCGGGAGCCGTACGGCCGCACGACCTACCTCGAGAACGTCCGCACCGACGCCGCCCTGACCACCGACGACGCTCGCATCGTGCGCGACGCCGTCGAGGAGGACGGCCACGGACGGCTCTCCGTCGGCGAAGGCTGGACCCTGCACGTCACCCGCTGGAAGCAGAGCCGCCGCGCCCGCGTGACGGTCACGGCGATCAGCGCCGAGCTGGCCGAGTCCGTGCTCGCCGTCGCGGTCGACAACGCCGTCGAGGAGCCCGCGCCGGCCGCCGACAGCGTGCCGATCGGCTTCTGGCACTTCGGCCCCCACGGCCCCCGCCGCGTGCAACGCGAGATCGACGCGGCGCCGTGGGACAAGATCCGCACGAACTACTCGGACCCGGTCGCCCGCACCCTGGAACGCCTGATGGCGATCGACGGCACCGCGGTCAACGGCCGCCTCCTGCTGCTGCACGGCGAACCCGGCACCGGCAAGACGACCGCCCTGCGAGCGCTGGCCCAGCAGTGGCGCTCGTGGTGCCAGGTCGACTGCGTGCTCGACCCCGAACGCCTCTTCGGCGACCCCGCGTACCTGATGAGCGTGGCGCTGGGCAGCGGCGACGACGACGAGCCGCGCTGGCGGCTGCTCATGCTCGAGGACTGCGACGAGCTGATCAGCGGCGAGGCCAAGGCGGCGGCGGGACAGTCGCTCTCGCGCCTGCTCAACCTCACCGACGGACTCCTCGGCCAGGGCCGCAACGCGCTCATCGCGATCACCACCAACGAGGACCTGGCGTCACTGCACCCCGCGGTGGTCCGGCCGGGGCGGTGCCTGGCCAGCATCGAGGTCGGGCGTCTCCCGTACGCGGAAGCGGTGTCCTGGCTCGGCACCCCGGCGGGTGTGGGGCCGGACGGGGCAACCCTGGCCGAGCTCTACGCCCTGAAGACGGGTGCCCGCCCGGTGACCGTGCCCATGACCTCACCGACGACCGGCATGTACCTCTAGACGATCAAGTCCGCGAGGGTACGCAGGAAGCGGTCCTCGTCGACGCCGTGGGGATGGCGGCCGGCGTACACGTCAGTGAGCACCCAGTAGTGGCTGAGCGCCGACATCAGCACCGAGGCCAGTGCGGCCGGATCGGGGTGATCCGGCGACTCCCTCTCCACCCAGCTCGTGAGTGCGCGGTGGACGCGGGCGAGCTCGTGGTCGCGTACCTGGTCGAGAAGGTCGGGGAACGTCGCCAGATCGCGCAGGAGCAGGCGGTTGACGTCACGCTCCTGATCGAGCCGGCGGAGCCCGGCCCGGGCGACCGCGAGGATCCGCTCGCGGCGCGGGAGATCCGCGGTCTGCTCCAGGCTCGCGAGCAGGGGTGCGCCCGCCTCGAACTGGCGCCGCAGACCCTCCTCGAGCAAGGCCCGCTTGCTCTTGAAATGCCGGTAGAGGCCTCCGGCACCGGCCGACAACCCGGCCGCGGCCTCGATCTGCGCGATCGTGGTGGCGTGGTAGCCCTGGCGTCCGAAGAGGCCCATCGCCGCCGCGACGATCGCATCCCGCGTGCTGGTCAGCTCGGCTCCAGGGTCAGCTCGTAGTGGAGAGTGGTCCAGCCCTTGCGCCGGTGCAGCGCGGGCACCAGCCGACCATGCAGCACCGGGTGCTTGGCGGCAAGCATCCTCCGCACGGGCGCGGCCTCCTCGTCACTCAGCAGGCGGGCGCTCCCTGCTACGGCCGGACCGGTGGGACGCCCGCGCATCGTGCACGGCGCGACCCGCACCTGCGGGAAGTTGCGCAGCCGCTTGGCCTTGCCGGCCGCGTCGTAGCTGCGGAAATAGGCCCGGCCCGCGTCCGCCACGATGCTGACCGGCGTGGCGACCCAGCTGCCGTCACGCTTGCGCGTCTCGAGAAGGACGGTCCGCTGCAGCGCGAGGGTGTCAAGGCTGATCATGGCGTACCGCCGATCTCGTGAGTAAGTAAGTACCTACTTACGAGGCTACTCCGGCCAGCAGGGTCCGCACGAAGGACGTGGCCGCCTTCCCGTCGGTGAGGCGGCCCGGCCAGCCCATGTGGCCCAGGAAGGCGTGCTGCATGCAGGACCCCACCAGCAGGCCAGCGGCACCGTAGAGATCGGCGTCGGCGCGGATCGTGCCCGCCTCGACCTCCCGCCGCAGGGTGCGCATCAACGCCTCATTGACCTTGTACGGGCCGGCATCGCGATCACGCAGCTTGTCCTTGTGGGTCTCCAGCAGTTTGCGGTCCGCGAAGATCGACGCGAGCATCGGGAAGTTGTCGCCGTAGAAGTCGATCAACGCCCGGGCGATCGCGGTGAGCCGGGTCTCGAGGTCGCCGCTGGTGCGGGCGAGCGCCTCCGCCAGCGCGGTGAACGCCGTGGAGCGTTCACTGAGGACGGCCAGCATCAGGTCAACTTTGTCGATGAAATGTTTGTAGAGCGTGGCCTCCGTGTAGCCCGCGAGAGCGGCGATGTGCCTGGTCTTGACGTTGGCGAGGCCCTGTTCGCGCATCAGCGAAGCGGCCGCGTCGAGGAGCTTGTCCCTGGTGGTCACCTTGACAGGTTAGTAAACACTCACCACCCTGGAAAGGGTTAGTGAGTGTTTACTAACCAGAGGAGGGGCAGGGCTGTGAGAATCACTGTTTGCGGATCCACCGGGCTCACCGGTGCCGAGATCGTCCGCCGAGCCATCGAGGGAGGCCACGCCGTCACGGCCGTGGCCCGCAGCGAGTTCACCGGATTTCCCGCGGGCGTCGAGCTCGTCCGCGCCGACGTCATGGATCCGTCCGCCATCGAACCCGCGGTCGCCGGCAGCGACATCGTCATCTCCGCCCTCGGCCACCGCCCCGGCCACGACGAGCCGGTCTGCGCACCGGGGGCGGAGTCCATCATCACGGCCATGCGGGCGACCGGGGTGCGGCGGCTCGTCGTCATCACCGCGTCCGGCCACGTCACCGACTCCCACGACGACTTCCTGACGGCACGGGTCGTAAAGCCGCTCCTGAAACGCTTCCTGCGGGCCTCGTTCACCGACTTCGAGGCCACGGAGTCCCTGGTCCGCGCCTCGGGGCTGGACTGGACGATCATGCGGCCGCCACGGCTGACGAACGGGTCCTCCAAGGCGTACCGGACGGCCGTCGACCACACCGTGCGCCGGGGGAATCTGATCGCGCGGACCGACCTGGCCGCGGCGACCCTGGACGCTGCGGCCAACCCAGCCACCATCGGTCACGCGGTGGCGATCGGCTACTGAAACGACAGGATGACCTTGCGGAGCAGGGTGTTGAGCTGCTTCAGCTCGTCCGGGGTCAGCGCCGACAGCAGTTGCTGATCGCGGGCCATACCGGCGTGGATGTGCCGCTCCCAGGCGGCACGTCCGGCCGGGGTCGGACGGACGATCACCCGCCGGCGGTCCTGCGGCTCCACCTCGCGGGTGATCAGCTCGGCCTTGGCCAGCCGGTCCAGGCGGGCGGTCATCGCCGCCCGGGTGACGTTCGTGGCCTCGGCGAGCTGCGCCGGCGTGGCCTCGGTCGGGTAGGGCTGGATCATCAGCGCGTGCAGCGTCGAATAGTCCTCGAAGGTGAAGTCCGCGTCCGGGAAGGCCACGCCGTCACTCCGGCGGGAGCGGCGCAGGATGTTCTTCATGCGGACGAGGGCACCCTCGACCTCGGGCGCGAAGTCGGTGTTGTCCTCCCAGAACTCCGCCCACCGGGCCACATGGCGGTCTACGTCATCCCTGGCCTGCTTGGTCATGCAGCAATGATCTCAGAGCAGCCGATAATTAGCTGGTGAATAGTTAGACGGTGAATTACATTCTCCGGCATGACGGATTTTCGGCTGCTGGCGACCGGCATGTCGCTGTCCTGGCTCGGCAACGGCTTCCAGACCGTGGCGCTGGCCGTCGCCGTGCTCGTCGCGGGTGGCGGCGCCGGAGACCTCGGCCTGGTGATGGCCGCGTCGATCGTGGCGATGCTGCTCTGCACTCTCTTCGGCGGCGTGTGGGCCGACCGGGTGCAGCCGCAGCGGGTGATGGTGCTCTCCGACGCCGTGCGGTTCGTGGCGACGGCGGGGATCACGGTCATGTTCGGCTCGGGCTCCTACCACCTGCCTGTGCTGTGTGCGCTCGCCGTCGTGTCCGCGGGGGCGGGCGCCTTCTTCGAGCCGGCGATGACCACCCTCAAGCCGATGCTGGTCAGCGTCGACCGGCGGCAGCACGCCAACGCGACGCTGAGCCTGCTGAAGACCGGCGCGGCCGTCCTCGGCCCGGCGATCGGCGGTCTGACGGTCGCGCAGTTCGGGGCGACGGCCGGATTTGCGGTGAACGCCGCGAGCTTCCTGGCGTCGCTGGTGGCCGCCGCTCTGATCCGCGCCCGCGCCGAGCGGGGCATCCGGAGCGGCATGCTGACCGAGCTCGGCGCGGGCTGGCGGGAGATCCGGGCACGGGACTGGCTGCTGACCGGTGTGCTCGCGGCGGCGGTCTACCACGTCGCGAACGGCGTGGTGCTGGTGCTGGTGCAGGTGGTGGCGATCGAGCAGCTGGGCGGCGCCCGCTCGGCCGGCTTCATCGCCGCGGCCGAGGGTCTCGGTGGTGTGGTCGGGGCGACGATCGCGATGCGCTGGCGGCCCGTACGCCTCCTACGCGCCGGCGGGTTCACCCTGCTGCTGATGCCGTTCTGGGCGCTGGCCTACGTGTGGCCCGGCCTGCTCACCGCGGTGCTGGCCGGCGCCGTGCTCGGGTACGCGGGGCTGACGTTCTTCTCCGTCGCGTGGGACACCGCCCTGCAGGACCACATTCCCCACGGCGTACTGGCCCGGGTGTCCTCGTGGGATCTGCTGACGTCGTTCCTGGCCATGCCCATCGGCAACGCGCTCGCCGGGCCGCTGTCCGAGGCGTTCGGCATCAACCGGGTGCTGGTCGTGTGCGCGGTGGTCCTGTTCGGTGCGGGTCTGGCGCCGCTCTTTCTGCGCAGCACCCGCACGCTCACCCGCCGGACGTCACCGGACACCGGCGAGAAAACGCTTGTCGGTGTGCCGGGGACCGTGTGACTCCAGCACCACGGGCGCGTCGAGCAGGTCGCCGATGCGGGCGGCCCAGTCGCCGGGGCGTTCCAGGTCGCCGGGCCGGGCGCGGTTCAGCAGAGCCGTGAGCCCGGCCTGGTGACCCAGGTCCTGGAAGGGCCCCGGGACGATGCGGTCCCACCGGGCGCCGTCGAGGTCGTAGGACGTGCAGATCCTCAACTGTGGACAGCGCGCGGGTGAGTCCAGGTGCGTTACGGCGAGGGCGTCCACCCCGCCGGCGACCTCGACGGCATAACGGTGGGCGACCGCGTCGAAGTGACCGACCCGGAAGCTGCCCTGCCACTCCCCCACGCCGTTGTGCGCCTCGGGCAGATCCAGCGGCGCCTCGGTGACGAACGGGCCGGCGCCGTGCCGGGTCGTGTACGTCCGCACCACCCCGAGCCGCTCGAACGAAGCACAGAGCGCAGCAACGTTGTCGAAGGTCGTCGTCGACCACGTCGTGTACGGGTGCCACCCGCGCCACTCGTCGAGCAGCACACCCTGTGCGCCCTCGAAGACGCAACGCCCCCGTTGCAGCAGGCCGTCCAGATAGGACGAGTCGACCACGGACACCAGACGACCGAAAGCCGCAAAAACCTCGACGACGTCATCAAGCGGCGCCGACGGAAGGCGACCGTAACAGGACTCGACCTCAGCCAGCCGGGCCCGCAGACGCGCCGGTGAGAGCACGTCGGAAACCCGTGGGGCGTCGGCGTGGCTCAGGGCGTACGCCATGGTCTCGCCGACCCCCATCCCGCACGAACCGTGCCGGCCGCTGCCGCGCTGCCGCTCGCGGGCCTGATTGGCCGCACGATGCCACGGAGTGGCGAGCAGCGCGTCACCGTCGACGGTGAGCAGGTGGAACGGGTTGCCGAGGGCGGCGGCCTCGGCCGCGAGAGCGAGCGGGTCGACGACCACGAACCGCGACAGGTGGGTGGGCACGCCCTGGAACGTGCCCGACCCGAACTGCGCGAAGGTGTGGTGCCGGCCCTCCGGCGTGACCACGTTGTGGGCGGCCTGCGCTCCCCCGTTGAACCGGATCACCGCGGTGACCGGTTCCGAAGCGCAGAGAGCGTCCACCACGGTGCCTTTGCCGGCGTCGCCGTAACCGAGGTCCACCACCGCGACGTGGTTCACAGCCGTTCGTTCCCGCCCGGCGTTGCCGCGCCACCCAGGTCCAGCGGGGAACGAACGACTGCACCCCGTCCCGCACCGATCGGTGCGAGCGCCTTGCCGACCGTGTCACCGGCCGCCGATCCGAACTCGGCCAGATCCGCCAGACCGGCGTCGAGGTCGATGGACTCCTCGGCCAGGCCGACGGTCAGCGCGATGGTCTCGCAGACCGCGTC
Organism: Amorphoplanes friuliensis DSM 7358; assembly: GCF_000494755.1. Taxonomy (NCBI): domain Bacteria; kingdom Bacillati; phylum Actinomycetota; class Actinomycetes; order Micromonosporales; family Micromonosporaceae; genus Actinoplanes; species Actinoplanes friuliensis. The sequence continues at coordinate 7,032,169 of NC_022657.1, forward strand.
GAGGTCGTCGAGCGCGATGACGTGCTGGCCGAGCAGCTGCCGCCAGTAACCGAGGATCTCGGCGTCGCCGCCCCAGCCTGCCGCGGTCGGCATGATGTAGTAGATCTCGAAGCTGCGCCGCAGCTCGGCGATCATCGCCTCGACGGTGATCGGCTCGTTCAGCCGGTCACCGACGAAGGTCTTGACCTCCTTCGGCTTGACCTGGGTGTACGGCATCTCGTCGCCGATGATGAACAGGTAGCCCCGGCGCCCGCGCTTCTCCATCGAGTCGAGGCTGACGTGCCGGGCCATGAAGTACATCGCGAGCTCGTAAGACTCGCGGCGCTGACCGCCACCGCCGCCCTCGAGCACGATCCGGGCCAGATCCTCGTCCATGCGGTTGTCCGACTCGAACTGGCCGATCTGCAGCGGCACCTTGTCGCAGGTGGCGTCGCCGATCGCGCCGAACATGATGTGCGGGTCGGTCGCGTACCCCTTGCGGGTCAACAGGCCGAGCAGCTGCGGCAGCTTCGTCTGCAGCACCCGCGGGACCGAGCCCATCGAACCCGTCACGTCGAAGAGGACGGCGATCGGCGTGCTCTGCGGGTGCTCGTCGCTGTCACGGCTCTCCCGCTTGCCGACGTTCATCGGGTCGAGAGCCGCGTGGGCCTTGCGGGCGCCGCTGTCGCTGTAGGCGAAGGCGCTCTTGCCGGTCGCGGCACGGTAGTTGGCGGCGGCCGAGTAGACGTTGGTGGACCAGTGTCCGCTTCCCATGGTGTTCCTCCTGGTGAGTCAGGCCGGCATCGCGAAGGGGCGAAAACGGCGGGGGCCGTACAGGTTCTCGAGGAGCTCGTCGAACTCCCCGAGCAGTGACCACGCGTCCTGGGGGCGCATGCGTGGTGCGTCGTAGAGGCAGCCGCGGGCGAAGCGCCGCAGCGCTTCGGGCGGCCGGCCGATGAGACCGAGCATCAGCCCGGTCGCCATGTAGATGTCGGTGGCGGCCGTCGCCGGCTGCTTGCCGGTCACCTCGGGTGGATAGGCGTCGCGGTGCGTCGCAACCAGCGCCGGGATCGTCGCGCCGGGCGCCACGGAATAGCACCAGTCGACGAGCACAACACCGTGCTCCGCGGGATGGATCAGCACGTGCTCAGGCAGGACAGCGCCGTGCACCAGACCGGCACGATGAGCCCAGCCGAGGCCGGTCAGCAGCCGCCGCCACATCCACGCGACGTCGCGCGGGTCGAGCCCGTCCGGGTAGGCGGCACGCACCTCGGCGAGCGAGACGAACCCGCGCTGCCGTTCCATGATCACGGCGGTCCGGCGGGCCTTCGCGGCGTCCTCGTGCGTGAACGTCTCGATCAGCCGCGGCGCGTAGGCCCGGAACTTCGGATCCCCGTCGGACGCGAGCTTCTTCAACGCGGTGGCCTCGGCCTGCATCAGGTCGTTGTCACCGGGCCGGCGCGGGAGTTTCAGCAGCGCGGCGTCACCGTCGATCGTGTGCAGCTCGGCGATGTCACCGCTCGCAACCACACCACCGACCCGGTAAGTCGCCCGCCTGGTCGTCAGCACCCGGCCGTCACGCCCGGCCCACAGCGCCGAAAGCTTGGCGAAAGCCGCCGTCGCGGTCACCCCGAGACCCGCCGGTGCAACATCCGGGTGCACAACCTTGACCAGCATCCGGTACGCGTGACCGGCATCAACAACCGCAGCACCGGGGCCGGAGTCGATCAGGTCCCCGAAGCTGCCTGCCCGCTCGATCCGAGCGGTCGCCTCCGCAAATGAGATCATCGGATGCCGTCCTCGCGGGCGGGCCGCAGCAGAGCCGGGTGCAGCAGGCGGGCGTCACCGGCCCGGTAGAGACGGGCCTTCGGGCCACCACGCTCACCGCCCCGCGTGGACGTCTCGCCGGTGCTCTCGACAAAACCGGGCACCGACAGCACCTTGCGGTGGAAGTTGCCGGCGTGCAGCTCCTCGTCCCAGACCGCCGCATAAACGGCCCGCAGCTCGCTGATCGTGAACTCGTCGCCGACAAACGCGGTGGCCAGCGGTGTGTACTCGAGTTTCGAGCGGGCCCGGTCGAGCCCGTCCGCCAGGATCGTCGTGTGGTCGAACGCCAGCTCACCGACCTCGTCGACCGGCACCCAGAAGGCACCGGACGCGTCGCCGCCGGCGCGAGGATCGGGCAGGCTGGGTGCGAACGCCAGGTAGGCCACCGAGATGACCCGCATGCGGGGGTCGCGGCCCGGGTCACCGTACGACCGGAGCTGCTCGAGGTGCACCCGGTCGAGGTCACCCTCGCCCGGCCGCAACCCGGTCTCCTCGGCCAGCTCCCGCAGAGCGGCGGCATCCAGCGCCTCGTCCTGCACAAAACCACCCGGCAGGGCCCGCCACCCGGCGAACGGATGCCCGCCCCGCTCCACGAGCAGCACGTGCAGCTGCCCGTCGCGGATGGTCAGAGCGACAACGTCAACGGTGACCGACACCGGCGCGAACTCCGCCGGGTCGTAGCTCTCGAGGAACTCCCGCTCGTCAGTCATCGTTGCTCCGCGTTGTTCTCGTAGTGAGTAGAACTTGATCTGAGAACAACCTAGCGTCTTCTCACCCTGAGGTCAACCGCTGGGTTTCGGGAAGCACGGACCCGGCAGGGTGCGGGTGGCCGTTCATGAGCCGCCAGGCGATTGGTCACCCGCGCCCGGTGTCGGCGGGAGCGGCGGTCGGATCCAGGCAACCACGCACGACATTGTCGTCGGGTCATGGAAAAAGGCCGCCGCCGGAAATCCGGGCGACGACCTTCTTAGGTAAGGCTTTGTTGAATTGCTTATCGCGCTTCGAAGGTCAGGCAATCGGCGCGGTCGGCGCCGGCGCCGACATTGATCGACGGCGCGTGGCACTCGAGCTCGGTGTTGTGCACGCACTCGGACCGCTTGCACGCACCGACCTGGGCCTCAGCCTGGCCCATCCCCCCCTTGTCGGCGGTGTCGACAAACGTGTCGCACTCCGAGCTGGCGCGTCCGATGGTGATCGCGAAGGCCGTGCAGCCGTCGTGGTTGTATCCGCATCCGCTGACCGTGCAGGTCTGCACGCGCGGCATGGCCATCATCTGGGTCATGGTGAGGCCTCCCTTTCTCCGCACCGACCATAAACCATTACCGTGGCCTTTGCGCGACCACCGGCACAGCGATTTCGGCAATTAAAAGAATGAGGTTCGCCATTCTTTAGGTAAGGCATGCCTCATTTATCGGCGACTGCCCGCGCCGGTCCGGTGAAACTGGCACACTGGGGCAAACCGCTCGAACCGTCCCATCGGAGGATCCGCCGCATGGCCGACGAACGACCCAGCGGCCGGCGGCACTGGCTGGTGGCCGGCATCGCCGTCGTCGTGGTGGCCGCCGGTGTCGGAGTGGGCCTGGCGACCACGGACCCCGACAAGCCCGTCGCGGTGCCCTCCTCGGCCCCTTCGTCCGCCGCCGCCTCCCCCGTGGTCACGTCCTCGGTGCAGTCGCGGTCGGCGCGCAAGCTGATCGGCCTCTCCCGCGCGAACGGCACCTGGCCCGGCCCGAACGGCATGTCCGGTGTCAACGGCGACCCCCTCTTCGACACGGCGCACGTCAAGGCGTTCTGCACCGCCCGCGGTCGCGCGTGCCGTGTCGCGCAGACCTACACCGACCGCACCTCGTGGCAGTCGATGACCGCGGGCTCCAGCTGGACCTTCGACCTGTTCTCCGACTTCGAGGGGATGCTGGTCGTCTCCCAGGGCCTCGTCCCGATCGGCGCGACCGCCGACCTGGCGGCCTGCGCGGCCGGCGACCACGACCAGGACTGGAAGAACTTCGGCAGCCTGATGACCCGGTACGGCCGCGGTGACTCGGTGGTCCGCCTGGGCTGGGAGTTCAACGAGACGACCTCCCCGTGGCGCGCGGACGACCCCGCGGTCTGGATCGCCTGCTACCGCCGTGCCGCCACCAACATCCGCGCCACGAACCCCGAGGTCCTCCTCGACTGGACGATCAACGCCCACGGCACCCCGGCCGGCACCTGCGGCGGCGTGAGCACCAACTGCTACCCGGGTGACGACTACGTCGACATCATCGGCATCGACAACTACGACCACTACCCCTGGTCGTCCTCGAAAGCCGTCTTCGACAAGGCCGCCACGGACCCGGAGGGCCTGACGTGGCTGCACGACTTCGCCCGCGACCACGACAAACTCTTCTCCGTGGGCGAGTGGGGTGTGGTCCCGACGGGCGACGCCGGCCAGGAGAACCAGTACTTCGTCCAGTGGATGCACGACTGGTTCGCCGCCCACGCCTCGACGCTGGCCTACGAGGCCTACTTCTCCGACTGCGGCGAGGGCGGTGTGCAGTCGAGCCTCTACCGCACGGACGCCGCCTGCCTCAAGAACCCCAAGTCGGCCGCCCAGTACCGGGCTTTGTTCGGCTCTTAGAGTGCAAATCCACTGAACTTCGTCACTCTGCGCAATTGCCCGCATACGCCACGTTACGCTCCCTCACGAGACGGCCCGACGATGGTTCTCACGCGCGGGCCCACCTACCCAACCGACGCGGTCCCTCGTGACCGTAGGAGGACCTCGTATGAGTAAGACCAAGTCCCAATTCCGCTCGCGGCTCGTCCGCGCCGGGGTTGCAACTGGTGCTGTCACGGCGCTTGTCGTCGCTGCGACTGCTTCATCGGCCTACGCGGCAAGCCTGCCGCTCACGCTCAGCCAGGCAGCAGGGCCCAGCGGCGGCCTGAACACCATCACTGCGACCGCGGCAACGGCAACCACGGCCACCGCTCCGTTCGGCGCTGCCGTTACGCCTTACGTTGAGTTCCAGACCATTACATCGACGGCTTCGGGCTGCAGCGCGACCTACGCAGCTGCCGCGGCCATTGCGGTCAGTACTGCGACACCGCCTGTACAGACCGCGGGTGTCATCGTGGTTCCCGGCGCGAACGTGAAGAAGCTGACTACGACAAAGCTCGCCATCACCGTTCCGGCCGCTGTTGTCCTGACCGCGAACAGTGCGACGCCTCCTGCGACGCCTTCGAGCGTCAGGTACAACATCTGCGTGTACTCCGGCACCACCCCCGGCGTGGGCGGTAGCCCGCTCATCGCCAACGCCGCCTACACCATCGCTGGTAAGCCCACGATTACGTCCATCAGCCCCGGCAGCGGTCCTGCCCTCGGCGGCACCCCGGTGACCGTGGTTGGCACCGGACTCACGGGCGCCACTAGCGCAACGGTCACCATCGGCGGCGTGAACATGACCGGGGTAACCGTCGCTTCAGACGGTCGGAGTCTCACGGGTACCGCGCCCGCCCACGCCGGCGGACAGACCACGGTCTCGATTACCTCAACCGGCGGCCGAGTCGTCAGCTCCGACCCAGACAATAATGGTCTGGCGCCTTTGACGCCCACCCCGGGCGACCCCGACGACCCGATCTACTTCACGTACTCGAATGGCATCGACGTCACGCCGACCACCTCGCCCACCGACCGCAACGTTGATCTCGACATCATGGGCGTCGGTTTCCTCGGCATGGACTTCGACAACACGGGCGCCACCCTGGCCAACGCGGACACCGCCCATGTCTACCTGGTCCGGGGCGAATACGACCCGACCGATGCGAGCAACCTCAAAGCGAATGGGCCAGTCGTCGAGTGTCGCAGCGTCCTGGTTATCAGTGACACTGAAATCATCTGCACCATCAATCTCGCGACTAAACTCGATCCGGCAGACCAGACCACTCCCATGACTGGCCCCAACGACGAGGTGCCCTTGGGCGCTTACACCGTCACCGTCGTCAACAACGGCGACATCGACGTTCAGCCTTCGGGCGCTAACGAAGACCTAACCAACCCGTTTGTCAAGACAGATCTCACCAGCACTTCGACCTTCACGGTCGCGCCTTACTAAGCGGTCTATTAGACCGAAGCACACCACGACCCGACGGAGCAAAGCCGAACGGCCCGGAGCGAATGCTCCGGGCCGTTTCGTTCGTACACAAAGGTGATCAGCCCATGAGTCGCCATTCTTTTGTGATGGCGGCGACGCTCTTCTTCTTCGATGGCACTCCATGTACAGAGACGGAGACGGTGTAGACACTTTTCGTTTCCGACGTTCGCCAGCACAGGAGCAATGTCGGCCGTTCCTTCGCCGGAGCATCCGGACTCACCCGAATCTTCTGAGTGCATCTAGCATCTCCAACTGATTCTCCGCCGTCTGCAACCCAAGCCAACTCTTTTTGCCCGGTCAGGTCGTCCTTAGCCGAATAGACCTTGAGTGTTTCTCCAGTAGTCCGCACCGATCCGTAAGTCCGCAACTTAACTTCGCCCTCCGGTACCTGATACCCGCCGGCTGCCGGGGGCAGAGGGCGGGTGACGTCGGAGTCTTTATTGGCAGCGAGTTTGCGCAACGCGTCGATCTCTTCTTGGCGAGTCTTCGACGCAACGGAAACCGTCTCCGATGGCTGCTGAGACGGCGCCGCCGATTCAGCATCGGATCGTTCGGCGGCCGAAGAAGGCGCAACTGAACCCGAGGACTGCGAATCTGTGGTCTGCAGAGGCAACGATGCTGCCGCATCACGCGTCTTGGTTCCGGAATTGTCGGCTACCTGGGATGTCACCAGCGCTGAACCGGCACCGAGAACGGCCAGGCCGACCACGCCGATGATCACCTGCTTGCGGCGACGGTTGCGGCGCGCGACCACCGAGTTGTAGACGTTCTCGCCGGCATCGGGCACTTCGTTGCGCATGCTCAAATCCTTTGCGGGTCTCGACTGGGTCGGCACCGCACTCTCGCGGGCGCAAACCCCGAACCCACATGGTCCCACCCAGACGGACAAAAGGTGCCAAAACCAGCAAGCCCGCAGGACTGCCGCCGCCAAGATCCGGTCGTGGTACGCGGATCGGCTGGAGTGGTAGACAGGCATCCATGGAAAAGCGCGCACTGGTGCTCGGTGGTGGTGGCGTCACGGGTGTCGCCTGGGAGATCGGTCTGTTGCACGGGCTCGCCGAGCGAGGTGTGGATCTCACGGCCGCGGACCTGTTCATCGGCACGTCGGCGGGTTCGGTCGTGGCCGCGCAGCTGACCAGCGGTGTCAGCATCCCCGAGCTGTACGCCCGCGAGCTCGCCGACACGACCGGGGACCGCAACGCCACCGTGGGTACCAAGGTGCTGCTGGGTTTTGTGCTCGCCGCGCTCTGGCCCGGCGGCCGGGAACGCGGCCGGGCCCGGCTCGGGCGGGCCGCGCTGAAGGCCCGGACGGTGCCCGAATCGGAACGCCGGACGGCGATCGCCTCGCGGGTGCAGCGTGACGACTGGCCGGCCGCGCGCCTGCTCGTCCCGGCGGTCGAGGCGCAGACCGGAGCCGTCACGGTCTTCGACAGCGACAGCGGCGCGTCATTGATCGACGCCGTGGCCGCGAGCTGCGCGGTTCCGCTGGTCTGGCCGCCGATGACCGTCAACGGCAAGCGGTACATCGACGGCGGGGTGCGGTCGGTCGCCAACGTCGACCTCGCCGCGGGGTACGAGCGGGTCGTCGTGATCGCCCCGCTGGTGGCCGCGGCCCGGCGCGCCGACCGCCCGGGGGCACAGGCGGCGGCGCTCGGGGCGGGCGTCCGCACGGCCGTGATCAGCCCGACGGACGCGGCGCTGACCGCGATCGGCCGCAACCCGCTCGATCCCTCACGCCGGGCTCCCGCGGGGGAAGCGGGGCGAGCCCAGGCAGCCGAGGTGATCGAGCGGGTGCGCGCGGTCTGGGGTTAGCCGACGCTGACGGTGTTGTTGCCGCCGGGCAGCTTGCGGCCGGCGCTGTCGTACGCCTCGAGGTCGCTGACGTCCGCGGTCTTCGGGTCGAACCAGAAGAACTTGACGGCGGCGTCCTCACTCCACGCGGCCTGGCTCGCCACGACGGTCCGCTTGCCGGCCTTCGCCGTGATCTTCGTGGCGTCGCCGACGTAGTAGCCGAACGCCGGGTTCTTCTCGCCGTTGATGTCCATGCTGCCCGAAACGCCGTGGAAGCCCGGCGCCTTGTCGGAGCCCACGGTCTCGTTCGCGACGATCACGTCTTCGATCGCGGTGCCCTTCTTGAGGCCGACCATCACACCGAAGTGCGTTCCGGGCACCTCCTTCATGTCCACCGGCACGGCATAGATCACCCATGTGCCCTTCTTCGCGGCGAAGCCGGTCTCTACAACTTTGCCCAGCTTTGCGTGGACCGGCGGCGCATCCTCAGTGGACGGCGCCGCGGGTGCGGAGGCACTCGGCCGCGGCTTCGGCTGCTCCTGGGCGGCGTTGGCGGCCACTGCACCGGCCACCACCACGGCGGCAGCGGTGCCGGTGACGCCGGCGGCGAGGATCCAGCGGTTGCGGGACAGTCCCATTGCGTGACTCCATCAGGATGAGCGGGTGGTGCATGACGATGATCGAGACGGACCCGAGCTCAAAAAGGTTGCTGCAACCTTTTTGGCCACTGACCCGTCATGGCCGTCGTGGGACTGACCAGAAGAGGTGACGACGAGTTCGTCGAGTTCGCGCGAGCGAACTCGGCGCGACTGCAACGTGCCGCGTACCTGCTGACCGGCAACCGGCACCAGGCCGAGGACGCGGCCCAGGCCGCCCTGGTCAAGGTCTATGCGGCCTGGGGCCGGGTGCGACGCAAGGATCCTTACGCGTACGCCCGGACGGTGCTGGCCAATCTGATCACCGACCAGTGGCGCCGCCCGATGCGCGAGTACGCGACCGAGCAGCTGCCCGAGCAGCCGCTCCCCCGTGACCTCGCCGACGACGTCACCCGGCGCCGCTGGCTGATCGGCGCTCTGAAGACCCTGTCGCCGCGTGAGCGGACAGTGGTCGTGCTGCGGCACTTCTTCGACGCGACCGAGGTGGACGTGGCCCGGGAGCTCAACCTGTCCCTCGGCACGGTGAAGAGCCTCAACTCCCGGGCGCTGGCCAAGCTCCGGGTCTCGGTCCCGTCACCCCGGCGCGCGGAAAGCGGAGTACGCCCGTGAACAACTTGGAAGACCTGAGAGACGCCATGAACACCACGCCGGACTTCCAGCCGCAGCCCCTCGACCTCGGTGCGGTCATGGCCGCCGGTGGCCGGTTGCGCCGCCGTCGCCGCCTCGCCGTCGGAGCGACGTCCGGCGTCGCGGTGCTGGCCCTGCTCATCGGTGGCGCCCAGCTGGCCCGCCCGGACGGTACGCAGCCGGCACAGACCGGGGCCGCGCCGGCCAGTGCCCCGCCGACCGGCGTCCACGAGCAGCCCGTGGACCAGGACGACACCTACGGCGACATCGTCGACACCGGCATCAAGTCCGGCGACCTGCCCCGCCTGCTGTGGATCCACAAGCTCGACGAGCCGCTCTCGCCGGACATCACCATCGGGATGACGGCCGGGCGGCGGGAAGCCGACGGCAAGCTCGTCACCGACATCGTGACCAACGAGACCGACGGTTCGGACCAGTCGCCGGGCTTCCACGCTCTGGAGGCACCGATGTCCATCGGCAGCGGGCCGGTACCGGCGTTCGGCTACTACGTCGGTGATGCGGCGAAGATCACGGTGACGGCGGATGGCAAGGAGATCACGGCCCGGCAGGCCTCCTGGAGCGAGGACCCGGCGGTCAAGCTGTTCTGGTTCCCCTTGAAACAGGTCAAGTCCGGCAGCGATCTGAGCAAGGCGACCGCGTACGACAAGGACGGCCGGAAGCTTCCGGCCGGAAACGCGGGCTTCGGCGTCGGGTAAACCTGTCGCGCTTGATGATCCTCGGGTTGAATGCTGACATGAGCATCATCTCTCCCGGGTTCGGCGGGCGGCGCCGCTCCTCGCGGCCCGACCTGCCGCCCGGGCAGTACCTCACCCGCGATTTCCCGGTGCTGTCCGCCGGGCCGACGCCGCGGATCCCGCTGGACCGCTGGCAGTTCACCATCACCGACGAGGTCGGCAAGAAGCACAGCTGGTCCTGGAAGGAGTTCCAGGAACTGCCCGCCGAGGACGTCACGGTCGACATCCACTGCGTCACCAAGTGGTCGAAACTCGGCACCACCTGGCGCGGCGTCGCCCTCGACACCCTCTTCGAGAACATCGAGACGACCGCCGACTACACGATGGTCCACGGGTACGGCGGCTACACCACCAACGTGCCGCTGGAGGACCTGCTCGACGGCAAGGCGTGGGTGGCGTACAAGTTCGACGGCGAGGACCTGGCGCCCGAGCACGGTGGCCCGGCCCGGCTGGTCGTGCCCCACCTGTACTTCTGGAAATCGGCCAAATGGGTCAACGGCATCGAGATGCTGCAGCAGGACGAGCCGGGCTTCTGGGAAGAGGCCGGCTACCACATCTACGGGGACCCATGGCGCGAGCAGCGGTATCAAGGCGACTGACCTGGCGGGCCGCCACGGTGCGGGAGGCCCGCTGGGAGACCGCCTCGGCCCGCACGCTGGTGCTGGACGTGCCGGACTGGCCCGGGCACCTGCCGGGGCAGCACGTCGACGTCCGGCTGACCGCACCCGACGGCTATTCGGCTCAGCGCAGCTATTCGATCGCCTCGTCGTGGACCGGTGACGGCGACGGCGTCGAGCTGACCGTCCAGCGTGTCGAGGACGGCGAGGTCTCGACGTACCTGGACGACGGCCTCGAGGTCGGTCAGCAGCTGGAGCTGCGCGGCCCGGTCGGCGGCTGGTTCGTCTGGCGCAACGAGCCCGCCCCGGTGCTGCTCGTGGCCGGCGGTTCCGGTGTGGTGCCACTGATGGCGATGATCCGGGCCCGGGGTGACGTCCGGGGACGCCAGCCGTTCCGGCTCGTCTACTCCGTGCGTACCCCGGAGGACGTCTGTTTTGCCGGCGAGCTTGCCCGCCGCGTGCGTGACGATCCCGGCCTGGACGTGCACTACGTCTACACCCGCAAGACCCCGGACGGCTGGCCGGCGCCCGCGGGACGCCTCACCGTCGCAACCCTCAACACCCACGGCTGGCCGCCGGACTTCGCGCCGGACGTGTTCGTCTGCGGCCCGACCAGCTTTGTCGAGACCGCGGCGGACATCCTCGTCGCGCTGGGCCACGACCCCAAGAAGATCCGTACGGAACGCTTCGGAGGGACGTCATGACCGATCAGCTGGACGGCAACGCGATGGCCGGGGACCTGCGCGAGATCTTCGCGATCGACCTGACCTCGGCCGTGGCGACCTGCGCGGGCTGCAAGGAGCCCAGCGTGATCGCCACCCTGCGCATCTGGGGTCCGGCGCCGGGCCTGGTCGCCCGCTGCCCGTCGTGCGACGACGTGGTGGTGCGCCTGGTCCGCGGCCCCGAGGAGGCCTGGCTCGACCTCCGCGGCGCCTCCAGCCTGCGCATCCCGATGCCGGAGGCTTAGAACCTTCAGTCGCGGAAGGTGCGGCGCAGACGGTCGGCGAGGCCCATCGGCCGGGGTGCCGTCGCGACGCGGGTGGCGCTTGTCGGCGTTGTGGGCCGCGACCGGCCGATCGGCTGGTCGTAGTCCGCGGCGGCGATCGCGTCGATGATCTGCTCGTCGCCGAAGTTCTCCGAGCCGGGGATCGACGAGACGAAGCCGACCAGGATGCCGTTCCGCATCACCTGCGCCTCGAGGCCGGCGGTGCCGTCGTTGTCCCAGATCGCCTCGCGGCCGTCGGGCAGCACGACCCGGATCCCGTACTGCGTGATCCCGGCGTGCGGCAGCTTGATGTGAGCGAAGACGTTACGTTCGCGCAGCGTCTCGACGACTCTCCGGGCCCGTTGCTCATCCATGCGGGCGACGCTAATCCGCCGAGCTGTGCGCACGCTGAAGACCGGCTGAGCCCTCGGTGAAAACCCGTAGCTCTGCGCGCACGCAACATGACCGCCTGACATAGATGCAGGTCACATCGACGGATGTTACTACGAGGTAACAGGAAAGTCACTGTGTTTCTTTCGCCGACCTCTTGACTTACTGTTCGGTAACCGGAGCGCTCCGGCCCCCACGTCCCCCGCGGATCCGGAGGCCACCCGATGAGCAGACGCACCACCGTCCTCGCCTGCCTCGTCACCTCGACCCTTCTCACCCTCGTCGCCGCCACACCTGCCGCGGCGGCGGCACCCCGATCCGAGTGGGACTACGTCGCGCTCGGCGACTCGTACTCCAGCGGTGTCGGCACCTCCGGACAGACCGGGCTGTGCCTGCGCAGTGCCAACGGCTACCCGGGACTCTGGGACAAGGCCAACGACCCGAAGACGTTCCGGTCGGTCGCCTGCAGCGGTGCCACCACCAGCAGCCTGCGGTCCAGCCAGCTGTCGGCTCTCGGCACCGGCACCGACCTCGTCACCCTGACGATCGGCGGCAACGACGTCGGCTTCGCCTCCACGGTGATCACTTGCACCCTGGTCAGCGACAGCGCCTGCGCCGCCAAGGTCGAGGAGGCTCGCGACATCCTCGAGAACGAGTTGCCGGCCAAACTTGATGCCACCTACGCCGACATCAAGAGGAAGGCACCGAACGCCAAGGTCGTGGTGCTCGGATACCCGATCCTGTTCGACGAGAAGAACGCGTACTGCGGTGTCGGCGGCATGAGCATCCCCAAGCGCAAGGCCATCAACGCGGGCAACGCCGAACTCAACGACCTCCTCGCGGCCCGGTCGCAGGCCGCCGGGCTCATCTGGTCGGACGTCGAGGACGAGTTCGCCGGCCACGGCATCTGCGCCTCCAGCCCGTGGCTCAACAACCTGACCGTCGTACCGCCACAGAACTCGTTCCACCCGAACTCCAGCGGCTACAAGAACGGGTATCTCCCGGCACTGTCGGGGTCGCTCGACTGACCGTCACACCCGAGGAGGCCCGGACCGGATCCACCACCGGTCCGGGCCTTCCTCTGTGCCGATCACGCTGCGGCGGCCACCCGGCCCACCGGGAACCGCACGCCGGTGAGGTCTTCCGAGACAGCCCAGAGACGTTGCTGCAAGGTCAGGTCGTAGGAGTCGGCGCTGGACGTGGCCGGCTTCGGGTGGCCGCGTGCCTCGTTCAGGCCGTCGGGGCCGTAGTACTGCCCGCCGAGAACGGACGGGTCGGCGGCGGCCCGCAAAGTCGGCAGAGCGCCCGCCGCCGCGGACTGGGTGAGCATCGGGGCGAGCCAGGCGACCGGCCGGCGAACGAGCGCCGGAGTGTTGCGGACCAGCTCGGTATTGGAGATACCCGGGTGCGCCGCCACTGCGACGGTGGTGCCGTGCGCGGCGAGCCGGCGCTGCAACTCGTAGGTGAACATCAGGTTGGCCAGCTTCGACTGCCCGTAAGCACCGATGCGGCTGTAGGAACGCTCCCACTGCAGGTCGTCGAAGTGGATGGCGGCCCGGATGCGGTGGCCGGTGCTGCTCACCGTGACCACCCGGGAGCCGGGCACGGGCAGCAGCAGGTCGAGCAGCAGGCCGGTAAACGCGAAGTGGCCCAGGTGGTTGGTGCCGAACTGCAGCTCGAAGCCCTCACGGGTGGTCTGCCTCGGGGTGTACATCACGCCGGCGTTGTTGATCAGCAGGTCGATCTTCGGGTGGTCGGCCCGCAGACCGGCCGCTGCGGCGCGCACCGACTCCAGCGAGCTCAGATCCAGCTCCCGTACGGAGACGTCGCCGTTGATCCGGGCCGCGGCCTGCTGGCCCTTCGCGGTGTCACGAACGGCCAGCACGACCGACGCGCCGTGCTCGGCGAGCTGCCGGGCGGTCTCGAAGCCCAGTCCGGTGTTGGCCCCGGTGACCACGGCCACCCGGCCGTCCTGGCGCGGAATCTGCTGCTCGGTCCACTTCATGTCGGGCTCCTAATGTACCGCCGGTAAGTTGTATCTCGACGGTAATGTACCGCCGGTACACTGTCAAGTGACCGCCGGTACCTAAGCTAGGATCGGCACCATGACCTTCCAGCGCGCACGCAGCGAGGAGCAGCGTGCGGCCCGGCGCCAGGCGATCCTGGACACGGCCTCGGCCATGCTCGACGAGATGCCCGTGGCCGCGGTGACCCTGAACGAGCTGAGCCGCCGGGTCGGCCTGGCCAAGACGGCGATGCTGCGCTACTTCGAGTCCCGCGAGGCGGTGCTGCTCGACCTCATGGACGACCGGACGGCAACCTGGCTCACCGAGCTGGAGCAGGAGCTGGCCGTCGTCGACCCGGACCGGTCCGGAGAGGAACGCGCGGAGCAGGTGGCCGACGTGCTCAGCCGGTCGCTCGCCGCCCGGACGGTTCTGTGTGATCTCTACGGCGCACAGGGCGGGGTGCTCGAGCACAACGTCTCGGTCGAGGTGGTCCGCCGGCACAAGCGGGCCTCGCTGGCCAACCTCGCGGTCATGGCCGGCCACGTCCGGAAGCACCTGCCCGAGCTCGGCGACCACGCCGAGATCTTCTGCCTGAACGCCCTGCTGATGGGTGGCGCGCTGTCCGCGTACACCTCACCGCCACCGAGCCTGCTGGCGGTCTACGAGTCGGAGCCGGCGCTCGCGGTCCACCAGATCGACCTGCGGTCGGCCCTCCGGCTCACCATCATCACGTCGCTGGTCGGCCTGCTCCCCCGCTCCTGATCAGTGGGAGTGGCGCCGCCAAGGGCCGCCGGGATAGTCGCGGGTGGCCGAGTGGCCGGCCGGGAGGTCGAGGACCTCGATCAGCGTGGGGTCGCCGTCGATCGCGTGATACAGGTGCCCGGTCTTGCCGCTGTCGTCGGCCGGGGCCCGTCCGACAAGCTCCCACACGCCGTCGTCGGCGTCGTGGGTGACCAGCAGGATCGGCTCGTGACCTCCGGAGACCTGCGGGGTCCGGAAACACAGGGTGCCCTGCACCCAGTGCTGCATCCACCGGGCCCGCCGGTCGCGCTCCATCACGTGGTCCGCCACCCACCACACGAACGGCAGATCCCGGTGAGCGCGAGCCTGGTCGGCCGTCAGGTGCGGCCCGCCCTGCGGGACCCGCTCGAACGGCTCGTCGGTGAGAGAGAAGGCGTAGTGGCCCTCGCGCTCGAACACCACGGCATGGAACGTCCCGCCACCCGGATTGCCCGCCCCGATCCCGACCGAGAACTCCGCAACCCGCGGTTCCGTGCCGGTGACCCAGCCGAAGGCGTACGACGCCAGCTCACCCTGCGGCCCGACGAACTCCCCGAACGCCCGCCGATCCATCCCGCTCGCCGCCGAATCGGCCACCTCGACGAACGAACCCTCCACCACCCGAACATCCACGCCGACAACCTAACGAACCCCACCCCAACCGACTCACGCACCCGGACTGGCCAACGCACGGACATGGCAGGGTGCGGGTGCCCGTTCATGAGCCGCCAGGCGATTGGGTGCCCGCGCCCGGTCTCGGCGTGAGCGACGGTCAGAACCCTGCAACCACGCACGACCTGATCCTGATCCTGATCTTGGCTTGGAAGTCGTCCGTTTCGGTCCTTTTGGGGGGCGACCCAAAGACGGGACACCTGCCAGGATCTCGCCATGGTCCGGGTTTATTCGTTGCTGGTGCTCATTGATCTGGCGCTGCTCGTGGTGGCGCTCATCGACTGTCTTTCGGCCGAGGAGGGTGACATCCGGGCGCTTCCGCGCATCGCCTGGGTTTTTCTCATCCTGCTCTTCTCGCCGATCGGGGCGATCGTCTGGTTCGTGGCCGGGCGTCCGGCTCGGGCCGTTCGGCTGAGCAACGGCACCAAATGGCGGCCCGGCAACGGATTCCCGGAGGTGCAGCGGCCCGGCACTTCGCGGGGGGACCGGCCCCAAGCGCCCGATGACGACCCGGAGTTTCTGGCCGATCTGGCGTCTTCGCTCAAGGACGACGAGTCGATGATGAAGCGCTGGGAGGCTGACCTGCGGCGGCGCGAGGACGAGCTGCGCAAGCGCGACGAGGGATAGAAAAATGGGGCCGCCCGAGGGCGACCCCATTTCCGTGCTAGTCCAGCAGTTCCTTGACCGTTCCGGCGGCGACCGTGTGGCCACCCTCCCGGACCGCGAAGCCGAGGCCGACGTCCATCGCGACCTCCTTGCCCAGGTGCACGGTCAGGTCGACCGTGTCGCCGGGCATGACCATCGGCAGGTCGCCGAGGTCGATGGCGCCCGAGACGTCCGTCGTGCGGAAGAAGAACTGCGGGCGGTAGTTCGCCACGAACGGCGTGTGCCGGCCTCCCTCTTCCTTGGTCAGGGCGTACATCGTGGCCTTGAAGGACTTGTGCGGGGTGACGCTGCCGGGCAGCGCCACGACCTGGCCGCGCTCGACCTGGTCGCGCTTGATGCCGCGGAGCAGGATCGCCGCGTTGTCGCCGGCCTCGGCGACGGGCAGCGACTTGCCGAACGTCTCCAGGCCGGTGGCGACCGTGGTCACCGTCGGGCCGAGGCCGACGACCTCGACCGGCTCGCCGACGCGGAGGGTGCCGCGCTCGATCTTGCCGGTGACGACGGTGCCGCGGCCGCTGATGGTGAGGACGTTCTCGATGGGCATCAGGAACGGCTCACCGAGCTCACGCTCCGGGACCGGGACGTAGGCGTCGACGGCGTCGAGGAGGTCCACGATGGACTGTGTCCACCGCGGGTCGCCCTCGAGGGCCTTGAGCGCGCTCACGCGCACCACCGGGACCTCGTCGCCGGGGAAGCCGTACTCGCTGAGGAGCTCACGCACCTCCAGCTCGACCAGGTCGAGCAGCTCCTCGTCCTCGACCGCGTCGCTCTTGTTGAGCGCCACGACCAGGTACGGGACGCCGACCCGCTGGGCGAGCAGCACGTGCTCGCGGGTCTGCGGCATGGAGCCGTCCTGCGCCGAGACGACGAGGATCGCGCCGTCCACCTGCGCCGCACCCGTGATCATGTTCTTCACGTAGTCGGCGTGCCCCGGCATGTCGACGTGGGCGTAGTGGCGGTTGGCGGTCTCGTACTCGACGTGGGAGATGTTGATGGTGATGCCCCGCAGCGCCTCCTCCGGCGCCTTGTCGATGCCCTCGAACGCGACGAACCGGTTGGCGGCCGGGTCGAGGTCGGCGAGGACCTTCGTGATGGCGGCGGTCAGGGTGGTCTTGCCGTGGTCGACGTGACCCATCGTGCCGATGTTCAGGTGGGGCTTGGTCCGGACGAACTGGCTCTTGGCCATGGAAATGTCCTCACTGGATGCGAGAAACGGGTGGGACGGGAAGAGAACGCGAGCCTTGCCCAGGGACGCGCGCCAGAACCGCGCAACTACCCTTCCCCGGGTTCTGCTGCGGCTTGGGGAAGGGTCAGATTCGCGTATCGCACGCGGGAGCGACCAGCAGGGAGAACCCTGCGGGCAGCTGCAGACCGGGTGCGAACATGGCGATCACGATAGGCGGTAACGCCGGGGGGTGCGACCTTATTTCATGCCTTGCCGATGTCGGCCGCGGTGGCCATGACGATGCGCGGTTTGCGGGCCGGGTCGAGCCACTTCAGCACCTTGAGGAGGTCGGCGCGGGCCAGGGAGACGCAGCCGCCGGTCGAGCCCTTGCCGTTGATGTGCAGGAAGATCGCCGAGCCCCGCTTGGTGTTGGCGGGCTTGCTGGTGACGAACTGCGAGCGGGCGGCGTCCCACTTGACGCTCGACGCGGCCGGGCGGTTGAAGTCGACCACGGCGGCGTACTCGTACTGCGTGGGGTACGACGCCAGGCGCTCCGCCTCACCCTTGCGCCAGGTGCGCTTGCTCGACAGCGTCGGCTGGAACATGTTGTACGTCTTGGCGTCCTTGTTGTCGCCGGTCCAGTAGTCGTTGCCGTCGGCCCGGGTGTATTTCACCTTGGTGCCCGGGTTGGCCTTGAGCCCGAACGCCATGGTGATGCGGAAGGTGCCCATCGGGGTGGTGCCGGTGTCCTGGACACGCTCGGAGGCCCACGCCCAGCCGTTGTAGCCGACGCGGGCCTTCATCGCGCCGTACTTCGCCGTCCACGTCTTGCCGTCGGCACCCAGCTGATAGGTGTAGGCGGTGGCGTAGCTCGAGCTGCGGGAGGCACCCGTGACGACGATGAGCTGCTGGGCGTCGGCGACGTTCTTGAGGCGGGTCGGGTGGTAGGCCGGGACCGCCGCGGCGTCGGCCGACATCGCACGGACCACGCCGAGGCCGAGCACCACAGCACCGATGACCAGACCGGCCGCGAGCTTCCTTCGCATAGTCCCGGGAGACTACCGGTCACCAGTCGAATTCGTTGCCCCTTGCGATGCCCCCGGCGGGCTGCCGGCCGGCGCCTTGGAAAAGCCACTCGAGGATCACCTGGTAGCGATGCCCGCGCGGCGGCGCGACGGTCCCGGTGCCGCAGTCGTGGGTCGCCGAATCCTTGCTGAAGCGGAGCCCGCCACAGACCTTCGGGGAGCCGACGGTACGCCCGGAGCCGACGTCCCGCACCGACAGCACGATCCGCCCGTCGCCGGTGCTGGGCACGGCGAGCAGGCCGTGGAACTGCACCTTGGCGCCGAGCGAGTGACAGGGACTGAAGACGACCGGCGTGCTGAAGTTGGCGACCGTGAAACCCCGGTTGCAGTTGTCGGGGCCGTACTTCTTGGCCTCCCGTACGGGGGTGCGGGGTGCCGGGGTGGTGGCCTTGGTGGTGCGGGGCGTCTTCTGCGGGCGTACCGGAGTGAGGGCCTGGGCGGCGATCGGCGGGCGCCGGGCGGTGTGGGTCTTGGTGGTGGCCCGGGGCGAGGGTGACCGGGAGGCCGCGGGTGGGAGCGTGGGGCGCAGCGTCGGCTGGACGACCTCGGCGGCGCGGCCCGGATCACCGTCGGCGCGGCCGAGGTGCCAGGCCGTCGTGGTCACACCGGAGGCGACCACGGCGGCCACGACCAGCGCGGTCATCGCCCACGGGCGGCCCCAGCGCCAGCTCGCGGCCTGGTTGCGGGGCTGCGGCGGGGGCAGCTTGCGCATGCCGGCCAGCGACGGATGAACGGGCCGCGCCGGCAAAGGTTCGGGCGGCGGCGACAGCGAGACCGGCGGCGGGCTGACCGGCGCGGGCTCCCGAGGAGACTTGTCCGGCTTCGGGAGGGCGGGCGCGTCGCCGGTCGCGCGGGCGACGTCGCTGAGGTCCGCGATCAGCTCGCCGGTGGTCGGGCGCAGGCGCGGTTTCTGCTCGAGGCAGCTGTTGATGATCTCCCACAGCGCGTCCGGGATGCCGTCGAGCCGTTCGGGCCGGCCCTCCAGGTGCAGCCGCATCAGGTCGTGGACGGTGTCGCTGTCGTACGGGGGACGCCCGCAGACCATCTCGTAAAGGAGCACCCCGAGGGCGTAGACGTCGGCGGCCGGGCTGGTCGCCGAGCTCTGGAACGCCTCGGGGGCCATGTAGTGCGGGGTGCCGACGACGGCGTGGGTCGTGGTGAGGCGCGGAGTGTTCAGCACCCGGGCGATGCCGAAGTCGGTCAGCCGGATCTCCAGCCGCCCGTCCTCGCGGTGCAGCAGGATGTTGTCCGGCTTGAGGTCGCGGTGCACGATGCCGAGGTCGTGCGCCTCGGCGAGGGCCGCCGCCACCTCGGCCGCGAGCCGGGCGGCCTCCCCCGGCGCCAGGGTGTGGTGCTCCCGCAGATGGTCGCGCAGGCTGCCGCCGGGCACCAGGTCCATGACCAGGCCGAGGGACTCCCCGACGCTGAACAGATCGCGGACCCGCACCACGTTGCGGTGGCGCAGCATCAGCAGAATCGTGCGCTCCTGCACGAACCGCGTGACCAGCTTCGGCTGGCGCAGCAGGCTCTCGTGCAGGAGCTTGACCGCGACGGGTTCGCCGGACGCGCGGTCGACGCCGCGCCACACCGTGCCGGTCGCCCCCTGCCCGATGGGCCGGATGAGAATGTACGAGCTGCCGACACACCTCCCGCTGAGATCGAGGGTCGACGCGCCGTCGGAATCCGGGCGTGCGCCGCTGCCCGTGGGATCCTGGTCCACCGTGGTCGTGTCCTTCCGGCCGATGCCTGCCAACCTTCGCAAACCGACCGGAATGATGCTGTTTGTCCGGATCAACTGGCAAGCTGCAGCGTCGGAGTTCGCAGCTGAGGTAGTTGTGGGGCACGACCCGTCACCGATGCACCAGCCCGTCGTTCATCGAGGTGGATAGCGCTTGACCAGGGAAAACGTCGATTCGGTGTGGCCCGCGGCCGACGACGAGGAAGATTTTGACTTCGTCGCCCGCGACGAGGAGGCCCTCGGTCCCGGCGTCCGCGCCCTCTGCGCGTCGCTCGGCGTCACCGGCGCGCCGTCCCGCTACCCGGCCGGATCACTTCCCGTGTACGCCGTGGGCGACGCCGTCCTCAAGCTCTTCCCGCCGGTGCACGTCGAGGAGCTGCCGGTCGAGGCGGGCGTCCTGTCGGCGGTCCAGGGCCGGCTGACCGTGCCGACGCCCGCGGTGCACGCCTCCGGCACGTTCGAGCGGTGGGGGTACGTCCTGATGGACCGGATGCCCGGGGTGCCGCTCGCCTCGGTCTGGCCGGACCTCTCCCCCGCCGACCGTGACAGCCTGGCCGTCCAGCTGGGTGAGGCGATCGCCTCGCTGCACGCCGTGCCGGTCCCGGAGATCGAGGACTGGTGGCCGGAGGACTGGCCCGAGTTCGTCGAGGACCAGGTCACCGGGTGCGCCGGGCGGCAGCGGGCACTCGGCCTCGACCCGGCCTGGGTCGCACAGATCCCGTCGTTCCTGGCCGGGGTGCCCCTCGGTGAACCCGAGCCGGTGCTGCTGCACACCGAGATCCTCGGCGAGCACCTGCTCGTGGAGGACGGGCGGCTCAGCGGGCTCATCGACTTCGAGCCGGCGATGCGGGGCGCCCCCGAGTACGACTTCGTCGGGCCGGCCGTGTTCCTCGCCGACGGCGACGCGCGGTTCTACGACCGGATGCTGCGGGCGTACGGGGCCGGACCGGACCGTGAGCTGCGGCAACGACTGATGGCCTGGACGTTGCTGCACTACTACAGCAACCTGGGGGCGTACCTGGAGCGGCTGCCGCCACCGGCCGAGCCGACGTTCGCCTCGCTGGCCGACCGCTGGTTCGGGAAGCTGTGACAGAAGTGAACAACCTCGGCCGGACGGTTGCTTTGGTGGGAAATGCCCGCGCCGCCCCGCGCTATTGCAGATAGTGAACGACATGGGTGTCATGGCTTATCCGCTCCGGTACGCATTGGCCGACCTGGCGCTGGCGCTCAGCCGGGCCTCCCAGGACGCCACCAAGGTTCGTGCCACCGCAGCCCAGGCCGCGGCCGACATGCTCGGCGACGGCGCGGGGATCCAGCTGCTGCGCGACGACGGCCGGTACGACGCGATCACGTTCCACCACGCCGACGACGAGCTCACCGTGCCGTACGCCCGGCTGCTCGACCGCGAAGGTGAACTGCCCGACGACGACTTCTCCACCGGTCTCGCCGCCAGCCGCCGCCCCGTGGTGCTCGCCGGCGAAGGCAGCGAACCGCTCACGGAACTGCCCCGGCCGCGCCACCAGGCGTACGTGGACCCGGGTGGCCACCCGCCGGCCGTGCACTCGGCCGTGCTGTGCCCGGTCATCGTCGACAACACCTACGCCGGTTACCTGGTGCTGGTGCGGACCAGCCCCGGCTCGATCTACACCGAGGCCGAGGTCGAACTGGCACGCGACATCGCCGGTGAACTGTCCCTGGCGCTGTCGTCCGCACGGGCCATGGAACGCCTCCGGGCCAGCGAGGAACGCTACCGGCGGGTGCTCGAGACCATCCCCGAGGGAGTCCTCCAGCTCGACGCGGAGGGCGTGGCCACGTACGCGAACGAACCGATCGGTGTGGTCCTGGGCCTGCCCCGCGCCCAGCTGGTCGGGGTCTCCCTGCGCGGCTTCCTCGACGAACACGGCCAGCGGGAGCTGATGCGCCGCCTCGCCGAGTGCCGCGCAGGCCGGTACACGGTCGGCGCGACCCGTCTCATGCGCGCCGACGGCTCCCAGCGCAGTGTCCGGATGAGCATGATGCCCCTGGCCGACGAACACGGCCAGCACGGCGGTGTTCTCTGCATGGTCACCGACACGACCGACCACATCGACGCCCGCGGTCTCAAGCGCCAGCTCGACCACCTGCGCCGGCTCGACAGCATGGGCCAGCTCATCGGCGGCATCTCGCACGACTTCAACAACCTGATGACGGTCGTCCAGGGCTCCGCCGACATGATCGCGACGACGACCGCCGAGGGCTCACCGCAGCACCAGATGGCCAAGGACATCATGGAGGCGGTCAACACCGGGCGGACCCTGACCCACCAGCTCCTGGCCTTCGGCCGGACCGAGGGCAACCGGCCGGAGATCATCCCGATCCCCGACCTGCTCACCGACGTCCAGAGCCTGTTCAGCCGTACGCTCGGCGAGCGCATCGGTCTCGACCTGGCGTTCGGCCCCGACGTCTGGCCCGTGCGAGCCGAACGCGGCCCGCTGGAGCAGGCACTGGTCAACCTGGCCGCCAACGCCCGCGACGCCATGCTGCACGGCGGCATGCTCCGCGTCGCCGCGACCAACGAGGTCGTCGAACCGGGGCAGCTCGCCGAGGGCGCCCCGACCGGCCGCCTCGTCCACATGGTCATCCAGGACACCGGCGTCGGCATGACCGACGAGACCCGCAGGCGTGCCCTCGAACCGTTCTTCACCACCCGCCCGACAGCCGCGGGTCTCGGCCTGGCCACCGCGGCCGGCATCGTCCAGGGAATCGGCGGGCACATCGCGCTGGAGTCGCAGCCGCGGATGGGCACCACGGTCCACCTCTACCTGCCCGCCGCCGAGGAACGCCCGGCCTCGGCCGTCGACCGCCGCACGTCCGTGATCGGCCGCGTCCTGATCGTCGAGGACCAGCCCGAGGTGGCCCAGCTGGTGCAGCGCCTCATCGCACCGGCCGGGTACGAGATCACGGTGGCGACCGATGCGCTGATGGCGGTCACCCAGGTGGCCTCCGGTGCGCACCCGGACCTGCTCATCACCGACGTCGTCATGCCGGCGATGACCGGACCCGAGCTGGCCTCGGCGCTGCGCACCCACCACCCGGACCTGCCCGTGTTGTACATGTCTGGGTACACCGCGGCCTCGCTCGGCCCGCAGCTGCATCTGGACGCGAACAGCATGCTGGTCGAGAAGCCGTTCACACGATCGACGCTGCTCGGGGCGATCCGGTCGCTCTGCGGCCCGCAGCCGCTCCCCGGCTCGACCGGCCAGTAAGGCACCGCCGCCCGGTCCCGATCCGTTCGCAGCGCAGCCGCCCGGTCCCCATCAGTCCGCATCCGTCGCCGGGCGGGGCCGGTCAGTCCGCATCCGTCGCCGGGCGAAGCCGGTCGGTCAGTCCGGGAGGTGACCGGCGCGGGCCTCGGCCACGATGCGGCGGGCTTCCTCGCGGGCCTGGCGGACGTGGTCCTCGGCCTGTTCCTCGGCCAGTTTCAGGATCTGCTCGGTTCGCTCACCCAGCCCGGCCAGCGCGGGCCGCGCGGGCCGCGCGGGCTGCGCCTCCGCGGGACGGGGAGCGTCACCGATGCTCATGATCAGCAGAGCCGCGCCGATTCCGAGCAGGACCAGTGCCGGCCAGCCGAGGGCGCGGCCGCCCAGCATGCCGATGCCCAGGCCCGCGCCCAGTCCGAGCGTCAGGGCACCCACGGTTCTCCGCATTCACCCTCCCCGATGTCGGGGTCAGCCTATGGGCTCGGTGCGCCCGTCCAGCGGGTGGGAGTCCTGGAGGGGCTTGAGCTCGAGCAGCTTCGCCAACCGTCCGGTGACCTGCCGGGCCTCCAGATGGAGGCGGGCGATGTTGAGGCCGCTGTCACCGAGCACGGCCAGCAGGGCGAGGTCGCCGACCGCGTAGACGGCCAGGTAACCCTGGTGGTTGCGGATCGTGCACTCGTGGAAACCACCCTGGTTCAGGGCGCTGCCGCAGGTCCGGCTGATGCCATGCGCACCCGCGGCCAGCGCGGCGAGATCGTGCGGCTCGGTGCCGGGCATCGTGTCGTGCAGGATCAGCAGACCGTCGACGCCGGCGATGACACACCCCTGCACGCCGGTCACCTGATGCCGCAGCGCGGAGAGCTCCCCGCGAATGGCCTTGTACTGCTGGTCGGTGGTCGCGCTGTGCACGTCTCGTCTCTCTTCTTTCGCTGCTTCAGAGGTGCTTCAGGCTGCCCAGGACCCGTTCGAGGACGGCCTCGTCGTTGCCGAACGGCTGCCCGAACATCCCCAGCCAGGCCGCGGGGGTGCCCGGCTCACCCGCGGTGGCCGCGGCGGGCAGGCCGTTGCGGTTGCCCGGCCGCCTCCGCGGCAGGCGTGGCCGTTCGTCTCCGGCTTCACCCTCGGCGTCGCCCACCAGCTCGGCAGGATCCGACGCCGGCTCAGCAGAGGCCGTGGTCGGCTCGGCAGAGGCCGAGGCCGGCCCAGCCGGGGCCGGGGCCGGGGCCGGGGCCGGGGTCGTGGCCGGCTCAGCCGGGACCGGGGCCAGGCCCGGGGCCGGCCCGACAGAGGCCGTGGCCGACTCGGCAGAGGCCGACGATTCCGGTCCCGGAGCCGGGATCGAAGTTGAAGTTGAAGCCGGAGCCGGAGCCGGAGCCGGAGCCTTCGAAGGTGGGCCGTGCCGGCCGGGCAGGGTCGGTGCGGCCGTCCGGTGGTCCGCCGTCGCCCGGTCGTCGGGCCAGCCCAGACCCGAGACGGTCCGTGCCGGCTGCACAGAGCCGGCCGCCGGCTCGGGCTCCGGGGGTTTGGCGTGGCGGCCGGGACGGTTCGCCGGGAGCGGTCCCTCGGTCAGGGCGCGGAACTCGCGGCGGGCCATGGCGAGGTTGGCGCCGGCCCGGCGGAGCATCAGGTGGGCGACCTGGTCGGAGCCGTCCTCGCCCCGGACGAGGCGGAGGACGTGGAACGCCGTTGTGCTGGTGATGAGGATGTCGTCGAGTGTGTCGGTGGCGTTCAGGCGTACCAGGGCCAGGGCGGAAAGCGCGACACCCGCCGCCGCCTTGACCTCCGCGGGGGCCGGGGGGTTGCCGCCGGTCCACCAGGTCAGCGCCGGAGTGCCGGCCGCGATGAGGGCCACACCGTAGGCGCCCGGGATGCGGACCGCGTTCTCCAGGGACATGTCAGGCGCCGAAGCCGTCTTCCAGTTGTTTCATCACGATGCGGGCCTGGGCGAAGAGCATGCCGACCTTCGTGTCGCGGCGGCAGACCAGGACGGCGACGATGTCCTGGTTCTTCGCGCTGCGCAGGAAGAGATGGACCAGGTGGTCGCTGTTGACGACGATTTCCTGGAAGTAGTGCCGGTCGCTCGTGACGCCGCGGCGGGCCTTGAAGATGTCCTCGATCATGACCACGTTGCGCCCCTGGAAGAGGTCGAACGTGGCCGCGGCCAGCAAGTCGAGAACTTCGCCGGGGTGGTCGTCGAGGGTGTCGACGGCGAGGAGCATCCCGGTCGACATGTCGACCAGGCCCGCCGCGACACAGTCGGGGACCAGCGCGCGGAAGTCCGCCACCGCGGTGGTGACGATCTCCGACATGCTGCGGGGCGGGGCCGTCATACGTCGAGGTCGGCTTCGATCTTGCGGAGCTGGTGCCGCGCGAGGCCGAGGTTGGCGCGGCTCTTGCTCAGCGCGAGGTAGAGGAAGAGGGCGTCGCCGCCGCGGGACTTCTCCAGCAGGCGGATCAGGTGGTACTGGCTGTCCAGTGTGATCAGCATGTCCTCGATCGAGTCGGACAGGCCGAGCATCTCGAGGGTGCGGACCTTGGCCCGGACGACGTCGGTGTTACCGGCCGCCGCGATGGTCATGTCCATGTTGGGGCCGCCGCCCAGCACGCCGAGGGTCAGGCCACTGGTGTAGTCGACGAGCGCGACACCGATGGCGCCTTCGATCGTCATCGCTTCCTTGAGGGACGTTTCGATGTTTGCCACGTGTCCTCCGCGGTGCTCGAGACCCCGGCCCGCCGTTTGCGCAGGGTGTTCGGGCCGGAGCAGTCCGGATCTTGCGCTGGCCAGCCTGGCACACGTTTTCATCGTGAGAAACCGCGCTGCCCGCATGCGCCTGGAGATCGAACTGAACATGGGTGGGCCCGTCCCCCGACCGGGGGATGGACACAGGATCAGTCCGAGGGGCCGAATCGACGCAGCCCGGCGGCGGCTCTGGCGAGCAGGTGGAACGCCTGGGCCTCGGCAGACGTGCCCGAGGCATCGAAGGTCGGCGATCCGCAGGCGCCGCGGACGACACCGTGGCCGTCGACTTCACGGGACGCCGCGGCGAGCAGATCCCGCCCTGTGTCCGCATAGCTCGCGGGGAGCCAGCCGTCCGCGGCGCCGGCCGACGCGGCGTAGGAGAACATCTGGGCCGCGTTCGTCTCGCGGAACGTCGACGGGTCGTCCAGCACGTCGTGGAAGAGCCCGTCGGGGCGGCGCAGGGCCAGGCAGGCGTCGAGCACCTCACGGGCGTGGGCAGCCAGAACGTCCCGCTGCGGCAGGGCCGGGACCAGGCGCAGGGTCCGGGCGATCGCGGCGACCACCCAGCCGTTGCCGCCGCCCCAGCGGTCGGCGCGGCGCAGCGAGCCGGTCTCCTCGGACCACACCGCGGCGTAGAGGCCGTCCCGGCACAGTCGCCGGCGATGCCCCTCGACCTGGGCGACCGCGAGGTCGGCCCGGCCGGAGAGCGCCAGGAACGGCACGACCATGTAAACCGTGTCCGCCCACACCTCCCGGCCGCCGAGCAGGTGGAACAGCGTGCCGTCGGCGGCCCGGGGTGCGTCGCCGGTCAGCCAGGCGAGTTGCCGCCGGGCCGCCGCCGCAAAAATCTCTCCCCCGGTACGCCGGGAAGCAGCGAGCACCGCCTCCCCGCACGCCGCCCCGTTGACCGCACCGGCCTCACCGTCGACGTCGCCGAGCCGCCCGTCCGCCGCCTGACGGGTGACCGCCGCCTCCGCGAGCAGCAGCGCCAGGTCGTGGCGGCCGAGGTCGAGGGCGGCCTGCGCGGCCACACCCTGCTCCCACGACTGCCGTTGCATCGCCAGCAGTGCCGTGAGGACGGCCTCCGGGGAGGTCATGCGAAGAGCGCGCTGACCGACTCGCCGTTGTGGATGCGCCGCATGGCTTCAGCCAGCGCCGGTGCGACCGACAGCACGGTCAGCTTGTCCGTACGGCTGGCGGCCGGGATCGGCACCGTGTTGGTGGAGACGATCTCCTCGATGTCCTTCTCCGCCGACAGCCGCGCGACCGCGCCGGCGGTGAAGAGCCCGTGGGTGCACGCCACGCGCACGCTGCGGACATTGCGCTCACGGAGGCGGTCGAGGAGCTCGAAGACGGTGCTGCCCTTGGCGATCTCGTCGTCCAGGACGATGACGTCGCGGTCGGCGACTTCACCGATGACCGAGCTGATCACGACCTTGTCGTCGGCAAAACGCTGCTTGGCGCCGGCCGCGACCTCGATGTCGAGCATCCGCGCGAAGGCCGCGGCCTCCTTGGCGTTGCCGAGGTCCGGGGAGACGACGACGGTGTTGCTGAGGTCGTACCCCCGGAAGTGGTGGGCCAGCTCGCGCAGGGCGTGCAGGTGGTCGACCGGCACGCTGAAGAACCCGTGGACCTGCGGTGAGTGCAGGGTCATCGCCAGGATCCGGTGGGCTCCCGCGGTCTGGAGCAGGTCGGCGACCAGACGGCCACCGATGGAGATGCGCGGCGCGTCCTTCTTGTCGCTGCGCGCGTACGCGTAGTGCGGCAGCACCACGGTGATCCGCCCGGCCGACGCACCTCGCGCGGCGTCGAGCATGAAGAGCAGTTCGACCAGATGTTCCTGGACGGGTGGGACGAGCGGCTGGATCAGGAAGACGTCTCGTTCGCGGCAGTTGCCTTGGAGTTGGACCTCGATGCAGTCATTGGCAAAACGGGAGGTTTTGGTGGGGAGCAGCGGCACACCGAGGTGCTCGCAGATCTCGGCCGCCAGTTCCGGGTGGGCACTCCCGGAGAACACCGCGATGTCACGCACGCCACCACCCTAAGGGCTCAGGGCCGGACACCGGCGAGCGACCTGCGGGGCCTGCCCGAGGTTGAGGTGTGTCCGTGGGTACCTGTGGTGAACGGATCTTCGCTAGCGTGAGGCCATGAACGGACTTGCCGTCGCCTGCCGCCGCGTGGTGCACATCTATCGGGCCGAGGCCGGTGACGTGGTCGCGCTGGCCGGTGTCGACCTCTCGATCGCGCCGGGTGAGACGCTCGCCCTGGTCGGGCCGTCGGGGTCGGGCAAGTCGACGCTGATCGCCCTGCTCGCGGGGCTGATGCGCCCGTCGGCCGGCCGGATCAACATCGGTACGTACGACATGGGCAAGCTGTCCGACGGTGAGGTGTCCCGGCTGCGCGGCACCGAGGTCGGCGTGGTGCTCCAGGGCGCTGCACGCAACCTCCTGCCGTACGCGTCGCTGCACCGCAACATCTGGCTGGCCCAGCGCCGCGCCGCGAACACGCGCGGCATCAAGCTCGACGACCCGGACCGCATCCTCGACCTCGTGGGCCTGCCGGGGCGCGGCCGGGCCCGGCTGGCCGAGCTGACCCCGGGCGGTCGCCAGCGGGCGGCCCTCGCCGTCGGCATCGCCGCGGGTCCGGGGCTGCTGCTGGTGGACGAGCCGACGAGCCGCCTGGACACGGCCGGTCGCAACGAGGTCCTCGAGGCCATGGAGACGGTCAACGCCGAGCGGCAGACCACGATCGTCGTGGTCACCCACGACAACGAGGTCGGCGCGCGCCTGGGCCGCGCGGTGACGATCCGTGACGGCCGGGTCGGTGCCGAGGGCCGCGACGGGCAGGACTTCGCGGTGGTCGCCGGTGACGGCACGGTGCAGCTGCCACCGGAGGTGCTGGGCAACTACCCGCCCGGCACGCTCTTCACCGTCGAGCACGAGGACGGCACGGTCACGCTGGTTCCGGGCGGCTGAGCACGGTTGCCCTGATCGTCACCGTGGAGTTGAGCGAGTTGGCGATGTAACACTCGGTGTGCGCCTGCTCGACCAGCTCGAGCACCAGCGCCTCGTCGGTGCCCGCGGCGACGTGGATGACCGGGGCCAGCTCGATCAGCTCGATCCGGGCCCGGCGCAGGTCCTCGCTGAGGTGCCCGGTCGCATCGTCGGTGTATCGGACGACGTCCAGGTGCCGCCGCGCGGCCAGCGACAGGAACGACAGCAGCTGGCACGAGCTCGCCGCCAGCACGACCAGCTGTTCGGGGTTGAGCAGACCGGCGTCACCCCGGAAGTGCGGGTCGGCGCTGAGCCGCAGCTCGACATCCGCGGGTGGTGCCGTCGCCGAGTGCGCGCGGGGATAGAAGCGGTAGCCCTCCCCCGTCGAGCCGTCCCACTCCAGCCGGGCTTGGTGCGTCAGTCGTTCCATCCGTTCAGCTTGACACCCGTCTAGCGCAGCAGAGTCGCGTCGCCGTCGGCGAGGTGCAGCTCGTGATCGCACGCTGCCGCCGCCTCCGGGTCGTGGGTGGCGAAGACGACCGCGGCCCCGCGGGCGGCCTCGGCCCGCAGCAGCTCGATGACCTTCTGCCGGTTGGCGGCGTCGAGCTCACTGGTCACCTCGTCGGCGAGGAGCACGTCGCCGTGCAGCGCCAGCCCGCGGGCGATCGCCGCACGCTGCTGCTGGCCACCGGAGAGCTCGTCGATGAGCTGGTCGGCCTGCGCCGCCAGGCCCACCTTCTCCAGGGACTCGCTGGTCCCACGTCGGGCGTCGGCCGTGGACCCGCCGGTGGCGATCATCGCCACCGCGACGTTCTCCGCCGCGGTGAGGATCGCCGCCAGGCCGTTCTCCTGCGGGATCAGCACCACCCCGAGCCCCACACCCTGGTCGCGGTCGCGCAGCTCCTCGCCGTCGACCAGCACCCGGCCGGCCGCCGGGCGCAGCAGCCCGGCCATGGCGGCGAGCAGCGTCGTCTTGCCCGCGCCGGACGGGCCGGTCACCGCGAGCAGTTCACCCGGGCGGACCGTCACCGTCACGTCGCGCAGCACCGGCACCCCGTCGCCGTACGCGACGTCCGCCGCCACGACTTCCAGCGTCCTCATCGGCCTTCTCCTCCGTTGACGCCCGCGGCGCGCACCCGGCGCCGCAGATCCCGGCCGGTCAGCAGAGCCACCCCGGCGAGCACGACGAGCATCAGCAGCGCGACGCCGGCCAGCACCAGCGGCCGCGGCCAGCCGGGGAACGGCAGCGGCGGCGGGTCGAGCCCGGCCAGCGGCAGCGTCCAGCCGGTGATTCCCCAGCCGGCGAGGGCGATGCCCACGCCGGTGACCACGGCGAAGAGCGCCAGGATCGGGTACGTCCACAGCGTCGCCCGCCCGGCGGCCTGCTTGCTCAGGCCCTGCGCCCGCAACGCGGACAGGTCCTCGATCCGCCGCGACCGGTCCACGGTCGCGGCCAGGATCAGGGCACCGGCCGCGAGCAGCGTCGACAGGACACCGGCGAGCACGTAGAACCAGAGCGCCAGCGCTGGGCCCTGCTCCCGCAACTGGTCGTTGATGTCCGAGGCACGGGTGTCGCCGGTGATGACGAGGCCCTGCGCGGCGAGGCGGTCCACGGCATCGGCCGGTGCGTCCGGCGCCAGCCACACCTCGGGCTGCGTGGCCCGGGTCGCTGCGGTCGCCGCCCGGTCGACGTATTCCAGGTCGCTCAGCACGGCGCGGACGCCGAGCCGCGGCACCGCGTCGAGCTGCGCGATCCGGGTCACGGGCAGCACCTCACCGTCCAGGCCGGTCACCGATTCCGGGTCCGCACCGCCGGTGGCCGCCACGGGCAGCGGGTACGGCGTGTCCACCGGCTGGATCCAGGCGCCGTCACCGAGCCCGTTCGGGGCGTCGAGGTCGACCCGGAGGCCGTCCGGCGCGGCGGAGAGCTTGCCGTGCTCGGTCATGCGCCAGCGGGCCGGGTCGGCGAGCTCGGTGGCGCTGACGGCTCCGGCCACCGGATTGATGCTGCCGATCGAGGTCACCGTCATGCTGCCGCGGATGCTGTTCGTGCCGTCGATGGTGGTGATCTGCAGCCCGTCGACGCGGCAGCGCTGGGCGCACACCGGTACGCGCAGCCCGTACCGGTAGGGGCCCGGCTGGAGCTGACCGAGCGCGACCACGCTGGAGCCCAGACCGGTGACCGACGTGACGGTCACGCTCAGCCGTAGCGGTGCGGTGTCCGACAGGCCGGTCGTGGTGACCTCGACGTCGACGTCCCGGCCGCGGATGACCACCGGTGCCGGGGCGTCGGGGTGCAGTGCCTTCCCGACCTCGGCCGCCGGCTCCTGTCCGGGGGCCCAGGCGGCGACGGCGGCCAGGCGCGTGGCGTCGACGGCGAGTCCGGGCAGCTCGTTCGTGCCGCTGCCGGGCGTGCGGGCGACCGCCATCGCGAAGGTGCCGTCCCGATCGGCGGCGCGGACCGCGGTGATCAGCTGCTGGGGCGTGGTGTCGGCGACCGTGAGGATGCGGGCCGCGCCCGTGCCGAGATCCGCCTGCACGGTCCGGTCCCGAGCGGCGACATCGGCGGCGCTGGCCGCGTAGGCCGCGACGGCGACGGAGGCGACCAGCATGGCGAAGAGCGTCCGGGCGCCGGTCCGGCGGGACAGCTGGAGGCCGGCCAGCGCCACACCGAGGTGACCGCGGCGCAGCCACCGGACGGCCGCACGTGTGACGATCGGCAGGAGGGCCCGGGCGACGATCAGGGCCAGCGCAAACAGGATCAGCGCCGGGGCGAAGAGTCCGGCGCCGGTCGGGTCACCCGAGAGCTGGAGCTGGACGCCGGTGACGATCGCCAGCAGACCGGCGACCAGGTCGAGGACGGGCGGGCGGCGGCCGGCCGTCGGCAGCCGGCGCAGCAGCACCGCGACCGGGCTGAGCAGCTGCCGGCGCAGGGCGAGCAGCGCGGCCAGCACGGCGGCGACCGCGGCGATCGGGGCGTATTGGAGTGACGACCAGGCGGCCGCCGACCCGGAGCCGGGGAAGACGGCGGCGGCGATCAGGTTGACGAGCAACTGCCCGGCGAGACAGCCGAGCAGGGAGCCCAGCAGGATGGCGAGCAGGCTCTCGCCGGTGGCCAGCCACCAGCGTTCCCACCAGCGGGTGCCGCGCAGGGCCACGACGGCGAGCTCCGGGCGGCGGCCGTCGGCGCCGTAACCGACCGCCAGGAAGATGACAAAACACGAGAGCAGCACGAGCGGCACGGCGATGACCGGCACGATCGTGCGGGCGGCGGCACGGCCGCTGTCGATGCGGGCCAGCAGGTCGGGGATGCCGGTGTCGGTCTGAACACCGGCGCCGATGTCGATCGTGACTTTCCGGACGCCGTCCAGGGCCGCCTGGACATCGTCCAGCTTGTCGACGTCGAGGGCACCCGGCCGGGCGGCGCTGTCGATGGACAGTGTGGTGGCGCCGTGGTCCATCAGGTTGAGCGTCTCGAAGTCCGTGAAGACCGGCTCACCCGGACGCGGACCGGGGTCGGCGGCGAAGTAGCCGTGTGTTCCCCAGTAGATCTCGTCCGGCCGGGGCACCCGGTAGACACCCGCGACGGTGACCCGCCTCGGCTCACCCGACGGGATGAACTGGGGGGTCCGCGGGTCGTCGCTGAACTTCGCGAAGGTGAGCTCGATGCGGTCACCGGCGGCCAGGGAGCGCCGCTTCGCCGTCGCCTCGCCGATGACCACCTCACCCTCGCCGATCAGGCAGCGACCGGTGACCATCGTCAGGTGCGGGCAGACGTCCTGGCGATAGACGAAGCGTGACCGCAGTTTCGGGTCCGGCTCGATGCCCAAAGTCGCGTACTCGGCCGCGTACACGTTGGTGAAGCCGGGGAAGGCGACGATGGCCGGACCGAGGTTGGAGAAGCTGAGT
This sequence comes from Amorphoplanes friuliensis DSM 7358, assembly GCF_000494755.1. NCBI lineage: Bacteria > Bacillati > Actinomycetota > Actinomycetes > Micromonosporales > Micromonosporaceae > Actinoplanes > Actinoplanes friuliensis. The sequence continues at coordinate 7,064,919 of NC_022657.1, forward strand.
GTGGCGCCCTCCTCGGTTTTGCGGGCGTCCTCGAGCTTGCTCACCACCAGGCTGCGCTCGCGCGGCAGGGCGGTGGCCACCTGACCGGCCGCGACGGCGCGGTCGGCCGCCTCGACGTAGGCGGGCGCGGCGACGGCGGCCGCCACGCTCACCATCGCCAGCAGCACGAGGGTCACCGCCTGACCGCGGCGGCTCCACATCATCGCCAGCACCAGGGAGATCATCGGCCGCTCCGGCGCAGGGTACGGACGAGGGGACGGACCGACAGCCAGCCGGTCACACCGAGCACGAGCAGGGCCACCAGGCCGGCCAGGAGCAAGGCCGCGGCACCGAGGGCGCCGGGAGGGGGCACGAGGTTCCAGCCGTCGGTGAACGGCCGGACCTGGACGCCGACGGCGGGACGGGCGATCGCCGCGGCCACGAGACCGGTCAGCAGCCCGGCGACGACCAGCGCGCCGCTCCCGGCGTACCCGATGGCGACCGCGTTCTTCAGCGACATGCCCTGCACCCGCAGCGCGAGCAGCTGCTCGGCCTGGCGGCCGCGTTCGACGGCCGCCGCGACCGCCATGGCTGCGGCGGCGAGCAGCAGGCCCACCGACGCCGCGAGCAGCGCGAACGTCGCGGCGACGGCGGTGCCCTGGTCACCGAGGAGGGCGGCCCGCTCCGGCACGTCGTCCGAGCCGAGGATGGTCAGGCCGTTGGCACGCAGGGCGTCCACCACGGAATCAGGTGCGTCCGCGGCCAGCCAGACCTGGAAAGTTCCGCCGAGGTCACCCTCGGCCGCCACCCGCCGGGCCGTCTCCAGATCGACGAGTACGCCGTCCCGGCCGACGACGGGCAGCACCGAGGCGGTCCCGGCGACCCGGACGCGGACAGCGGCGCCACCGAAGGAGTAGAGGATCGGGTCGCTGAACTGCCAGGCGGGCGGCGACTCACCGGCCAGCACGATCGGCAGCGGCAGGGCGGCGTCCACGGCGTACACCTTGTTGCCGACCAGCGGGACGCCCGCCTCGTTGCGGTCCATCACGAGCTTCAGGCGGCCGTCCGCGGCGAAGACGTCCACGCCGGCGCCGCGGAAGTCGGGCCGCCACCGGCGGGAGTCGCCGAGGGCCGCTCCGTCGAGGACCGTCCCGTCCGGCCCCTGCTGGCTCAGCCCGGTCAGGGTGACGGCGGCGGAGACCGGCGGAAGCGCGCTCTCACTGTCCGTGCCGACGAGCTGCCAGCGCACGAGCCGGCAGCCGGGCGCCTCGGTGCAGCCCTCCACCGGTCTGCGGACCGTGTGCTCACCGCGCTTCAGCGGTCCGAAGGTGACAACGTGGGCGATGCCGGTGCCCTCGTGCTGGAGGACGACCGAGACCCGGATCGGACCCTTGGCGTCGTTGGTCATCCGCAGGGTCAGCCCGGTGCCGGTCACCATCGCCGGCGGGGGCAACGGCTGGGCGTCACCCGCCTGAGCCAGTGTGGTCAGCGAACCGTACTCGGGACGCCAGCGGGTGATCGCGGCGAGCCGCGAGGTGTCCACGGCGACCACCGGGGGCACGCTCTCGCGGTCGATGACCGCGGCCATGGCGTTCTTCCCGCCCGGGTCGGCCCGGCGAACCGCGGCCTCCAGCGCGGTGCGGTTGGAAGCCTGCACGCTCAGGACCCGGGTGGCGCCGAGCTCGACCTCACTGCGCTGGACGCGGGCCTCCCGTCCGGCGGACCAGACACCGGCGGTGCTGACGAAGATCGCGACCGCCACCGCGACCAGGGCGAAGACGCGGTCGATGCCGGGCCGCCGCGACGCCTGTGCCGCGGTGAGACCGAGCCGCAACCGGCCGGCGTGCAGGGCGGCACCACCCACCCGGTCGGCGAGACGGCCGAGCAGGCGGGCGAACAGCAGGGCCACGGCGAGGGCGACGAGGGCCGGTGCGACCAACGCCAGGCCACCGGTGCTCTGCCCCGCCCGGACCTGGTAGGTGGCACCGACCGCCACCGCCAGCAGGACCAGGTCGATGACGTCGGCCCGCCAGTCGCGGCGCCCGGACGCCGCCCGGCCGATCAGTCCGGCGACCGGGATACGCAGCACGGCCGCCTCGAGCACGGTGAGGACGAGCAGACCGCCGAGCAGGGTGGCGCCGACCGCGGCGGCGGCGAGCCCGAGTGCGAGGAGGCGGTCGTCGTCGCCGCGTACGGGACCGGCGAGCAGCCGGGCCAGCAGGAAGCCGAGGGGTGCACCGAGCAGCGCACCCGCGAGCATCGGCACGAGGTGCTGGCCCAGCGCCAGCCCGAGCAGACCCCGGCGTGTGCTGCCGCGCAGCTTGAGCAGGGCGGCATCTCCGCGGCGCTCCCGGCCGGTGTACCGCCCGGCCAGCCCGATCGCGAAGAGGCCGAGGACGAGCACCTGGCCCAGGGCGACGACCACGCCGTCGCGGATGGTGTCCCTGTCCCGGGCGATGGTGGCGAGCAGCATCCAGGTCGGGTTGACCAGCCGCAGGTCCGCCTGCGTGAACGCGCTGTCGGCGGCCGACAGCCGGGTGCCCAGGTCGAAGCCGTCGTCGCCCCGGATCAGCTCGGCCGGCACCTCGACGTCGTAGGTGATGGTCGGCCCGGTGAGCTGGTCGTCGGTGAAGGTGTCGAGAACGGTGAAGGCCGGCTCGATGCCCCCGTTGGCCCGGTACAGCTTGTTGCTCCAGTAGGAACCGGCGGGATCGACGACCACGTAGGTGGCGACGACCTTCAACGTCACCGGCAGGGTGTTCTGCGAGGCCTGCACCTTCAGGCTGTCACCGAGCCGCAGTCCCAGCTGCTCGGCGGCGTCCTGGCTGATGGCCCCCTCGTACGCGGCGGCCGGGCAGGATCCCCCGGTGAGCCGGACGTGGTCGCAGAAGTTCTCCCGGTAGGACACCGACATCGACGGCCGCGCGTCACCCCGGTCGACCGCGAGACCCACGGTCATGCCCAGCACCGGCTGGAGCCCGGTGAGCGGCAGCAGCCCGCGGACGGCGCCGGCGAACGTCTCGACGGCCGGCTCCGGCAGACCGTTGGTCGACGCGATCTTGCGGACCGAGAGGGTGCGCTGCGAGGCGGGTGCCGAGGCCACGTCGCCGTCGGCCGCACGCGATCCGGCGGCCAGGGCGTACCAGGGACCCGCCGCGGCGACGGCGGCGATCAACCCGGTCAGGACCAGGAGGGTCAGCGCCTGGGCCAGCCGGGCGCGCACGGCGCCGAGCACGAGCGCGAGCATCGATCCCTCCCCCGTTGAAGATCCTCGGGCAGGGTACGCGATCTCACAGCCAGCCGCGCCGCTTCAGATAGAGGTAGAGCCCCGAGGCCGAGAACACGATGAGGCCGGTGCTCAACAGGAAACCCCAGAACTTCTCGTACCCCCAGTACGGCACGTTCTGCCCGAAGTACCCGGTCAGCGCGGTCGGCACGGCGATGATCGCAGCCCAGGCGGCCAGTTTGCGGGTGACGTCGTTGAGGGCGTTGCTCTGCTCGTTGAGATCGGCCTCGAGCAGCCCGTTGATGCGTTCGCGGGCACTGTCGATGGTCTCCGTGGCCCGCCGGGCATGGTCGTCGACGTCGCGGTAGTACGGCTCGAGGTTCTCGTCGACGAGCCTGGTGTCGGCGCGCATCACGTCGGCGATGAGGTCGGCCATCGGGGCGACCGGCCGACGCAGCGCGGCGATCGTCTTGCGCAGGGCGAAGCCGTACATCCGCACGCTGCGGGGTGCGCCGCCCTCCTCCAGGATGGTGTCCTCGGTCTTGTCCATCGCCACGTCGAGCTCTCGTGCGGCGGCGAACTGCCCGTCCACCACGACGTCGAGCAGGCCGTAGACCAGGAAGCCGACCCCGCCGGTCGCGCTGAGCGCGGCGTCGGCATCCCAGCGCCGGATCAGCCTGGTCAGGTCGACCTCCGACTTGCGGACGGTGATCAGCGCGCGTTCGGTGATGAACGCACTGATCTCACCCTTGTGCAGCACCGGGACGTCACCCTCGGTCTGCACGTGCACCGAGTAGACGTTCATGAAGAGGTGACCCGGATAGCGGTCGAGCTTGGGACGCTGGTGGTCGTGCACGGCGTCCTCGACGGCCAGCGGGTGCAGGTTGAACTCCGCCGCGACCGACCGGAGGTCACTCTCCTCCGGGTCGAAGAGGTCGAGCCACAGCACCGCCTTGGGATGCTCGGCGAGCTGGTCGGAGATCTCGTGTGCGCCGAAACCTTCGGCCACCACGGCGCCACCCTCGTAGAGGCGCGTCATGGTGGGGCAGCCAGGGGCAGAAGTGTCCGTCACAACAGATCACTATGCCCCTGGCCGCCCCGGCCGTGTCAGCCGTGGGTGACGTTCAGGACGTAGAACTTGACCTTCGCGCCGTTCGTGGTGCTGTCGGACGAGGACTGGTTGTACGAACCGGCCTTGAAGTACATGCCGTACGGGTTGAACGAGGACGGGATCGAGTAGCTGGTCGTGCTCCCGTTCACGGTCAGGTTGATCTTGTTACCGCCGGAGACCGCGATGGTGTAGCTCCACTTGGTGCCCAGCGGCACGTTGCCCACCTTGTGCAGGGTCTGGCCACCGTCGGGCGAGTTCTCCGTACCGAGGTAGATGTCGCCGTTGGGCCGGTAGTAGAGCTCGACCAGCGGCTTGGTCGACGGACCGCCGGAGCCCAGGTGGATCTGCCCGACGCAGACGTTCTTGGTGACGTTCGGGATCCGCAGGGTGGCGTTGAGCTTGTGCGAGCCGGCGAGCTTCCAGTCCGCGGCGCTGCCGTTGGCGTTCATCTCCCGCAGCTCGGACCGCGCGTACTTCGAGTTCGGCGTGGTGACACCCTTCTCGGGCGCCCAGAACGTCATCGAGCCGTCGGTCTTGTCGGTGAAGAAGTACGTCGGGTTGACGTATCCGTTGGCCCCCTTGAGCTGCGAGGACGGAATCGTGGTGGGCGAGCCCGGCGATCCGACCGGCAACTGCAGCTGCCAGATGCCGAGGTTGAAGTTGCCGCCCGGCGCGACCGCCGGGTTCAGGCCCGAGGACGGCGGCGGGGTGCTTCCGCCACCCGGCAGCGACCAGGCCTGGTTGGCGGTGCCGGTGCAGGACCAGATCTGCAGCTGGGTGCCGTTGGCCGAGCTCTGCCCGGTGGCGTCGAGACACTTGCCCGACCCGGTGTTGACCAGCGTGCCGGCCGACGCCGTCCACTTCTGGGCGGCCGAGCCGTTGCAGTCGTACAGCTGAACCTTCGCACCGTTGGCGGTGGACGCCGCGGCGACGTCCAGGCACTTGCCCAGAGCCTGAACGGTGTTGTCGGTGTTGCCGACCGTCCAGCTCTGGGCGCCGGAACCGTTGCAGTCGTAGAGCTGCACGGCCGTGCCGTTGGCCGAGCTGGCCGAGGCGACGTCGACACACTTGCCACCGAGACCGGTGATCGGCCCGGACGTGGCAGCAAGAGCGTTGGTGATACCGAGGACACCCAGGGTGCCCACGACAACACTGGTGGTGAGGACAGCGAGGAGTCGGGAACGGCGCTTCATACGGGGACCTTCCACTGCTCGGACGGAGGCGCCGGTGGGGGCAGACCGTAATAGGTAAGACGCTGAACAATTACATCCCCGTCAATGTCCTGTCAACGACTTCGGCAACAACTTCATCAAAGCTGTGAACAAGATCAGCCTGGCGGACGGCGGCGCGGGGACGGAGGATCGGATCAACGCCCGCGTCCCGGCGCCGGCTGGAACCGACGAGGAGAACCGCTGTGCCCGTACCGTCGTCACCGCTGCGCAAGCTGGGCTTTCTCACGATCGGCCTGTTCGATCCCGACGATCCCCGGGCCGGGCACGAGTCCACGCTGGAGATCATCCAGCTGGGTGAGCGGCTCGGTTTCGACAGCGCCTGGGTCCGGCACCGCCACCTGCAGCACGGCATCTCGTCGCCGGTTGCTGTCCTCGCCGCCGCCACGCAGCGCACCAGCCGGATCGAGCTGGGCACCGCGGTGATCCCGCTCGGCTGGGAAAATCCGCTGCGCCTGGCCGAGGATCTGGCCACCGTCGACATCCTCTCCGGCGGCCGGCTCAATCCGGGTGTCAGCGTCGGCCCGCCGATGCACTACGAGCAGGTCAAGAGCGCCCTGTACCCCGACACCGCCGACGCCGAGAACTTCAGTTACGACCGCGTGACCCGTCTGCTGACGGCCGTCCGCGGTGAGCCGGTCACGGACTTCAGCGGCATCGAGGGCTTTGAGGTCTTTTCCGACCGGGTGCAGCCGCACTCCCCCGGCCTGGGCCGCCGCCTCTGGTACGGCGGGGCGAGCCTGCGCTCGGCGCAGTGGGCCGGCGAGAACGGCATGAACTTCCTGACCAGCAGCGTCGTGAAGGCCGAGGAGTCCGAGAACTTCGCGGACATCCAGCTCTCCCACGTCCGGGCGTTCCGCGCCCACCACCCGGACGGTGACCGGGCCCGCGTCTCCCAGGGCCTGGTCGTCATCCCCACCGACAGTGCAACCGCCGAGCAGAAGGCCAAATACGAGGCGTACGCCCAGAAGCGCACCCCTCGCACCGCAACACCACAGGGACCGGCCCGCATGATGTTCGCGGCCGATCTGGTCGGCACGTCCGAGCAGATCGCCGAGCAGCTCTACGCCCACGCGGCCTTCCGGGAGATCGACGAGGTTGCGTTCGCCCTGCCGTTCACCTTCGACCACGACGACTACGTGCAGATCCTCACCGACATCGCCGGCCACCTCGGCCCCGCCCTCGGCTGGCGCCCCACCCCGGCGTGACAGGGAGCTCTACTTTGAGGACGTGGCCACGTTCGCCGCCCTCGTCCTGGGTCTCGGGATCTGCCTGCTGGTCGTCGCCGGCCTCGTGCAGCTGCTGATGCTGGGCGACCTCCACGCCGTCCGGACGATCCGCCGGACCACACCGTCCCCGGCCGCCTCCTGGCGCGCCGGCACCGGCCGGATCGCGGCCGAGGGCATCGTCGACGACGGCCCGGCGGGCCCCCAGTCCGGCCCGCTCAGCGCCGCACGCTGCAGCTGGTACCGCGTACGACTGGTGCGGGAGCCGAGCCGCAGCTGGTCGGACGAGGTCCACGAGGACGTGCTGCTCGACTTCTCCTCACCGGCACCGCCCACCTTCAGCGACCACTCCGGCCGCGTGGTCCTGGACCCCCGGCTGTTCGAGGACACGTCCGGCCCGGAGCCCCGGGTCACCGAGACGACCACCGTGGTCCACCGCTCCGCCGCACCGGCCGACCTGCCCCCGTTCGTCCCGCGCCCCCAGATCGACGACCTCCGGCGCGGGGAAAAACTCACCCTCACCGAGACCCGCATCCCGTACGCCCGTGAGGTTTATGCCCTGGCCCTGCCCGCCGGTGAGCCCCTGCTCCTGATGCCCAATCCCCAGGGCCTCACCGTCTTCACCACCGACACCCGCGAGCAAGTGCTCGCCGCCCGGCGCGACAGCATCGCCACCGCCCGCTGGATGACCCGCATCTTCGTCCTGGCCGGCCTGGCCCTCATCGTTATCTCGTCGGCCGCCCTGTGGACCTTCTTCTGAACGTGCCGCATCTCGCCGGCTGTCCGAGATCCGGCAGCCCTCGCGCTTCCCCGGGTCGATGGTGACGGAGCAACCGCCCTCCGGAGAGGAGGCGCCATGGTTCCGCTGCTGCCGCGCGCTGCTGTCACGCTGGTGCTCGGCCTCACCCCCGTTGCCCTCGGCGAGGAAGCTCCGCCGCCCGAGGGTGCCTTCGCCGTCGACCCCTCACGCCTGTACGGCGTGCCCGGCGATCAGATCTCGGTCGGCTTCAAGGACAAGGACCTCGAGGACCGCTGGACCATCCGGGGCTGCGAGGTCTGGTTCGAGCAACCATCCGGACCGGTGTCACGGTGCCCGGCCGGGCCGCTCTGGGAGGCGACCGTCACCGTGCCCGAGCCCGACCCGTCCGGTCGCACCGCCGCCCTGCACTGGCGGTTGTTGCTGATTGAGGCCGAGGAGGAGAAACCTCCGATCATCAATCTGGTCCCGGAGCCGGGCGAGCTCCCCGGGTCCAGGGACTTCACCATCCTCCGGTTCGATGTGGAGCCGGATCGCCCGGAGGCCGAGCCGGGAGGCACGGTCGGCCTCACCTTCGTCGCCGTGACGCCCGGACTGGAGATCATCGATTGCGGGATCTCGGCGCCGGGGCGCGACGCCGCCTGCGACGGTGTCTCCCGGCCGAAGCAGTTCGGGCAGGTGCCGATCCCGCGCGACCTCAAGGACGGTCAGGTCACCCTCGGGTGGAAACTCACCTACACGTTCCGGGAACAAGTGCTCGGTGAGGCAGACGGAACGATCAAACTGCCGGTCCGTGCGCCACCGCCGCCTCCACCCGAGTTCAGCGTCGTGCCCAGCTCGACCACCGCGAGCCCCGGACAGCCGCTCAGCGTCACCTTCCTCAGCCTGACACCCGGCGTCACCGTCGAAACCTGCGCCGTGGCCCTCGACGGTCGCGCTCCCTGCAGCGCCTCCGGCGTCGCGGTGGTCATCATTCCTCCGGGTACGCAACCAGGCGCCGAACTCCGACTGCCATGGGATCTGGTGTACTCCAGCACGCGCCCCGGCGAGCAGGGCCGCACGGCGGACGGCGTGGTCGAGGTGGACATCACCGTGATCGAGCGGCGGTTCGCGGTGACCGTGCAGCCCCGCGCTGCCGTCCCCGGTGGCGAGGTCACGCTCGCCTTCGAGTCGCTCGTCGAGGGCGTCGACATCGTGGACTGCATCGGCTTCTTCCCGCGCGATCCGGGTGGCCGGTGCCAGCGCTCCCCGGAACGGTGGCTCGCCCGCACCAGTGTGCCTGCGGACGCCGAGCCCGGTGCGTCCCTGCTCAGGTGGGGAGTCGCGTCACTCACCGCGGACGGCACACCCGGCGCGGACTCCGGCGTTGTCGCCTACCGGGTGCTGGCCCCGCCGACGCCGTCACGCACGACCGGCACGCCGCGTACCGATCCCCCGGACACGCCGTCGACGCCGGACGTCCCGGCGGCGCCCGACACGACTGCCCGGGTGCCGGTCCTGGTGGTGGTCACCGATCCGGAGTCGGCGGGCCCGGGCGAGGACGTGACGGTCACCGTTTCCGCCCTCGATCCCGGCGTCACCGTCACCGGCTGCACGGCGGGATTTGCGGGGCAGGCCGGCAGCGCCTGCGGGAAGTCCGGGGGCCGACGGTCGTCCACTGTGGTCGTACCGGAGGATGCGCGGCCCGGACGGCAGTCCTTGCGGTGGAGTGCGACGGCTCGGACGGACGCGGGAACCGCCGTCACCGACGCCGGGACGGTCACCTACCGGATCCTGGCCGGTGACGCTGTTGATGTTCCGGCGTTCTCGGTGCGGCCCGAGCCGCCGGCCGCCGAACCGGGCGGACGGGTGGCCGTTGCGCACCGGCCCCTGACGCAGGACGTGACCATCACCGGGTGCAGTGCCGGCTTCACCGAGACCACGATGGCGGCCTGCCACGAGACCGAGCGGGGCTGGGTCGCCGACGTGGCGGTGCCCGACGCCGCGCCACCCGGTGCCGGAACCGTGCTGTGGAAGGTCGCCTACACCCGCACCGGCGGGGAGGGCTCGACCGACGGACTGCTCTCGCTCGACGTGCTCGCCGCGCCGAAGCAGGAAGCCGCCGGCTTCTGGACGACAGCTCGCGGGATCGGCTGGCGGGTCGCCCTCGGCGCGGCGCTGCTGGTCGTGTTCGCCGGCGCGCGTCTCGGCGGCCGCCGGCTCATCGATCGACGCCGACGGCCCGCTGCCGGCGGCGAACCCGAGCTGCCGGACGGGGTCCGGGTTGTTCCCGTGCTGCCCGCGACGTGGCCGGCCGCGACCATCAGCGAACCGGATGCCGCCCCACGCCGCCTGATCCGGCTGACCCTGCGGGACCGCCGACCCGACATCCGCATCTCCGGGGAGTGACCATGACCGAAGAAGCCACCACCGTCCGGTCGATCTTCTTCGACAGTCCCGCCGACGCCGTGTCCGCCCTGGCGACGGCCGTGCGGTCCGGAGCGGCCGGGGACGGTGTCGTCGACGCGCTGGGCCGCATGCCGGACGCCGGCAAGAAGGCTGTGCTGTCGGAAGTGGGCAGCGCGGCGGCGGGCATCCTGGAGCTGGGTATGCAGGACATCTTCGGCCAGGCCTGGGGCAAGTACACCGCGTTGCGGCAGGCTGCGGTCGCGACCGCCGCCGACCCTGGCAGTGAGCAGATCGTCGAGCTGGCGAGCCACACGCTGTCGTTCGACCACCAGCCCGGTGTCGACGTCCACATCGGTGACCTGCCGCCCCTGCCGATCACCCTGCACATCCAGCTGACGATCCTGGTGCAGGGGCTGGTGGCCGTCGTCCGCGGCGGACGGCTCCTGCTCGTGCGCACCGGCTCTTGCGAGGCGACCGGCACGCTGACGATCGCCGGCCGCCAGGTGGCCGAACGCCAACTGGCAGTGGAGTTTCCCCTGTCCCTCAGCTTCCGGGACGGGATCCCGCTGGCGGAGCCTTCTGACCGATGACCGTCGGTGCGCGGTTCCACCAGAGGGCGAGGCCGACGCCGGTGAAGGCCAGGAGGGCGCCGGCCAGGACGAACCAGACGGTGACTTCCACGTCTTCCTTGTGGAGGCCGATCTCGCGGGGCAGGTCGGCGAGGACGTCGCTCAGCTCGTCGGCGGCCTCGGCGCGGAAGTAGCGCCCGCCGGTGACGTCCGCGACGTTGGTCAGGGCTTCCTCGTCGATCTCCTGGTTGCGGCCGCCGCCGAAGCCGCCACCGCCGCGGGGGCCCTGTCCGAAGAAGGAGTCGCTGCTGACCTGGTCGGCGGTGCAGATCATCTGGGCGGGCTGGGTGGTGCCGAAGCCGATCGTGAAGACGCGGATCTTGCGGGCGGCGGCCTGTTCGGCGGCGGTCGCCGGGTCGACGCCGGTCGTGTTGGAGCCGTCGGTGAGGACCACGATGGTGTCGGGCTGGTAGTCGGCGGTCGCTTCCGGGAGGCCGTCGCCGAGGTCGACGCCGGTGGCCGCGACCTGCGGGTTGCTTTCGGCGATGGCGTCGATGGAGGTCAGGATGGCCTGGCCGATCGCCGTGCCGCGGGCCGTCTTGAGGGTGTCGATGGCGTCGAGCAACGCTTTCTTGTCGGTGGTCGGCGGGACCAGCAGGCCCGCGATGCCGGAGAAGGCGACCAGGCCGATGCGGGTGCCGTCGTCGGTCTCGCGGATGAACTCGCGGGCCGCGTCGGTGGCGACGGCGAGCCGGTTCGGGGCGATGTCGGTGGTGCACATCGAGCCGGACACGTCGATCGCGAGCAGGATCGAGGTGTTGTTCGCGGGCACCGCCAGGGACGCCTGCGGACGGGCGAGGCCGCCGGCCAGGGCGAGCAGGCCCAGCAGGAAGAGGTAGACCGGGATGCGGCGCTTCCAGGAGCTGCGCCCGGGCAGGGCCGCGCGGATCAGCGCGACGCTGGAGACGGTGATCGCGGCCCGCTTGCGGCGCTTGTTCAGCCACCAGCGGGCGGCCAGGAGCAGCGGCACGGCGAGCAACGCCGCCAGGGCCCACGGCCAGTCGAACGACATCAGACGATCCTTCCGTGCCAGCGGAGGCTCAGCAGCGCACCGGCCAGGAGCAGCAGCAGCGCGGCACCGGCGAACGGCGCGGTCAGCTCGACCGGCTCCTTCTCGGTCGTCAGCCGCAGGTCGATCGACCTGGTGGTGTCGGCCAGCGCGGCGGCGTCACCGGCCGGGTGGTACGCACCCCCGGTCGTCTGCGCGACCGCGGTCAGCAGGGTCTCGTCCAGCGCGGTGCCGAGCTGGTACCCGTCGACCTCGACCGTGGCACCCTGGGCGGTGCCGATGCCGACGGTCTGGATGCGGACCCCGGCCGCGGCGGCGAGCTCGGCGGCGGCCTCCACGTCCGGTCCACCGGTCTCCTGCCCGTCGGAGAAGACCACGATCGTCGCCGAAGGCCAGTAGCCGAGGTCGGGCGGCGCTGCACCCTCGGCTGGCAGGCTGACGGGCTTACCGGTGATGGTGCCGAGCGCAACGAGGATGCCCTGCCCGAGCGAGGTGCCGCCGCTGGCGGAGAGCCGGCCGATGGCGGCGAGGGCAGCCGCGTGGTCGTCGGTCGGCGCCTGCGTCAGCAGCGCCTGCTCACCGAAGACCAGCACGCCGACGTCGACGGTGTCCGGCTGCTCCTCGACAAAGCCGGTCGCGGCGCTCTGGGCGGCGGCCAGGCGGGTCGGCGTCACGTCGTTCGCGGACATGCTGTTGGAGACGTCGAAGGCCAGGACCACCGTCCCGGAGACCCGCGGCACGGCGATCTCCGCCTGCGGGCGGGCCAGACCCACCAGCAGGATCGGCAGGGCGGCGAGCAACAGCACGTACGGCAGGTGGCGGCGCAGCCCCGCCCGGCGTGATCCACCGGCGGTCAGCACACCGAAGCCGGCCGCGGTCAGAGCGGCCGTGCGGCGCCGCTGCAGCACCACGTAACCGGCGATCACCGCCGCGGTGACCAGCGCCGCGGCCACGAGGACCAGGGGGTACAGGAAGGTCATCGGCGTCCCCGCCCGGAGTGCCGGACCATGTCGACGAGGGTGGCCAGAAGGTCCTGGTCGGTGGTCATGCGGTGGGCGTCGACACCGGCCCGGCGCATGCCCTCGGCGAGTTCCTCCTCGCGGGCGCCGACCTGCGCGGCGAGCCGGCCGCGCAGCAACGGGTCGCTGGTGTCGACGAGCAGCTGCTCGCCGGTCTCCGCGTCCTCGACCAGGATCACGCCGAGGTCGGGCAGCTCCAGCTCGGCCGGATCGACCACCCGGACCACGACCACCTCGTGGCGATGGGTGAGCATCGCCAGGGGACGGTCCCAGCCGGGGTCACCGATGAAGTCCGACATCACGAAGACCAGGCTGCGCCGGCGTGAGGTGGTGGAGGCGGCCAGCCGCAGCATGGCCGCCAGGTCGGTGGTCGCCCCGGCCCCGGTCGCTGCCGGTGCGCGCATCAGCTCCCGGGCGATCCGCAGGATCTGGTCGCGGCCGGACCGCGGCGGGATGATCTTGTTGCTGCCGTTGTCGTAGAGGATCGCGCCGACACGGTTGCCACCCTGCGCGAAGAGCCGCCCGAGACTGACGGCCAGCTCGGTCGCGACCGACTCCTTGCCCTGCCTGCCGTCCACCGCACGCCCGAAACGCATCGAGGCGGACCGGTCGATGATCAGCCAGGCGGTGAGCTCGCGGTCCTCGGCGTACTGGCGGACGAACGGCTCGTCGAGGCGGGCCGTGACGTTCCAGTCGATGTGCCGGACGTCGTCCTCCGGCGTGTACGCCCGCAGATCCGTGAAGTCGATGCCGGTGCCGTGCCACACCGTGCGGTAGGCACCCTGGAGACGCCCGTCGAGACGCCGGCCGAGCCGCCACTCCAAGCTCCGCAACAACCGGTCGGGGGCCGTCGTCATGCCTCAGCGACCCCGTCCGGCGGGCTCCGGGACCACCAGGTTCGCCACGATCTTCGACAGGATCAGGTCGGCGGTCACGTCGTCGGAGAGCGCCTCGTACGACAGCACCAGCCGGTGCCGCAGGACGTCCAGTGCCAGGTCGGTGAGGTCCTCGGGTACGGCGTAGTCCCGCCCGCGGATGTACGCGAGCGCCCGCGCGGCCAGCACCAGGCTGATCGACGACCGCGGGCTGGCGCCGAACGTCACGTACCGGGCCAGGTCGGTGAGGCCGACGCGGCCGGGATCGCGGCTGGCGTGGGCGAGCTGCACCGCGTAGTCGATCAGCGACGGGTCGACGTAGACCCGGTCGGCCTCCTGCTGCAGCCCGACGAGCGCCTCCGGGTCGATGATCCGCTGGATGACGGCCGCCGGGGTGAGCGCCCGCTCGACGACGACGAACTCCTCGGTCAGGCTCGGATAGCCGATGACGACCTTCATCATGAAACGGTCGATCTGCGCCTCGGGCAGCGGATAGGTGCCCTCGGACTCGATCGGGTTCTGGGTGGCCATCACCAGGAACGGGTTCGGCACCCGGTGCGTCTCGCGGCCGATGGTGACCTGGCGTTCCTGCATCACCTCGAGCAGCGCGCTCTGCACCTTGGCCGGCGCGCGGTTGATCTCGTCGGCGAGCAGCAGGTTGGTGAAGACCGGACCGAGCGACACCTGGAACTCGCCGGTCGGCTGGTGGTAGACCCGGGTGCCGATGATGTCCGCGGGCACCAGGTCGGGCGTGAACTGCACCCGGTGGAAGTCACCGCCGATCGCCTCGGCCAGCGACTTCACCGCGAGCGTCTTGGCCAGCCCCGGAACACCCTCGACCAGGATGTGCCCGCGGGCGAGCAGCGCCACGAGCATCCGTTCGAGCAGCACGTCCTGGCCCACGATGGTCTTCTTGACCTCGTAGAGGACCTTCTCGACCGGGCCGGCCGCGGCGGGCGTGGAGGTGTCGCTCCAGTTCATCTGTCCGTCCTCGTCAGTTGGTCCTGCCGGGTCACAGCGGTGGCACCTGCCCGTCACCCTCACCGGCTCCGAGCGCAGCACCGATCGGTACGGCAAAGCCGATGCCGATGAACGTGCCGGCGTCCGTCGGGTTCGCGAGCGCGATGACGATGCCCGCCACCTGCCCGCGGTTGTTGATGAGCGGCCCGCCCGAACTTCCCGGATTGACCGCCGCGTCGAACTGGATGAGCCCGGAGATGGCACCGGACCGGCCTTCGGACAGCGCCCGGTCGAGGCCGGAGACAACACCGGAGGTGGTGGTCGCGGTCAGTCCGAGCGGGTTGCCCATCGCCACCACGTCGTCGCCGACCGCCAGCCCGCCGCCGAGCACCGCAGGCACGAGCGTCTCGGGCAGCTTCGCCGGCGTGAGAGTGGCAATGTCCTGTTTGGGAGCCTTACTGGCCACGGTGGCGGCCGACTCCGTCCCGTCCGCGTAGCTGACCTTGACGGATCGGGCGCCGTCGACCACGTGCAGCGCGGTGAGGATGGTCCCGTCCCCGTTGGCGATCACCCCGGTGCCCGTCGCCGAGTCGGCCCTGGTCGCGCCGGTCGTCTCGATGCGGACCACCGAGGGCAGCAACGCCTGGTAGACCTCGGCCGGGGTCAGCGGTCCCGGCGACGCCGACGCACTGGGCACCGGGCGGGCGGCAGCAGGCGCCTCGGAACCGCCGTCACGCAGCAGCACCACCGCGGTGATCCCCACGGCCCAGAGGACCACGGCCCCGATCAGTGCCCTGCGCCACCAGCTCATGGGGCGCTGGGGAGGCTCAGCGGGCGGGTCACCCCGCACGACCACCTGACTGACCATCACCCGACTGTAGGAGCGTTTTCTCAAAATTGGCCGGGAGCCCGCTGTCCTCTCCCGTCCACGAGCAAAAAGACCATGACGTCAGGTGCGGTCGAGCAACCCGGCCAGAGCACGCGCCGTGCGATGCGTGAAGATCGCCCGCAGACTGACCCCAGCGTCGAGCCGCTCCCGGATCACCCCCTGCAGACGACCGGCCAGCAGCGAATGGCCGCCGAGCGCGAAAAAGTCGTCGTCGGCACCGACCCGGCCGACCTCCAGCACCTCGGCGAAACAGTCACAGAGCGCGGACTCGGTCACCGTGCCCGGCGCCCGGTAGGGCCGGTCACCCCGCAGTTCAGGGGCGGGCAGGGCCCGGCGGTCGAGGGTCCCGTCGGCAGCAAGCGGCAACTCCGGCACGACCATGATCGCGGCAGGCACCAGGTGCTCCGGCAACACCGACCTCACCCGAACCATGAGCAAACCGGCCAGCTCATCCCCGCCGGAACGACTCCCGGCTGCCCCGGGCGCGGTCGGCCCGGACACCAATTCGAGCTCCACCGGCCCGGCCGCCAAATCGGGCGAGACCGGCCCGGGCACTGCTCCGGCCGCGACTGGCCTGGGTGTTTGCCCGGGCATTGGTCCGGGCGCGGCCGGTCCGGGCATTGGTCCGGGCGCGGCTGGCCCGGGTGCTTGCCCGGGGATTGGTCCGGGCGCGACCGGTGCGGGGACGACATAGGCGACCAGGACCGTGCCGCCGGGGCCCGGTTTTGGCACCACCGCGCAGGCCAGCACCCCGGGGTCGGCGGCCAGCACGGCCTCTGTCTCACCCGGCTCGACCCGGAAACCGCGGATCTTCAGCTGATCGTCGGTCCGGCCCAGGAACACCAGATCACCGCCGACCATCAGCCGCACCAGGTCGCCGGTCCGGAACAGCCGCTCGCCGGGCGGTCCCACCGGATCCGCGACGAACCGCCCGGCGGTCAGCCCCGGCTGCCCGGCATAACCGCGCGCAAGCCCCGGACCGCCCAGATACAGCTCACCGACACCCCCTTCCGGTACGGGCCGGAGCGCACCGTCGAGCACCAGAGCCCGCGCGCCCGCCACCGGCACACCCAGCACCGGCGCCTCGGTGTCGCTCACCCGCGCGACCAGCGCGTCCACGGTGAACTCCGTCGGCCCGTAAGCGTTGAGCCCACGACCGGCAGCCACCCGCAACCGTCTCCACAACTCCGCCGGCGCCGCCTCCCCGCCAAACACCACCACACCGGGGCGGTGCTCACCGTCGAGCAGGCCGGCATCCAGCAGCACCCGCAGGTACGACGGCGGCACGTCGATCAGGTCGACCCGCGCCTCCCGCACCGCGCTGACCAGGGCGTAAGGGTCACGGTAGGTCTCCTCGGGCAGCAGGACGAGCTCGTGACCGGCGACCATCCAGAGCAGAGGGTCGAGCGCCGCGTCGACGGTGAAGGGCGCGGTGTGGCCGACGCGCAGCCGCGTCGCGGTCATGATGCCGGTGCGGTGGCTGCTCAGGAGGTTCGCGATTGCACCGTGGGTGACCGCGACCGC
The DNA here is from genome assembly GCF_000494755.1 of Amorphoplanes friuliensis DSM 7358. Taxonomy (NCBI): domain Bacteria; kingdom Bacillati; phylum Actinomycetota; class Actinomycetes; order Micromonosporales; family Micromonosporaceae; genus Actinoplanes; species Actinoplanes friuliensis. Next base: position 7,081,740 of record NC_022657.1, read on the forward strand.
CCGAGGGCTGCCGGTCGAGCCGGACGTCGCGATCACGGAAGCAAGGTTCCGCGGGTCCGGCACGGGCCACGTGGACGGCGGTTCGGCCTCGGAAGCGACCGAGACGACCGGCACGGCAGCGAGCGCCAACGGCACACCACCTGTCGAGCTGACCGGAGGAGCCGCGACCACTGCACCCTCGCCGGCCAGGACCTCACCGCCCCAGGCATTGCCGGCCAGGACCTCCCCGACCCGCGCCTCCCCGGCCAGGGCATCGCCGGCCAGGATGAAGTCGGGTCGGGGTATGTGCGCGACGCGGGCCGGGTCGACGGGCGTCCAGGCGGCGCCGGTCCGGGCGACCGCGAGGAGACCGATCACGTATTCCGCTCCTCTCGGCAGCATCAGCGCCACCACCTTCTCCGGCCCGGCACCCGCAACGCGCAGGGCCGCCGCCAGCCGGTCCACCCGGCCGGTGAGCGCGGCGAAGGTCCAGCGGCGGTCACCGTCGTGGAGCGCGAGGGCGTCCGGAGTGGCCCGAACCTGCTGCGCGAACGCCTCCGCGAGTCCGGGCGGACGGACAGCGGGCGCCGGGCCGTGGCGGTGCCCGCCGGTACGCCGCGCCCGGGCCTGATCAGCCGACTCGTACTCCCCCGACCGCTGCCGGGGGACAACGCGGCGGCCGGTGAAGGCGGTGAGGTAATCCACGAAGCGGGGCAGGTGGGCCTCGACGTCCGAGCGGCTGTAGGCGCCGGCGTTGCCGTCGAGGTACAGGCCGAAACGGCTGCCTTCACGGCGTACCGAAAGGGTCAGATCCTCGACCGGCCCGGCCGTGACGTCGTGCAGCATGGTCTCGCCCGCGCCGAAGGTGAGACCGTGGTCGAAGTCACGGATGTTGACGCTCGGGCCGAAGAGGGCGGGCCCGGCACCGACCGCGCCGAGGTCCCGGGCCAGGTCCTCGCCGCGGTAACGCTGGTGCCGGACGACCTGGCGCAGTTCGGCGGCGACCGCGGCCATCAGGTCGGCCGGATCACGACCGGGCCGGACGGCGACGCGCAACGGCAGCAGGTTGGCGGCGTTTCCCGGCGTCCGCAGCAGCGGGCCGGAGCGGCCGGCCAGCGGCACACCGAGCCGCAGCTCACCGGCGCCGGTCAGCCGCGCGAGATAGCCGGCGAAGGCCGCCATGACCGCGGGCACCCAGGTGCGTCCCCGCAGTGTCTCGGCGACCGCGGCCGGCAGCTCGGCCGCGCTGCGGTGGAACGGCCCGAGCGGCGGGCCGATGCGACCTCCCAGCGTCGGAACGTCGTGCGCGCCCGCCATCCGCCCGAGCCAGAACTCCCGGTCCGCGCCGAAATCCGGTGACTCACGGTAGGCGGTCTCCGCATCGAGCAGCCCCCGGTACGGGGCGAACGGGCTCGGCCCCGGATCCGCACCCTGCAGCAGGGCGGTGTAAATGTGGGCCACCCGCCCGCAGACCAGTGGCACGCTGTAACCGTCGAGCACGAGGTGATGGCTGCGCACGAACCACCAGTGCCGCTCGTCGCCGACCCGCAGCAGCGCCACCTCGAGAAGCGGGTCGCGGGTCGGGTCACGCGGGACACCCAGCTCGGCCCGCATCCAGGCCCGGGCCGCCTCGGGACCGGTGAGGTCGAGCCGGGCGAGCGGCATCCGCACCTCGGGCGCGATGACCTGGGTGACCGGCTCGGTGGTGTCGTCGAACCGCACCCGGAATGCCGCCACCTCGGCCACCATCGCGCCGACGGCCCGCTCGAGCAGGTCCGCCTCGATGGGCCCGGGGAGTTCGGCATGACCGCCGATGTCGAACGCCGGGCTCGCCGGGTCCAGCCGCAGCGCATGCCAGACACCGAGCTGTGCTTGCGACAGCGGCAGTCGCACGGTCCCCCCGGATCCGGTTGCGGTCAGCTCAGCCAGTCGGTGAGCACCCGCAACGCCTCGCGGATCGCCGGTGTCGGGCAGTGCTCCTCCGCGGTGTGCGCCTGCAGCGGGTCACCGGGCCCGAAGTTGACCCCAGGAACCCCGAGACCGCTGAACCGCGCCAGGTCCGTCCATCCCAGCTTCGGAGCCGGGGTACGCCCGACAAGCGCGAGGAGCTCCTTGGCCGCCGGATTGTCCAGCCCCGGCCGCGCCCCGGCAGCCGCGTCGGTGACCTCGAGCTCGAACCCGGCGAAGTACTCCCGGAGGAACTGCTCGGCCTCGGCGACATCCCGGTCGGGCGCAAAACGGTGGTTGACGTAGAGGACACACTCGTCCGGGATCACGTTGCCGGCGACACCACCCTCGATGCGCACCGCGTTGAGCGCCTCCCGATATTGCAGACCCTCCACGATCGGCTGCCGCGGCTCGTACGCCCGCAGCCGGTCCAGGACCGCCCCGGCACCGTGAATGGCATTGACGCCCCGCCACGGCCGCGCCGCGTGCGCCGCAACGCCGGGCACGGTGATCTTGACGCGCATGGTCCCCTGGCAGCCGGCCTCCACGGTCGCGTCCGAGGGCTCACCCAGCACCGCGAAGTCACCGACCAGCCAGTCGGGGTGATTACGCACGAGCCGCCCGAGCCCGTTGAGCTTCGCGGCGACTTCCTCGTGGTCGTAGAAGACGTAGGTGATGTCGTACCGCGGCTCGGTCAGCTGCGCGGCCAGCGTCAGCATGACCGCGACCCCGCCCTTCATGTCGACGGTGCCCCGCCCCCGCAGCACCTCGTCGTCACCCGACCCGCTCAGCACGGTCGGCAGGTTGTCAGCGATCGGAACGGTGTCGAGGTGCCCGGCGAGGATCACCCGCGTGCCCCGCCCCAGCCGGGTCCGCGCCACCACCGCGTCGCCGTCCCGCAGCACCTCGAGATGCGCCAGCGGCCGCAGCGCCGCCTCGACCGCATCGGCGATGACCTTCTCGTCCCCACTGACCGACGGAATGTCACACAGCACCTGCGTCAGAGCGACAACGTCCCCACCAAGCTCAACCATGCCCAAAATCTTAGTCGAGCCCCCACCCCCACCACCGCCCGTGAACAGGCTCCCGCGCCGCGGAACAGATGGCGGTGCCTGCGACCGTCCAGCTCAGATATCTCCTTTGCGCAGCAACAGCCTGGAACGACACGTTCTTCAAGGACCCGGTCGTCACGGACGCCCTCGCCACCAACGGCGTACCGGAAGAAGATCGTGACTGGGACTGCCTGACCCACTGCTTCGCAGCCGCCCGGTCAGAGGATGCCACCACGAGCGCGCCCGGCAACCTACTCATGACCCGATACCAGCACCACACCTTCAGCGTCCTACCGGCTAACTGGCCCGGCATCTTCAGCGCAGTCCGGCCGTCGTGATCACCGCACACACAATGGGGCTGGAACGTAGCGGCGTGGCCGGTCTTCTTGCCATTGCAGGCTGACCCGAAATCGGCTTGATGCCCCGGGCCTGCGCTGGCAGCGTGGGCCCTCGTGGCTGAAGTCGAAACGCCGGACGGTGACGATTCCGAGCCACGACATCTTCCGACAGATCGGCCGCTGTCCTCGCCGCCGTTTCGTTGGTTCTTCATCGGCCGGTCGGTCTCCCTGGCCGGCAGTTTCATGTCGCCGGTCGCCCTCTCGTTCGGCGTCCTGGAGATCACCGGCAGCGGGGCCTGGCTGTCCGCGGTCCTCGCCGCCGCGGTGATCCCGATGGTCGCGACCATGCTGATCGGCGGCGGCATCGCCGATCGCTACCGCCGGGATTCCGTGCTTCGCCTGACCAGCCTCGGGGCCGGCATCACTCAGGCCGGCGTCGCCGTTGTCCTGCTCACCCACCAACGCCCCGCGCTGCTGCTCCCGCTGGCCGCTCTCAACGGCGTCTTTCAGGGACTGACCACACCAACGCTGCGGGGCATCCTCGCGAACCTGGTGTCCGGCCGTGCTCTGCAACAGGCGAGCTCGCAGCTGGCCTCCGCCGGCAATACCGCCCGCATTCTCGGGCCGAGCGCCGCCGGCTTCCTGACCGCCTCGGCCGGCGGCGGCTGGGCAATCGCCGCGGACGCTGCCACGTTCCTCGCTGCGGCCGCCTGCTTCGCCCGCATCTCCCTGCCCGGCCGACCACCACGAGCCGCGGACGACCCCTCGATGCTGAGCGCCTTGGCCGAAGGATGGAAATACTTCCGGACCCGGACGTGGATCTGGTCGGTGACACTCGCCTTCGCGATCTTCAACGCGACGACCATGGGGTTCTGGCAGGTCCTCGGCCCGGTGATCACGAACGACACCATCGGCCCCGGCGGCTGGGGCCTCGCACTGAGCGCCCGCGGCGTCGGGGCGCTGCTGGCCGGCCTGATCCTGGTGAAAATACCGATCATGCGGCGACCGATGACGCCGGCCTTGACCGCCATGGCCCTGGCGGCCCTCCCGCTCATTCTGCTCGGCGCGAGCTCGAACCTTGCCTGGCTCATGACGGCCACCTTCATCGCCGGCATCGTCGCCGAGTTCTTCACGTTCGTCTGGGTGACAGTGACCAACACTCACATCCCGGAACGCCTGCTCTCCCGGGTGGGCGCCCACGACGAGTTCTGGTCGTTCCTGTCCCTGCCCGTCGGCCAGATCTCCGCTTCCGCCCTCACGGAGGCGGTCGGCAGCACGACGGTCGCCTACGCCGGCGGCGGCATCGGAGCCGCGGCGATGCTGTTGACAGCCCTCGTCCCCTCACTCCGCCGCATCGAGATCAACAACAAGTGAGTACGGTGCGTGCCGCGCTCGAACTGCTCTGGTCGCAAGGGCGTACCAGCGGCGTGGTCGATCGGGTCGAGACATCGGCGACGACGAACAGTCTCGATACTGGAACGTCATGGACCTCGTCGGCTGTCTGCCGGACCCGCAGACGCCGCACATACGCTGATGATCGGGCCGCTCGAACGCCTCACTGCTCACGCCAGGCCCGCAGCAAATCGCCCAGGTCATTCTCCGTCGTCGACATACCCTTCATGATCGCCGCGCCGGCAGCGATCAGCCTGGTAACGCCGCTCCTACCATCGAGGCTCGACGAGTGTGACCGGACTTCCGGCCGCCACCATCACAGGATCGACTCGGCGGCCATTCCCCGGACGTGCGCAAGGGCGCGGGAGCCTGTCCACTCCCGCGCCCTGACTGTCAGCGTGCCCCTCGGCCGGCCGTCACGCGGCCTTCACGAAGGACTGTGCGGCCGTTCCGTTGCAGTCCCAGATCTGCAATCGGGTCCCGTTCGCTGTGGCGCCCGATGGTGAGTCGATGCACCTGTTGCTCTGCGGATTGCGCAGCCGGTTGCCTTCCTGGACCCAGTTCTGAGCGCCGCCACCGTTGCAGTCCCAGAGTTGAAGCTTGGCGCCATTGGCTGTGCTGCCGGACTGGACGTCGAGGCAGCGACCGAGGGTGCGGAGCGTCTGCCCGTTCCACGTCCACTGCTGGTCGGTCGCCGCCGTGCCCTGGCAGTCCCACAGCTGCACAGCCGCGCCGTTGCCACCCGTGTTGTCACCGGCCACGTCGACGCACTTGCCACTCGGGCCGTTGATCTGCGTCGCGGATCCGCCCGTGGGAGGTGGCGGCGTCGTGCCCCCACCGTCCTGGTAGTAGCGCACGTAGTCGATCGATGCGGTGAGCGGGAACTGGCTCTGCACGGGGTTCTGTCCGGGGTACGTGCCGCCCAGCGCCAGGTTGAAGATGATGTGGAACGGCTTGCGGAACTCCTCCAGGGTGGCCGGAGTCGTGTCGATCACGTGCGTCTGCACACCGTCGACGTACCAGCGGATCTGTGCGGCCGTCCACTCGATCGCATAGATGTGGAAGGCAGCGGCGTTGTTGACGGCGGGGTTCGCAACGTAGTTGGCGTTCTGACCCGCTGTCCACGGGAACACGCCGGTCCGGAGATCCCAGAAGATGTTGTTCGTGACGGTCGCGTTCGCGTTCGCGTGTTCCATGATGTCGACCTCGCCGCAACTGGCCCAGTTGGTGGGCAGGCGGTCGTGGTAGGTCTGTGCCGGGTTGTAGGCGCTCGTGGACGACTCGTCGCACGAGTCACCGAGCATCCAGAAAGCCGGCCACGAGCCGGTCGCGGTCGGCAGCGCCATGCGCGCCTCGATGCGGCCGTACTGGAAGGACCTCTTCGTGTCCGTCGTCATGCGGCACGACGTCTGGTAGAAGTTGCGGCCGTTGACCGTGATGGGCGTCGTGAGCCAGTTGGCGCGCATCACGAGGTTGCCGCCGGACTGCGTGCAGTTCTCGGGGCGGTACCACTCCCACTCGCCGTTGCCCCAGCCGTCGAAGGAGTTGAGGCCGGGGTTGAGTCCGTTGCCGACGTTGTAGTTCCAGTTGGCGCTGCTGGGCGCGCCGGACCCGTTGAACTCGTCGGCCCACACGAGGTTCCACGCGGCCTGCGCGGGCTGCTGCTGGATGACCGCGCTACCGACGAGTGCAGTGACGACCGCGATGAGGAGGACCGAGAGGCGCCGGCGGCTGCGTGACAGCGTTCGGCCTTGAAAACCTGGGGTCAGTGTCACGGAGAACGTCCTCTCGTACGGAGTGGTTCGCTCTACTACGAGGTGTGACACAAGTATTACGTAAACATTGCTAACTGTCGATGCAGCACAAGCGTCGGCGCTGTCGAACCGGACCGGTCGAAGATGATCTTGTGCCCCACGTAAGGATTAAAAATGCGAACGGCCCGTTACCGAAACCTCGGCAACGGGCCGTTGACCTGCACAAACCTTGGTGGACCATACGTGGCAGAATAAGAACCGCGTTTTCGCTGGTTAGGGGCCATCTGTCGCCGTCCCGACGGTTCGTTTCCGCGCCTCACCAGCGCGATCGTGAGGACTCCCTCGAACCGCAGTGACCCTGCTCGCCCTTGACCCATCCGGCCGCGACGGCCGAGACCTCTGGACTTGAGACACGACTCCGCAAGGTCGCCACGGAGACCTGGATCAGCCATCGGGCCAGTACCTAGGCCCGGAAACGACAAGCCATGGTTGGGATTAGACACCCGGCAGGAGTCCTTGGTGCCCGCGCCGGGCGGACAGCTGTAGCGCTCCGTGTTCGCTCCGACACACATGCGCTGCGGTGTCTGTTTTGTGCTTGCAGCTTGTGATCTTGATTTACATACCATCATCGATCCCCCTAAAGTTCCGTTGCCGCTTCACAGGTACGGGGGATGACTGTTTTGGTTGCTGTAGATTCGCGCGCCCATTTTCGGGTGTTCCGGCGTTCGATCGCTTGGACCACCACGTCGTTGCTGCTTTCCGCCGCCCTTACAGCCGTGCCCTCCGAAGCCTCGGCGGCCGGCACGCAGACGGCGATGCCGACCCGGTTGCCTGCAGCAACCACCGGTCAGGACCAGGCCGCGGCGATGAGACTTGCCCGGGAGTCCGATACCCGAGTCGAGATCATGTCCGAGCGGACGGAGTACAGCCAGTTCTTCGCCGAACCCGGTGGAAACCTGACGTACGAGTCGACGGTCCTGCCTCAGCGCGTTCATCGATCTGACGGGTCCTGGGCGGATGTCGACCTGACCTTGCAGCAGTCCGCGGAGGGAACGTTGCGTCCGCAGTCTTCGGTCGCCGATGTGCGGTTCTCCTCCGGTGGTGAAGGGCCGCTGGTCACCTTGGTTGATCACGGCAAGTCGTTCACCATGACCTGGCCGGGCCGTGACCTTCCGGCCCCGACGGTGACAGCCGACACGGCGACTTACGCCGAAATACTGCCGGGTGTCGACCTGGTGGTGCGCGCGACGTCGTTGGGCTTCTCGCATGTGCTGACGGTCAAGACAGCGGACGCAGCGAAGAACTCGGCGCTGCGAGAGATCACCTTCGACCTCGGTGGTGCGGCGGAAGTATCCCGTCTGCCTGATGGTTCGTTGCAGGCAGCAGCGGGCTCGAGCCTGCTGGCCTCAGCGCCCGCGCCGGCCATGTGGGATTCCCGCTCCACCGGCGCCACCGCGAAAACCTCGGCGGAGAGTGCTGCCGCCGTCCAAGGCGCCGGCCCTGACATCTCGACTGCTGCGGCGCCCGGTGATGCCGCCCGCGTGGTGTCGGTCGAGACCGAGGTGAACTCGGCAGGGGACCTGGTGCTCAAGCCGGACGCGGACATGCTGGCCGGGCCTGCGACCTTCCCGCTGTTCATCGACCCGGAGTGGAGCACCGGCAAAAAGCGGTGGGCGTACGCGACGAACAACAACACCAGCAACGGCGACGTGTCGCGGGCACGGGTCGGTATGGATCCCGATGGCCGGATCTACCGGTCCTACTTCGAGTTCTCCCTGGCCGCACTCAAGGGCAAGCACGTCGAGTCCGCGAAGGTGAAGATGGAGGTCGACCACTCCTGGGCCTGCACTCCCACGTGGACGCACATGTACAGCGCGAATCCGATCTCGTCGACGCCGCGGACGGCGTGGAAGTCGTCGAACCCGTTCCTGAAGCACCTGTCGGCCGCTGAGTCGCATGCGAACGAGGGAGTCGGGTGTGAGGACTCGCCGCAGCCGGACAGTCCTGTCACCTTCACCGGTGGTGCGATCGGGTCGCTGGTCAACACCCTTGCGGGACGCAGCGCCGACACGGTGACGATGGCGTTCTCCGCCGGCAACGACAACCAGGAGTACGAGAACGCCAAGGACCGCTGGAAGAAGTTCTTCCTGGGCAGCGCCAAGCTGATCGCCGATGTCGATGCGAAACCCGGGAAGCCATATTCGTTGCAGGTCAACGGCGTGGCTTGTCAGTCAGCCAGTGTGGGCGTCGGGCTGACCAACCCGTACTTCGGTGCCTTCATGCCTGACTCTGATACCAGCCAGACGCTGCGGAGCACGTGGGAGTGGTACAAAGTCGTCAACGGTGCCATCTCGACGAAGATGACCTCGCCGGCGGTCAGTCAGACTCCGGCCAACAGCCGCGATGCCAGCGTTCGGGCCTCCGGCGCGGTGAACAACCAGACGTACGCCTTCCGGGTACAGGGCAAGGATCCTGCGCCGTACGAGATCACCAGCCCATGGTCCGACTGGTGTTACTTCCATATCGATACCACCGACCCGCCGGTGGTCGGAACCGTCCTGTCGATGCCGCAGGGACCCGGCAAGCCTGGGCAGTTCGAAATCAGCTCGACCGCAGCCGACGTCACCAAGTTCCGCTACGGGTGGAATGCGGCGGGCAACGAAATCGCAGCGAAAACGGTCCCGAACAGGCCCGGCAAGTCGGTGATCGTGACCCTGAGCGCGCCGAAGTATGGCGAGAACGTGTTGTATCTCCAGGCTGTCGACAGCACGAAGAACGTCGGTGACGGCTCCTTGTCCATCATCGTGCAGCGCCCGTCTCCACCGGTGGCGCGGTGGGGTCTCGAAAGCTACCCGGGCGTCAGTACGGACGACGCGCTCTCGGATCAGCAGGGAGAGCTGGCGGGAGACACACCGCTCAGCGCATCCACGTCCGGGTTCTCCTGGTCAGATCGGCAGCGGATGGTCGGTACATCGACTGCCACCTTCACCGGGACCGGTGTGCTCACCACCACGACACCGGTACTCGACACCGCGAGAAACTACGGGGTCGCTGCTTGGGTCAAGCTAGATCAAATGACCGGTGGCCAGAACATCGTGTCGCAGGACGGCAATCAGACGGCCAACTTCCAGTTGCAGTACCGCAGCGACGATCGCAACGGTGACGGCATCGCCGACAAGTCGTTCTGCTTTACCTTGCGCAACGAGGACGTGGCTGCGACTGCCGCGCTGACGACGGTGTGTGGGGTCAACACGGCGGTGGCCGGCCGGTGGACGCACGTTGCCGGTGGGTACGACGCGGCCGAGAAGAAGATCCGGGTATGGATCGACGGGGTCATGAAGGGCGAAGCCGACGCTCCGCAGATGTGGAGTGCCGCCGGACCGCTGCGGATCGGTGACCGGAAACTGACTCCGACGCAGTGGACCGATCAGTTCTTCGGCAGCGTCGCCGACGTTCAGGTCTTTGATCGGGTGCTGGTGCAGGACGACTTCACGGGCAGGATCGCCGAGCCTGGCTCACAGATGCTGGACGAGCCGGGCATCCTCACGCCGATCGAGGTCGGTCGCTGGGATTTCGCCGTCGCCTCGGAGTGTTACGACGCTGCGATCCCGGACACCTGCGCGGCAGCAGACGCGGCACCGTGGGGACGGCGCCTTCGCCTGACCCCGGGTACCGAGATCGGTGACGGTAGTGGCGGGGGGTTCGCGGCCTTCGACAATCAGCACCTTTGGTGGGTGGGGCCGGATGACCCGGTCTATGGCACCGCGACCCGGGAGTACGGCTTCTCGCAACAGAACACCGCGGGGCCGGAGGATGAGCCGCAATGGCAGGACAGTCCGGTGGTACGTACCGATCAGTCGTTCACGGTGTCGGTTATGACGCACGTCGACTCGATCGACACGACGATGACGGCCATCGCGCCCAAGGGCGGCAAACAGTCGGCCTTTTATCTCGGCAGTCGCAAGTCTACGGTCGGTTCGGTCTCCGCTCAGCGGTTCGAGGTGATGGTGCCCTCGTTGGACCAGGACCTCGGTGAGAGTTACACCCACATCGTCGCTCCGACGCCGATCGACATCGACGATGCCGGTTCCTGGACCCAGTTGACGGTCACCTACGTCGCCGGGACCAAGAAGCTGCAGTTGTACGTCAACGGCAAACTCGCCCAGTCCGGTTCGGTGCCGGGTCTGTGGAATGCCGGTGGTCCGCTGATCGTCGGGAACTCCTGGTGGAGTGCCGACAACACCTCAGGTGGCTGGACCGACGCCTGGTTCGGCGGACTCGATGACGTCCGCGTCTATCAGGGTGCCATGACTGCCGCCCAGGTAGCCGAGCTGTATGCGAGCCAGAGTGTCGATGCCCCGTAGCACGTCGTGTCAGCTCCCCTCGAACTCCTCCCCTGCGACTCACGCTTCCCAGGAGACATCTACATGAGCCGTGTCCCTCGTCCGTATGTCATCGGCCGCCTCGCTCGCGCGACGCGGATCCGGCTCGTGTGTGCAGCCGCATTGTCCGGCGCCCTGGTTGCTTCGACCTTGTCGGTGACGCCGGCCCTGGCCGAGCCCGTCAAACCTAGCCATCTGAAAGCCCAGGTAGAAAAGGTGGACAAGGACGGCGGTGAGATCGCCGGGGTCGGATGGAAACCGAAGGCCCATCCAGAGTTCGATCCCCCTGCACCGCTCTGGCCGGCCGCAGGAACCGAACTTGTGACAGCAGCCCCGTCAGGACGCCGGGCGGCCGCCGCGCAGGCCGCCCGGCCGGCCGACGTCACGGCCAAGGTCATCGACCGCAACACCCTGCCAGAGCGTTGGAAGGCTGGTGTCGTCGCTGAACTGTCGGCCCGGACCGCCGGCACCACCCCGATCGTGATGAACTACTCGGCCTTCGCCAACGCCTACGGTGGCGACTGGTCCTCTCGACTGCGCCTGTGGCAGCTCCCGGCGTGTGCGCTGACGACCCCTGACAAGGCCGCCTGCAGCGCGAAGCCGTTGTCGTCGGCCAATGATTCCTCTGCTATGACGGTGACGGCCGACGTCGCGGTACCTGCGACGAATGCGGCGGAAGCCACTCCCACGATGGTGGCGTTGGCCGCCGGCCCGTCCGGTGCCTCCGGTGACTTCGCAGCGACGCCCCTGTCGGCGTCGTCGAGCTGGTCCGCAGGCAGTTCCACCGGCGGATTCAGCTGGTCGTACCCGATGCGTACCCCACCGTCGATCGGCGGCGGCTCACCCGGCGTGTCGCTGTCGTACTCCTCGGCGAGTGTCGACGGGCGTTCGTCGGCGACGAACAACCAGCCGTCCTGGATCGGTGAAGGGTTCGAGTACAGCCCGGGATTCATCGAGCGCCGCTACGTTCCCTGCGCAGAGGACGAGAAAGGCGAGGACAACAACCCGACCTACACCGGTGACCTGTGCTGGCGGTCGAACAACGCCACCCTCTCCCTGGCAGGAAGCAGCACCGAACTCGTCTTCCAGGAAGGTAAGGGCTGGCACGCCCGGACCGAGGACGGCTCGAAGATCGAGCGGCTGACCGGCGCCGACAATGCCGACGACAACGGCGAGCACTGGAAAGTCACCACCACTGACGGCACCCAGTACTTCTTCGGACTGAACAAGCTACCTGGGCAAAGCGCAGCGACTGACTCTGCCTGGACCGTTCCGGTTTACGGCAACCACGCCGGCGAGCCCGGTCACGACACGAAGTTCTCGGACTCCCGGCTGACACAGGCCTGGCGCTGGAACCTCGACTACGCCATCGACGCTCACGGCGAGACAACCTCGTTCTGGTACGACAAGGAAACCAACCAGTACGCGGCCGAGGCCACCGAGAGCAAGAACGTGTCGTACGTCCGCGGCGGCACCCTCACCCGCATCGACTACGGAACCTGGGACCGCGGCAGCAGCGACCGTTCGGTCAAGGCCCTGGCCCAGGTCAACTTCAGCACCGCGGACCGGTGCACCTCGGACTGCTCCGACCACGACAAGTGGAAAGACACCCCGTGGGACCAGGAGTGCAAAGCCGGGGCCACCACGTGCGAGGACTTCTCACCGACGTTCTGGTCGACGAAACGGCTCGCCGAGGTCCGCACCCGCATCTGGGACACCACCAAAACCACCCCAGCCTGGCAGGACGTCGACTCCTACGCGCTCAAGCACAGCTTCCCGTCGCCGGGTGACGGCGAGAAGGGCGGGCTGTGGCTGGACTCGATCGTGCACACCGGGCACGTCGGCGGCACCGCCACCTTCCCGGCGATCACCTTCGAACCGGACCCGAAACAGAACCGGGTCCAGACCCCGACCAGTACCACCGACAACTGGCAGCGCCTGAGCAACATTTACACCGAGACCGGCGCCCGGATCCAAGTCACCTACTCCAAGGCCGACTGCACCACGGACGACCTGCCGTCCTCACCGCAGAACAACGACCGGCTCTGCTACCCCGTGATCGGACCGAATCCGCTTGACCCCGACGGGCCGGACATCACCGAATGGTGGCACAAGTACGTCGTCGAGCACGTCTCTGAGACCGACGGCCAGTACGTGGGCGGACACCAGGTACCGCCCAAGAACACCTACTACACCTACGGTGGAAAACCGGCCTGGCACTACGCCGACGACGACGGACTGAGCAAGCCCAAACGCAAGACCTGGAACCAGTTCCGCGGCTACGCGAGCGTCACGACCAAAGTCGGCGACACGAACCAGACGCTGACCACAACGAAGTACATGCGGGGCATGCACGGCGACCGCGAAGCCCCAGCAGGCGGAACCACCTCCGTCACCGTCCCGGCATCACTCGGCACAGAAACGGTGTATGACGAGGACCAGTTCGCCGGCATGGTCCGCGAGCAGATCGTCTACAACGGCACCGACGACAAACCGGTCAATAAGATCGTCAACGTCCCGTGGCGCTCCGACCCAACCGCATCACGCACCATCAACGGCGACACCGTGACCGCCCGCTACACCGGAACGAGAGTGACCTACAAAGGAACAGCACTCGGCGTCGACGGATCCCGCGGGTGGCGAGTCACCAGCTCGCAGAGCACCTTCGACGACACCTACGGCGTGGCGACCTCGGTCCAGGAGAACGGCGACGTCGCGAAAACCGGTGACGAGAAGTGCACCAGCACCACGTACAACCGAAACACGGACAAGAACATCGTCACGCTACCCAGACGAGTCACCGTCACGACGCTGCCGTGCGGCACCGCACCGACCACCACCGACCACATCATCTCCGACACACGGTCGTTCTACGACACCGCCGGCAGCGACGCCACCGCCCCGACCCGCGGCGACCTCACCCGCACCGACGTCCTCAGGAACTGGACCGCAGCGGCCGGAACCACGTGGCTGACCACCGCCACCGCGACCTTCGACTCCTACGGACGGCGCCTCACCGCCACCGACCCGCTCCGCGGTAACACCACAACGTCGGTGTACACGCCGGACAACAGCCTCGGCACCAAGCGCGCCGACACCACTCAGGCCGGATGGACGACCACGACCGACTTCCACCCGGCGTGGGCCTCACCGACGAAGATCACCGACCAGAACAATCGTGTCACCGAAGCAACCTACGACGCGCTCGGACGCACCTCACAGGTCTGGGATCAAGGCTGGCCTCGCGCTCAGAGCCCTGACCGGCCATCGGTCAAGTACACCTACAGCTTCGACCCGGAACGCAAGAACTACCCCTACATCAAGACCGAGTCACTGAATGCCGGTGGCGGCACCAACGTCGCCTACGACATCTACGACGGCCTCCTACGACCTCGGCAAACCCAGACGGCGTCAGCTGTCGACGGGCTACGCGTCGTCACCGACACCCTCTATGACCGATACGGTCGTGTCGAAATGACTTATGCCGCGCACTCCGAACCGGGCGCGCCGACAGGAACTCTTTGGGCGGAACCGGAATGGTCTGTCCCGACGCAGAGTTTGATGCTGTACGACAGGGCTGGACGAGCGACGGCGTCGGTCTTCCGGTCTGGCGACGGCGTAGCCAACGTTCTGTCCAAGTGGCGTACCACCACGACCTACGAGGGCGACCGGAGCACCGTCGTCCCGCCCGACGGCGCCACACCGACCACCACCCTCACCGATGCCGTCGGCCGGACCGTCGAACTGCGCCAGTACACGACCGACGCTGGACCGGCCGGGGCCTACGAAGCCACCAAATACACTCACAACAGCAAAGACCAGCTCGTAACTGTCGCGGATACCGCCGACAACCGCTGGACTTACAAGTTCGACGTGCGTGGACGCCAGATCGAGAGCGTCGACCCCGACAAGGGCAGAACCACATCCACCTACAACGACGCCGGCGACCTCACCAGCACCACCGACGCACGCGGTGAAGTCCTCGCCTACGCCTACGACACCCTCGGCCGCAAGACCGGCCTCTACGACGACACCGTCGCCGACGCCAACAAACGCATCGAATGGAAGTACGACAAGCTCTACACCGGTTCGCCCATCAAGGGCCAGCTGACCGAGGCTATCCGCTACGACAACGGCAACGCCTACAAATGGCAGGCCGTCGGTTTCAACCAGCGATACCAAATCGCCGGCGAACAATGGGTCATCCCCGCCGCGGAGACCGGTCTGGGCAAGACCTATGCCTACGGTCACGGCTACTCCACCTACACCGGAGCGCCTACCACCCTCACCTACCCGCCCGGCGGCGACCAGGTCACCGAGACCGTCACCACCAAGTACGATGCCCGCACCGGGCTGCCCTACGGCCTCGAAACAAATCTTCCCCAGGTCAACACGTATGTCACGGGCCAGCAGTACTCCGCCTATGGTGAACCGACGATCACCACTATGGAGACCGGAAGCGGTGTTCACACCGAGCAAAGTGTGTCCTACGAGCTCGATACCCGCCGTCCGCACCGGATCACGGTCAAGCCGGAGACAGCCTCAAGCGCCGTCTCTGATCGCGTGTACACCTACCAGGAGGCCGGCAGCCCGCTGTCGATCACGGACACACCGGCCAACGGCCAAGCCGACAAGCAATGCTTCGACTACGACCAGCTCCAACGGCTGACCTCAGCATGGACACCGAAGACCGAGGTGAGCTGCGGGTCCGCACCGTCGGTGGACAACCTCAGCGGTCCGGCCCCGTACTGGCTGGCCTGGAAAATCGACAAACTCGGTAACCGCACCGAAGAGATCTCGCACACCGCGAGCGGAGACACCACTCGCGCCTACGGCGTCCCCACGCCCGGCCCGAACGTCGTGCGACCACATGCGGTCACCTCGATGACCACCACACCTCCCGGGCAGACCGTCGGCAGCACCGCCGCCTACGGCTACGACAACACCGGGAACATGATTACCCGGCCCGGCGCAACGGCCACGCAAACCCTGACCTGGAACAGCGAGGGCAAAGCCGCCAAGATCGTCGAAGGCAGTCAGACGACCACCAACCTTTACGACGCCAACGGTGCCCGTCTGATCCGCCGAGACGCCGGCGGGACCACCCTCTACCTGCCCGGCATGGAGATCCGCCGCACCGTCTCCGGCAGCACCGCCGTCCAAACGGGCACCCGTTACTACACCTTCAACGGCGCGACCGTCGCGTCACGCACCACCGGCCAGCAAAGCCTCACTTGGCTGTTCAACGACCACCAAGGCACCCAGCAGATCGCCGTCAACGCCTACAACCAACAGGTAACGACCCGCCGACAGCAGCCCTACGGCAACCCTCGCGGCACCGCGCCCGCCTGGCCCAACAACAAAGGCTTCGTGGGCGGTGACAACGACCCCACCGGCTTGACCCACCTCGGCGCCCGCGAATACGACCCCACACTGGGCCGGTTCATCTCGGTAGACCCGATCCAGGACCTGTCCGACCCACAACAGTGGAACGCCTACTCCTACTCCGGCAACGACCCGATCGGGCACAGCGACCCCACAGGGCTGCGCGACGACGACCTCTTCTACGGCGAAATCGGCGCCGGCTTCAAGGAGAACCCGGACGGCTCCTCCGACAACGGCGACGGCGACGGCGGAGGTAATGGCGACGGCGGAGGTAATGGCGACGGCGGAGGCAATAACGGAGGCGACGGCGGCGGAACCGGCAACAGTGGTACCAGCAGCGGGAACGGCGGGAAATCCTCGGTCGGATCGGTGATCGGAGCCGGCCTCAAAGCCCAGCTCGACGCCGGATTCGACGCGACCCTCGGCGCCGCCCAAGGCATCTACTCCCTCTTCGAGAGCGCCTACCATCAGGGCGTCGCTGACGGCACCGCCATCGGCAACGGCGACATGACCGTCTGGCAAGCCCTCTGGGGCCAAACCAAGCGCACCTGGAACTCCGCTCCTGGCATGGGCGGCAGCACCTGGAACATGCTCAAGGGCCTCTACGCCCATGGCGAAGCCGCAGTAACCGCCGACAACGTCACCGACGCTACGTATCACGGCACCTATCTCGTCTCCACCATCGCACTCATGTTCGCCGGCGGCAAAGGAGCAAAAGGGGCCCCGAAGACCCCCAAAACTGCGCTCGCCGACGGCGTAGAGGGAAGCGCAGCCCGGCGAGGCAAGCCCGAAGGCTGCCTTAACAGCTTCGCACCGAGCACGCTGGTCATGATGGGTGACGGTTCGAAGAAGCCCATCGGAGAAATCAAAGAGAACGACCTCGTCCTGGCCACCGATCCGGACACGGGCCGCACCGAGGCCCGACCGGTCGTCGCTACACACGTCAACGATGACACCGAGCTCACCGATCTAACGATCCGCAGCGCCTCCGGTGCGCATTCGACGATCGAGACAACACAGGAACACCCCTTCTGGGACGCTGAACAGAAGGCTTGGCGTCACGCCGAGGACCTCGCAGCCGGAACACCCCTCCTCACGGCGGACAAATCCCGCACCCTGGTTGCTTCAGCCAAGTCCTACGTTGGCCGCCGCTTCATGTACAACCTCACTGTCGCCGACATCCACACGTACTATGTGCTCGCCGACAACACCCCGATCCTCGTTCACAATACGAATTGTGGAAACCTCTTCAAGGGTGACGGTTGGCAGCACGTGCTAAATGAACATGTAGACGGAAGCCCAGGGGTTGCCCCAGGAAACACCACATTCTCGAACTATTTGAATTTGGATGACATCGGAGGCTTGATTGAGGACACTGTCAGAACTCGCGGAGTTCCGAATACTCCTGATCCATTGACGGGGATTTCCCGAGATGGGACGAAGCATACAGTGGACTTTGAATACCCTGTCGGATCCCGCGGCGAGACGTCAGTAGAAGTAATCTTGAACACTGATGGATCAATCCGTACCGCATACCCGAGGTGATCGTATGGATGAATTTTCCCTGCGCTGGCGTATTACAGGTTCTGGCTCAGCAACGTTCTGCCTGGATCTCCGAGAGGAAACGGTCGAAATCCATACGACCTACGTCGGTGACGGTTTAGGTTCTGTTCTGCAAGCGGCCCTGGACCTGCAGGGCGGTTCTAGCTCGGCGATAGCATTTCTGCCGGCAGAACCGGGAGGCTCCTGTCTGTTCTTCGGCGGTGCCAGCTCGCGCGTGTACCTGCAGATTGTTGATTTTCAAGACATGTCTTCGGAAGATGGACGGTGGGGCGGTGGTCGTCTTCGATGGAATGGCCATGTGAGCGTCGACCGCTTTGTCCGTCAGGCAGCAACCATGGCTGAAGATGTCTTGGCCGAATATCAAGACGCGGCATCTTATCGTGTTGCTTGGGGAGGAATTCCGTTCCCGGTAGACAATATTCGGCGTCTACGGGATCGCATAGGCGACGATCGCGGCCTTCGATGACGCTAAGCTTGAATAGCAAGCGTGAGTCACACGTTGAACAAATCCGAATACGCGGCAGGAAAGGCAGCGCTGTCCTGGCTCGCTCATTTACCGAGTTAGCGCGTGGGCTCATTGAAGCGCGTGGACGGTACATTTTGGGAACCGACCAGTACATCTCCGAGGGAGATGCTTACAACGGGCTGACCGGGTGATGGCGCGACGGTAGATCTACTAACCTACCGAGACGGACGCAGCGGCCCCAGGACGTCAAGCGTCCGTGGGTGTACTGGCTGGAGACAGCACCCGGTCAGGTTCTCGGTATTCGCGGCCTGCCTTCCGCGGGCGGAGGCCGAGGACCGAACCGATCCGCCATCACGGCCGCGCCGCGCACGACGAGGGCGCAATGGTGGCGGTTCTTTCGGATGTGTGAGGCATGACGATCGCAACGCGAGACGTACATCGGGTCTAACAGGCAGAAGCGGTCTGCATCACCGGTCGTGGATTTTCCGACAACGGGGCATGGTCAGGCTCGTTCGAGGGTGGTGACCATGGCGCTGGCGATGTGCGCAACGGCGTCGGTAGGGTCGGCCACCGTCACCGTGGTGGCGTGCATGAAGGTGTGGCCGGGCAGGCCATCGGGACGCAGCCAGAGAACGCCGCACCCCGCTCGATGCAACGTGGTGACTATTTTCTGCCCGGCGGCGATGTCGTTGAGGTGCCCGTCGGATACCACGGCAAGCATGCGCAGGGTGCGGCCGTGGCGCAGATCCAGGAGCTGGTCAGCGACTCGGGCGGCTTCCGGGAAGGTGACGGTGCTTTGGTTGGCGACCATGTGCAGCACCCGTGGTGGCCGCTCGCCGGGAGCGACGAGCACGGTGGTGTAGCTGCCGAAGCCGACGGTGGTGGTGACGGCTTGGGCCCGGCGGGCGGCGTGGGCGAAGATCCAGGCGGCGGAGGACATTTCGTCGGCGTAAGACTGCATGGAGCCGGACAGGTCGACCAGGATCGCCAGGTGCAGAGTCGGCTTGAGCGGCGGAAGCTGCCGGCGCTGTTGCCAAGGCGCGGCGGTGGGTACCTGCCCGGCGGCCGTTTGCGCGTCGGCGGTGATGGCCTGCCTGGTGCGGAGCCGCCCGGGTGGGATCAGTGACGGTTTGACACCGGGTTCCGGGTGCGGGCGTGTTGGATTCGGGCGGCGAGGTCGCCGGCGGCGCGGCGTTGCTGCTCGGTGGGGTTGCTGCGCTTCCAGCCGGTCGGCGGTGTGTGCCGCCGGGCGAGGGTGTGGGCGGCGTACTAAGCTGGGGTGACCGGCGGTGACGGCCAAGAAGTCGGTCAGGGCCTGGGCGAGCCGGCCAGGGAACTCGCCCGGATCGGCGGCCGGGACGGTGCGCTGCTGGTCGGGGTCGATGCCGAGGATCTGGCACCAGCGGCGCGCGAGTTGGATCATCGTGGTTGCGTCGGTGTCGTCGACCAGGTGAGCGTGTTGCCAGACCTCGCGGAGTTCGCGTAGCCGCCGGCGGCCGAGTACGGCGGTGACCGCGGCCCGCACGGTGCGGACGTCTTTGCTGGTGACGATGCGGGCGTCGACGCGTGCCAAGAACAACGCGGCGAGGGTTCCGACGTGCCAAGGGTCGTCGACCGGGGCGGTGCCGGGGTCGAGCAGGGCGGTGACGGTGTGGCGTAGCCAGCGCCGGTCGGCGCGGCGCCGCTGGCGTTGTCTGCCTTCCGCGCGGGATTCCTCGAGCAGGTCGGCGACGTGGGCGAGGATCGGCGGGGTGCCGGGCGGGGCGGTCCAGCGGCTGTGCGCGGCGTGGGCGGCGCCGTGGAC
Organism: Amorphoplanes friuliensis DSM 7358; assembly: GCF_000494755.1. NCBI lineage: Bacteria > Bacillati > Actinomycetota > Actinomycetes > Micromonosporales > Micromonosporaceae > Actinoplanes > Actinoplanes friuliensis. The sequence goes on from NC_022657.1 coordinate 7,101,802, forward strand.
AAGCAGCCCGTACCCGGTCGGAACGGCGCGTTTGTGGGCGGCCCGGGCCGGGTCGGCGACGTCGGGGCTGTCGGCGATGTTCTTGAACAGCCCGATCGCGCCCTTGAACAGGTCCATCTAGGCGACCGACTCGCCGGGTTCGAGTTCCTCGCGCCGGAGTGGCCCGGCCTCGCCCCTGGGTTCCTGGGTGGGCGGAACGCCTCCTGGACGAGCTTGGTGCCAACGAGACTGTCGGAGAGTACGGCTCGGCGGCGGACTGGACCTCCACTTCGTTCATTGCGGTGAACGCCGCGGTCTCGTAATCCCCGCGCAGGAGCTGAGGGCGGGTCGTGAACTCGAGATCGGGGACGAGATCGATGTCGAGCCGCTCGGCAGCGCGCAGCCAGCGGGTGCCCCGGCGCAGGAACTCACGGCCGCGGCGGGTGATGGTGAACGCTTCGGTGGAACTCTGGTCGAACGTCCAGGTAATCAGGCGCTTGGCCTGCAGCCAGCCCCACGCGTCAGAGAGGATCTGGACCACCTCCGGTTCCTGCGGGGTGGTGATCCTGGCGGACCTCCAGCAACCAACTGCGCCAGTTCCAGGAGTGCTGCGCAGAGATCAGTACCTGCAGGGCAAGATCGTCGAGGGAAGGGCGCGGACCTCGTCGCCCTCGAGCGTCCAGTTCTGCATTATGCCGCTCCTTCCGGTTGAGGCGGTCAGGTGCCGACCTGGTCGAGACGGGCGCATGAATAGGCTGGCCAGAGCAAGGTATTCGAGGGCTTCCTCGGCGGTGTCGGTAGATCGACGCCTTGGCCCGGTGTTGCGGATGGCCTGCATCGCGCAGCGAGCAGAATGCGGAATTCTTGGCGTTCATCGGCGGCGTTGCGCCCGGCATGTCGGGCGACATCGATCTTCGGGCCAGCGCCGAAGGTCTGCTTCATCAGCTTGACGCCAGACTCCTCGAAGCCGGCGTCCTGCTGGATGCAGTACCTGATGGCTTGGAAAGCGGCGAACTCGCGCGGCTGTGATGCCTGTCGGCGAACAACGCTCCCGAGGCAGCCGAGATCGTGGGTGCATGCCGGTGGTCGACGCGGCGTGCGGTGGTCGCGGGCTTGGTCGCGACGGGAGCATTTGCGGCCTGGATGTGGCTGAAAGGTCTCACGTCACCTGACCACGTCGCCCGGCAGGGCCGACAAGCAAAGATGATCTTGTGCTCCCATTTTGCTCCCAGCGTAAGGCGCCAAAAGCAAACGGCTCGTTACCCAAACCTCGGTAACGAGCCGTTGACCTGCACAAACCTTGGTGGGCGATACTGGGATCGAACCAGTGACCTCTCCGGTGTGAGCGGAGCGCTCTCCCGCTGAGCTAATCGCCCTCAACGGAGTCAGACTGTACCGGACTTGGTGCGCCGGGCGCGAGCCAGGGTCCGGCGGGTCAACCTCCGGTGATGAACTTCCAGATCACCGACGCCAGGTCGATGCCCATGGTGAGCTTGACGGAGGTCCAGACCACCGCGCAGATGAAGACGAAGCCGGCGAGGCCGATCAGCGCGCGCAGGGGCAGGGGTTGTTTCAGTACCCAGTGGGTCCAGGACTGGACGTGGCCCTTGGTGAAGTGGAGCAGGCGTTTGGCCCAGTGGAATTCGACCGCCCAGATGGCGAGGCCGAGGATCACGATGGCCCAGCCCGGTCCGGGGAACGGGATCAGCACGATGCCGACGGCCACGACGATGCCGCCGAGGATGCCGATGCCGATCTTGAGCGCGAGGCGCCCGGTGGGGTTGGCGCGGATGCGGTCGAGGACGCCTGGAGGTGAGTCTTCCTTGGGCGGGGTTTCGATCACGGGGTCGGATTGGGACATCTCGTTCACTTTCGCGGCAAAGATCGCGTGCTCCCGGTCATTTCATCCCCTAGTGTTCCCCGCCCCCGTCACTACCCGGGAGGAATGGACGTTACCGGAGTGAGTCAACTGCTGAACCACCCGACGCCGGGCGGAACCGAGCAGCCGGGCAGAACGGGCAAGATACCGTTTATCGGCTCGTTCGGTGAGCTTATCGGAACCGTCTTCCCACTACTGGGTGAGATCAGCGTATGGCGGAGCGTAATGACAGGGATCACCTGAGTATGGGAAACGCGGGGTTCACCAGCCTCGCAGCGGTGCCGGGGGGAGTTCGTCCATGAGTACCATTCGTCCAACGACCGTCGAGGTCGAAACCTCGCTGCGGCTCGTAGCGCCAGATGCCACGGCTCTGCCCGTGCGCGCCAGTCTGCGGTACGACCCAGCCGACCCGTACGCGGTCCACGTGTTGTTCCACGCAGAATCAGCCGGTGGGGAAGCCGTTAGCTGGTCCTTTGCGCGCGAACTGCTCGTGACCGGGCTCGATGAGCCTGCGGGCATCGGGGACGTCCGGGTGTGGCCGTGGGCCACACCGCGGGGCGATTTTGTTGCCCTTGCGCTGTCGTCGCCTGACGGCAACGCGCTGTTCGAAGTGCCACGCAGTGTCCTGGTCCGGTTCCTTCGGCGCACCTATGTGGTGGTGCCGCGGGGCCGGGAGTCCGATCACCTGGATGTGGACGCCGCGGTCAACCGGCTGCTGGCCGGTCGATAGTCAGAGCTTTACGGGGCGACCCGCACGGACACTGCCGGTCCGTGCGGGTCGCTCTTTTTATGCCCGGGTACGCCGACCGAACCGGGCGAACACGACAGCAAGGCCGGAGTCGCCGGAATCGGATTCGAAGCGGATTCCGGTGCAGAAAGCGAATAGCATCACCGACCACACCTTTATGTCTGATTTGGCCCTTGTTAAGAGGGTGGCCGGGCCGATATGGCCCGCCCAACGGGCCAACACGTGCATCGCTGGTCACGGCCGGATACGGTCGGCCTCGATGGTCACTTCCGGTACCCGCCGCACCCGGCTCGCACCCGCCCCCAACTGGGCGGGCGTCGGAACCTGCGCGTTGCCGGACACCGATCTGGCCGATCCGCATCCGGTGCCGCGGCGGTTGCCCTACCACCTGCTGGCGCTGACGACCGCGGGACACGGCACCGTCGAGATCGATTTTGTGGTTCATCGGTGCCGCCCGGGCACCCTGTTGTGGATCCGGCCGGGTCAGGCGGTGCGCTTCGGGATCGAGCCGGGGCTGGATGCTTCGCTGGTCTCGTGGGATCGCGAGCTGCTCTCGGCGGCCGAGGTGGCCGGCGTACCGGTGGATGATCTTCCCGGGCCGACACGGTGGCAGCTGGCCGGCGAGGACGAGGACGCCGTGATCACCGAGGTGGCGCAGCTCGGTGTCGACAGCGCGCGGCATTCGTCCGGGGCGGTCGCCGGTGCGCTGCTGCGTCATCAGCTTGCCGTCCTGTTGCTGCGGATCGCGTTGCTGACCCGTGCCGGGGACGGCGGCGGCACCACCTCGGAGAGCCGGACCTTCGCGCGGTTCCGCCGCGACCTGGAGGACGGTCATCCGCACAGCCGGCGGGTGGAGGACTACGCGGCGCGGATCGGCTGCTCGGTCCGGACGCTCACGCGGGCCTGTCTGGCGGTCACCGGCCGCAGCGCCAAGCAGGTCGTCGACGACCGGGTCGCACTCGAGGCGCAACGGCTGCTGGCCTGCACGGATCTGTCCGTCGCCGAGATCGGGCGGCGGCTCGGGTTCGGTGAGCCCACCAACTTCGGCCGTTTTTTCCACCGCGAGGTCGGGCTCAGCCCGGGTGCGTTCCGGATCGGCGCCGGGGTCCAGATGCCCGCGCAGGTGGCCGCCGACGTCGCCGACATCGGCGCCCGCGTCCCGGCCCAACGACTCGCCGCCGACTGAAGTCCGGCGACCCCAGCAACCGACTGCTGACTCAGTGTGATGCCCGAATTCCCATAATTCCTGGGGTGCGCGAGGATGTCGGGCTTTGACGCGGCATGATGGTGGGGTGCAGATCTCCGCGCGCGGCGACTACGCGGTACGGGCGGCGCTGAGCTTGGCCCACGCCTACCCGGCCCTGATGTCCGCCCAGGCCATTGCCCAGGACCAGAACATGCCTCGAAAGTTCCTCGAGGCGGTTCTCGCCGACCTGCGCCGCGCCGGGGTGGTCAGAGCTCAGCGCGGTGCCGAGGGCGGCTACACATTGTCACAGTCCCCACGGGACATCACGATCGGTCAGATCCTGCGGGCCGTCGACGGTCCACTCGCGGGAGTCCGCGGGCTGCGACCCGAGGAAACCCAATACTCGGGAGCGGCGGAAAACCTGCCGAACCTGTGGGTGGCCGTACGGTCCGCGGTGCGTGAGGTGGTCGACGAGGTCAGCCTGGCCGAGTTGATCAGTGGGCGCATGCCCGCCCACGTCCGCAAGCTCACGACGCGCCCGGATGCCTGGCAACCCCGCTGAGGGGTTTGCGGATATCGACGATCGGGAACCTTCCGGCCATCTGGCTCTCCACGGAAGGACTACCCCGATGGGCATCATGTACCGCAGTCGCAAGAAGTTCGGGCCGCTGATCCTGAACTTCACGCAGCGGGGATTCTCGTCCTGGTCCATCAAGATCGGTCGCTGGTCCTGGAACTCCAAGGCCCGCGCCCACCGCGTCGACCTGCCCGGTCCGCTGTCGTGGAAGCAGGACAAGTCCTGATCCTGGTCATGCTGCGGTGATCACCACGTCACCGCCCAGCCTGCCCTGCTCCGGCCGCCGGGTCACCGACCCGGCGGTCAGCAGTGCGTGCAGCACCCGGGTGGCGTCCTCCGCCCGGTAGACCGTCTCGGTGAGCGCGAACGTCCGCAGCTCCGTGACCGTCGACTCCCCCACCTCGGCCAGGTGACCGAGCAGCTCACGGCGCAGCGGCCCGGGGTGCGGGTTGAGCGAGATGTCGATCAGGTGCCGCTCCGGGTCACCCGGATCGCGGTAACGGACCCCCGCATATTCGTCGACCGCCCACAGCGTGTCCTTGAAGCCTTCCAGGCTCTTGCCCGACGCCGTCGCGAACACCAGCACCTCGCCCGGCTCCTCGTCCACGGCCAGCTCCACCGCCGCCACCAACGGAAACCCTGCCGCCCGCAGCTCGGCCCGATAATCGTCCGCGGCGAACCCCTCCGCCGGCAGCACGATGATCGCCTCCGCCGGCTTCCCGGCGGCCAGGGCTGAGACGGCCGTCACTGCCGGCGGCCCACCGGCGGCCGTCGCATCCAGAAAACCCAGCAACGGTACGCGGGCAGAGCCGGCCGCCTTCAACGCGATCGCGAGCGCGCCGTCGGTGCCACCACCGACCGTGTGGACGGTCAGCCCCGCCGCCGCTTCGGCACCCTGCTGGATCGCCGCGAGCCGCCGGGCGACGTCGGCGGTCTCCTGTCCGACCGCCACCATCGTCAGCTCACGCCCCCTGACCAGGTCGGACTGCTCGGTGAAGACCCGCAGCGCGGCCTCGGCCAGCTCAGGGGCGGCATCGGCGTACCCGTGGGCGTAGGTGGCGCGGCGGGCCCTGTGCAGGGCGGCGGGCGTCCAGGCCTCGAGGTGGCGGACGAGGATCTCACGCTTGACGTCGGCGACGCTGTCGGCGGTCATAACGGAGTTATACGGCCTCGGGCCGCCGCAGGTCAGCCCGGGTCGTCGCGCGAGGGGTCTTGTACCGAGGGTGTCCGAACAGACACTATGAGGCACGTGGCACCTCCGCTCGCCGAACTGACCGCCCAGGCGCAGACACTGACGTCCGCCGGCGACCTCGACGGCGCCCGGGCGGTGCTGGCCGACGTGCTCGACCCGGCCGACGCCGACCCGCGCCAGGCCTCCCCCGACCTCGCGCTCGCCGCGGCCCTGCAGGCACGCATCCTGATCGCGCTCGGCGACCCGCACGGCGCCCGCACCTGGGCCGGTTTTGCCCACGCCGCCGAGGAACGCCTGCACGGCCCGCACGACGAGCGCACGGTCGCCGCGGCGGCCACCCACGCCGCCGTCCTGCACCGGGTGGGCAACCACGGCCGGGCCGCCCAGCTCTACCACGACCTCGTCGGCCAACTGACCGCAGTGGACGGCCCGCTGTCCCCGCGCGTCCTGGCGGCCGAGGCCGACCTCGCCACCGCCGAGCACGCCGCGGGCCAGTGCACCGCGGCCCGCCACCGGCTCGCCGACGCCTGGTCCCGCCACCACGAGGCGTACGGCGACGAGGCCCCCGCCGGCATCAAGATGCTCGCCCGGCTCGGCGCGATGGAGCGCGAGTGCGGCCGTACCCAGGACTCCCAGGCACACTTCGCCCAGGCCCAGGAGCTGTGCGCCCGCTACCTGCCCCCGGACCACCCGCTCGCCCAGCAGGTCGCCCGCCTCGCCGGGGCCCCGCCCTCGGGCCGCCACGTGTGTGGCCGCGTGCAGACCTCGGACGGCCCGGTCTCGGGCGGCCCGGCCTCCGGCGTCACGCGGATGCCGGCGACCACCCCGGGTGTGCACCCCGTCCGCCGCGAGGACCGCCCACCGGGCGACCTGACCGGCCGCCACGCCCGCCCCGAACCCCCCGTCGCCCTCCCCCTCACCTCGCCCGCCGCCCCCGCCGAGCTGGTCGACCAAGGCGCGCGGCTCGAGCAAGCCCAGCCAGCCGAACGGACCGACCCAGCACCTCGAGCCGCGTGGGCTGAACAAGCCGAGTCGGCCGAACGGGCCGACCCGGGACCCCGAGCCGCATGGGCCGAGCAAGCTGAGCGGGCCGAGCAAGCCGAGCCGGGACCGGCCCGGGCCGTCCCGGAGCAGCAACTCCGGCGGCACCAAATCCCGGAGCAACAGTCCCCGGAGCAGCGGTCGCCGGAACGGCCGGCGCCGATCTGGCCGGCCTACAGCACGACAGCCCAGGGACCGGTGACTCAGCCCCCGGCCGAACAAACGACCGCTGCCCACTCCCCGGCAGCCGTGTACAGCCCAGCGGCCGAAGAGCACGCTGCCGCCTATAGCCCAGCGGTCGGTGAGCCCGCTACGGCCTACAGCCCGGCGGCGGGAGGGCACGCTGCGACCTACAGCCCGGCGGTCACAGAGCCGGACGCCGCCTACGGCCCGGCGGTCGAGGAGCACAGCGCGGCGGTCCAGGAGCATGCCGTGTACAGCCCGGCGGTTCAGGAGCAGGCCGTGTACGGCCCGGCGGTTGGGGAGCCGACTGTGCCCGGGCCGCGGGTCGCGCCCGGGGAACAGGTTTCGCCGCAGTCGTGGTCGGTGCAGCCGCCCGGTCCGTGGCCTCCCGACTCGACGCCTCCGGTGGCCTATCCGGGTGATGGTTATCCACCCGGGCCCGAGCTGCCGTTGCCGGCGACGGGCCGCCATCTGCCCGTACCCGTGGAGAAGCGTGACCCGCACACCTCCCGGCAGCCGCTGATCCTGGCCGCGGCGGTCGTGGCGGGGATCGCCGTGGCGGCGGCGGTGGTCGCCGCGACGTTGCCCCGGGGTGAGCAGGCCGCGGCCCCACCGTCCGTGACGTCGGCGCCCGCACCCTCAGCCGCGGCGAGCGCCGCGCCGTCACCGACCGGGACCGCGGTGGCACCGGCAGGGGTGACGTTGCGGGACAACAGGGACAGCGTGTCGCTCACGTGGCGTTATCCGAAGGGGTCCGAGGGGCCGGTGCTGATCTCGGGTGGCCGGGTCGGGCAGGAGCAGCGGGCGTTCCAGCAGTTGCCCGCGGGCACCACGGATTACGTCGTGTACGGGCTCAACAAGGCCAACAACTACTGCTTCACGGTGGCGGTGGTCTATACCGTCGACCAGGTGGCAGCTTCGAAGGCGGTCTGTACGAGCCGTAAGTAACCAACTTGCAACCGGGCAGAACCTCAGCAATCACCACGGGAATCCGATCGGGAGCGGTTGCCAGGACCCAACGGGGAAAGCAGGGACGCTAGTGACGACGGAGGCGGCAGCAACGGCCGGCGCCGTGGTCGTGGACGAGCGCGCGGAGCTCGAGGCGACCCTGGTGGAGCTCGAGGGCCGTCCGCAGTCCCAGTTCCGCGCTGTCGCCGGTCCGGCTGCCACCGTCGAGCGCCGGGCCACCGATCTCGGTGACGAGGCCCTGGCCATGCGGGCCCGGTTGCTGCGCGCGACGGCTCTGGTCCGGGAGGGCAAGTCGGAGCAGGGTGGCCGCTGGGCGCATCAGGTGCTGGACTGGTCGCAGCAGCACGACAACCCGTTCCTGCTGTCGCGGGCGCACCGGGTGCTGTCCATCTTCTACCGCCAGATCGGTGACCTGTCGGAGGGTCTCGCCCACGCGGTGCACTGCTTCGCCAATCTGACCGACGACGAGCCAGACACGATCCGCGCCCGGCATCTGATGACCCTTGCGGTCGCCCTCGACGAGAGCGGCTCGATCGAGGAGGGTGACCGCCGTTTCCGTGAGGCGCTGGCGCTGGCGACCGCCGAGGGTGACCTCGAGCTGACCCTGAACATTTTGAACAACATGGCCTACACGGCGTTCGAGAACGACAACGAGCCCGGCGCGCTGGATCTGGTCGAGCACATGCGGGCAGTGCAGCTCCGCGCCGGCCGTGACTTCGGTGCGCTCGAGCTCGACACCATCGCCCGTATCGAGATGATGGGCGGGCGGTACGCCGACGTCGAGCAGACGCTGGGCTTCCTGGTCGACGGGCAGTCGACGGTCGAGAGCCACGAGGGTGACGCCTCGGCCGTCTGCCTGCTCACCCTGGCGGAGGCACGACGGCTGGACCGGCGTTACACGGCCGCGCAGGAGGCCCTGGACGCCTCGGTGCGGCTCGCGGAGGACCGCGGTCTCGATCGTGTACGCGCCCAGGCCCGCGAGGAGCAGGCGGCCCTCTACGCCGCCACGGGCCGTTTCCACGAGGCGTACGAGGAGCACAAGGCGTTCTACGCCGCCGCCACCGCCCTGCACTCGACCCAGCGGGAGGCGCAGGCGCGGGCGTTGCAGGCGGTCTTCGAGGCGACCGAGGCGCGGCGCGCGAGTGAGCACTTCCGCGAGATGGCGCACCGTGACGCGCTGACCGGGCTCTACAACCGGCGGTACGTCAACGAGCGCCTGCCCGCGCTGCTCGGTGAGGCGGTCGCACGGCGGACTCCGGTCTCGGTGGCGATCCTCGACCTGGACCACTTCAAGCGGGTCAACGACACCTTGTCGCACAGCACCGGTGACACCGTGCTGCAGGAGATCGCCCAGCTGCTGCTGGAGGCCGCGAGCGGGCCGATGATCGCGGCACGCATGGGCGGTGAGGAGTTCCTGCTGGTCATGCCCGGGCTGGGGATCGAGGAGGCGACCGAGCGCTGTGAGCGGCTGCGGCTGCGGATCCGGGCGCACGCCTGGGAGCCCGTCACCGGTGCGCTGACGGTGACGACCAGCATCGGCGTGACCACCGCGCCGGAGGGCCGGGCTACGCCGTCGACGCTGCTGTCGCTGGCCGACCGCAATCTCTACGTCGCCAAGCGCGAGGGCCGGGACAGGGTGATCGCGGACCTATAGGTCGAGGTCGACGGCGAGCGGGTAGTGGTCGGAGGCGTACTCCGCCTCGTCACCGTGCAGGACCCGGGCCTTGGTCGCCGCGGCCGCGACGGTGTCGGTCGCCAGCGCGTAGTCGAGGCGCATCCCGGCCTCCGAGAATTCGTGTCCGCCGCCCTCGGTGGTGGGCACGGTGAGCCCGTCGCCCTCCCCTGTCGTCCGCCACAGGTCGGTGAACCCGGCCGCCTCGAACGCCGCGATCGCCCGCGTGTCGGCCGCGCCGTCCTTGGCCAGGTGGCGGCGCCGGTAGGGCTCGGGCAGCCGGGACAGCCGTCCGGTGTGGTCCGTACCCGGGTCGAGGGAGTTGAGGTCGCCCGCGATCAGTGTCAGGCCCTTCGCGGGCCGGTGCCGCGCGGCGAGCCACCGCGCCTCCCGGAGCCGGCGCCCGGGTGAGAACGGGTTCAGGTGTGTGCTGACGAAGGTGACCTGCCCGGCCGCGGTCGGCACGACGACGGCCGCGGCGGCGTGGTGCAGCCGCCACCGGACGGCCGACCACGCCACGATCCGCAGCGGTGGCCGGACCAGCACCGCGACCGGCTGGCCGAAGAACGACGGCGCCAGGAACGGTGTCATGCCGACCGCCGCGGCCACCTCCCTCATCTTCTGCCCGCGGAAGCCGCGCAGCTCCTGCAGGGCGAGGACGTCGGGGCGTTCCCGGCGCAGCAGCTCCACGACGGCGTCCAGACGCCCGCCGCTGCCGCCGGTCTTGATGTTCCAGGTGATGAACCGCAGCGTCACGACACCGGCGCCTCGGTCAGGTCCCGGTCCGCGTCGTTCTCGGTCAGCTCACCGGCGTCGGCCCGGTTGCCCTGCTCGACGTCGGCGTTGGGCTTGAGCACGAACCAGAGCAGCGTGATCCAGCAGGCCGTGAGGACACCGGCGCCGAACACGTCGGTCGGGTGGTGCATGCCGCGGTACATCCGCGAGAGCGCCACCCCGGCCGGCATGATCACCGCGAGCGCCACGAAGACCCAGCGCCACCACGCGCGGACCCGGGGCACGGTCAGGACGGCGATGGACACGTACAGGCACATGGTCGCGGCGATGTGGCCGGAGGGGAACGACGAGGTCGGCATCTGACCGTCGAGCTGGTCGACCGGGGGCCGGGGACGGCCGACGGCGGCGGCCGTGGAGAGGAAGAGGCTGAGCTCGCCGAACATCGCCAGCACCACGAAGAGGACCGGGCGCCAGCGCCGCCACAGGGCCAGCACCAGCGGGCAGAAGACCAGCGAGACGAGCAGGATCATGTGGGTGTCGCCGGCCTTGCTCCACCCGTAGCTCAGGTCGTCCAGCGCCGGTGTGCGGAAGGTCTGCAGCCAGCGGTTGACGCCGACGTCGGCGTTGCCGAACCAGGTGCCGTTGGTGTGGTTGGTGACGGCCCAGCCGATCACGTAGAGCACACCGAAGGTGAGGACCCAGCCGACGATCAGCTCGGCCGCGCCGGTCCACGGGTGCGGGAGGACCTTCTCCTCGTCCGGCGCCGGTGTCACGTCGTGGGCGGCCTCCGGTTCCAGACCTTCCTGGATCGGTCCGACCGGCCGGCCCACCTCACGGCGCCAGACCCGGAACGCGTACGCGGTGACGCCCAGCCAGGCGGCGCCGAGCAGCCACCCGGCGAGCACGTCCGAGAGGAAGTGCACGCCCAGCGAGATGCGGGTGAACCCCACCGCGGCGATGATCACGGCGATGAGCCCGATCGCCGGCTTGCGCCACTTGGGCGCGATCGCGGGCAGGAAGACCAGCAGCAGGCCGCCGTAGACGACCATCGAGCCGAGCGCGTGCCCGCTGGGGAAGCTGTTGCCGGGTGCGGTGGCGACCGGCACGTCGACGACCGGGCGCAGCCGCCCGACGAGCGTCTTGAGCGAGGGGTCCAGCAGCAGCGCGCCGACCCCGGTGATCACGAGGTACACCGCGAGACGGGTGCGGCGCCGGATGAGCAGCAGCACGACCGCGACGGCGACCAGCCAGATCATCACCGGGCGGCCACCGAGCTGGGAGATGCTCTCCAGCACCTTGACCAGCGGCTCGTGCGGGGCGACCAGGCCGTTCAGGCCGTCCGCCACGGACCGGTCCAGGCCCTGCAGCGGCGACCAGCGGAAGCGGACGAGCAGCAGGAGCAGGCCGAAGCCCAGTCCGACCGCGACGACCACCAGCAGTCCCAGCAGGCTGCGTTCGGTGAAGTGGCGGACCGGCGCCCAGCCGACCTTCCGGTGGACTCTGCCGTCGTCGGTCGACATGTGGGGACTCCTGCTCGATCGGGGGTTGCGCGCTCCTCTACCCCCTGGGGTCCGCGCTCACACCGGTGTCGCGCTGACGGGGCACCTCACCGTCCGGGAAGTCCTGGAGTTCCTGGTCCGCACCGGGCTCCCAGCGGTCGTCCTGAGCTGGGCGGACGACTCCCACGCGCTGGGCTTCCAGCTGGGCGGCGAAGGAGAGGCCGAAGAACAGCGCAACACCGGTGAGGTTGGCCCAGAGCAGCAGCGCCATGATCGCCGTCAGCGGGCCGTACGTGGCGCCGAAGCCGTCGGAGAGGTTGACGTAGCCGGCCAGCAGCAGGCTGGCGCCCCACCAGAGGACCGTGGCCAGCGCGGCACCGAAGAGCAACCAGCTCAGTGCCGGCTGCCTGCGCCGGGGTGAGTGCCGGAAGAGCAGCCCCACCGCGAAGATGATCAGGAGCAGGCTCAGCGGCCAGCGCACCCAGTCGAACATCGTCAGCGCGCTGTCACCCCACGCGTAATGCTTGGCCATCGACTTGCCGGCGGAATGCCCGGCGACCAGCAGCAGGAAGCCGAACAGCGCGGGCAGACCGGCCACCACCGCGAGGATCGCAGCCCGGACGTACTTCCCGAAGGCCTTGCGGTCGCGCTCGACGCCGTAGATGCGGTTGGCACCACGCTCGATCTGCGCCATGGCCGTGGTCAGGGCGAACAGCCCGGTGACAAAACCCAGGGCGAGGGCCAGCTCACCGGCGTCCTCGGTGCGGTCGTCGTCGTCGAGCAGCTCGGTCACCAGCGGCTCGCTGGCGCCGGGGGTGAGCGCGATGACGGTGTCCGCGACGACCTGACCGCCCTCCTCGACACCGAGGTCGGTGGCGAGGCCGGACAGGGCGATCAGGAACGGCACGATGGCCAGGCACAGCTGCAGCGCGAAGGCCCGCGAGTGGCTGAAGCCGTCGCCGTACCGGAAGCGGACGAAGGCGTCGCGCACGAGGTGCCAGCGCCCGTAGTGCCGCAGCGCCAGGAAGGCGTCGTCCGCCGAGAGCTCGTCCCCCGGCATCATCCGGGTCTCGGGAACCGGCTCGGTCGAGCTCACTCGGCGTCGTTCGCCGCGGCGCGCACCCCCTCGGCAGCCTTTTCGGCGGCGCTGCTGTCGTAAGCCAGATCGGGGTCGCTGTCGGGCTGCGGCACGCAGAGCAGCAGCGCCTTGTGGCGCACGCCGATCGACATGCTCTTGCCCGGGTCGATGAGGTCACCGTCGAGCTGCCGCGGCTGCGGCCGGGCGGCGCGGATCTCGACACGTTCCGCGGTGTAGGTCTCCATCCGCGGGACCCGCTCCTTGCGGCGCACCACCGCCCAGCCCAGCGAGGCCCAGTTGGCCAGGCTGCGCGGGCTGAGGATGGCCACGTCGAGCTTGCCGTCGGCGGGGTCGGCCTCGCTGAGCAGGCGGACACCGCCCTGAAGCCGGCCCACGTTGCCGACGATCACCGAGCGGGGCCGCCGGCGCAGGGCCGGCTTGCCGTCGAGCGAGATGACCACACCCATGGACGGGCGGCGCAGGGCCTTGGCCGCACCGCCGATGTAGGCGATCCAGCCGAGGTGCTTCTTGGCCGTCTCGTTGGTGCCCTCGAGCATCTCGGCGTCGAAGCCCATCCCGGCCATCACGGCAAAACACTGGTCGCCCACGGTGCCGACGTCGATGCGGCGGCGCCCGCCCTCGAGCGCGACCTCGACACCCGTGGCGGCGTCGCTGGTGAGACCGAGGTTGGTGGCGAGCAGATTGCCCGTGCCCGCGGGCAGGACGGCCAGCGCCACGTCGGTGCCGGCCAGCGCCGTCACCACGGCCATCACGGTGCCGTCCCCGCCACTGACGAAGACGAGCTCGGCACCCTCCTCGACGGCCTTGGTGGCCTGACCCCGTCCGGAGTCCTCGGGGGTGGTCTCGAACCACATCGGCTCGGGCCAGCCGGCGGTGGCGAGCCCTTCGACGATGGTGCGGCGCAGCAGGTCGAGGTCGGTGACCTTGACGGGGTTCACAACAACGGCAGAGCGGGGTCCTGTCACGGCGCCAGTGTGCAGGAGGCAGATCACATCGGCGACTCGGGCCCGAACGGGTTACAGTGACGACATACTTGAACGCGTTCAAAGAAGTGGGTGAGCGTCATGAGAGTGCTGGTCAACCTGCTGGTCGCCGTCGGCATGCTCGTTGTCGTCCCGGCCGGCCTGCGACTGCTCGCCGATCCGGCCGCCGAGGTGGCCCGCCGCTTCTGGCCGGTAGGCGCGATCGCCGGCGCCGTGAGCCTCTGGCTGCCCCGCGGGCCGGTGGCGACCGCGCTGGCGACGATCTACGCGATCGGGGCGGCGCTGCTCTGTGCGTACGCGGTGAGCCGTCCGATCCGGCCCCGCCGCGAGTGGCCCGCGGAGGCCGCTGTGCTCACGGCCCTGATCAGCCCGGCCATCGCGGCGAGTGCGCTGATCGCCGAGCGGGCCGGTTACCACCTGTTCGGTTTTGAACTCGGGGTGCTGGTGCTGACCGTGGCGCACTTCCACTTCGCGGGGTTCGCGGCGGCCCTGATCGCCGGGCTGCAGACCCGGATCGCGCCCGGTCGTGCCGCCGACGCCGCCGCGCTCACCGTGCCGGCCGGGACGTTGCTGGTGTTCGTCGGCTACTTCACGGCCGAGGCGGTCGAGCTCGCCGGGGCGCTGGTCCTGACCGCGGGCATGTGGACGGTCGGCTGGCTGATCTGGCGGTACTCCCGCACCAGCGTGCCGGACCGGCTGACCGCAACCCTGCTGGGTGTCTCGGCGGCCGTGCTCGCGGTGTCGATGGTGCTGGCGGTGAGCTGGGCGCTGGGCGAGGCGACCGGACTGCCCCACCCGTCGCTCGCCTGGATGGCGGCGACACACGGAGTGGCGAACGCCCTCGGATTTGCGGTGTGCGGAATGGTGGGGTGGCGCCGCGCCGGGGCATATCTGGCACCAGGGAGGAACGTGCGATGACTGGATTCACCTATGCCGAGGTCGGCGCGACCCGGCACGAGCCACTGCCCCCGGGCTACAACCGGCTGCACTACCGCACCGAGCTGGGGCGGGACGACTTCCGGACGGCGGCCGACGCGATCCTGACGTTCGCGATGCACCGTGCGACCGGCGCCCGGATCCGCTCGTCGGCCGACCGCGCCGCTCCGGGCGTACGGCTGACGGTCGGTCTGGGGCCGTTGACCGTGCCGTGCGAGGTGGTCTGGACGGAGGACGGTGACGAGCTGGCCGGGTTCGGCTACGGCACGCTGCCCGGGCACCAGGCGCGCGGCGAGGAGTCGTTCACGGTCAGCCGCGACGCGCAGGGCCGGGTGTGGTTCCGGGTGACCGCCTTCAGCCTGCCGGCCCGGTGGCCGATGCGGCTCGGCGGTCCGGCCGCGGTGTTCGCCCAGCGCCTGTACGCGCACCGCTGCGGCCGTGCCCTCCGACAGCTGTGCGCCCGGTCCCGTACGGTTGGACCGTGAGCGGCACGAGCGTCACCTGGTGGGGGCACAGCACGATGTGGCTGGCCGACTCGGGTGTCTCGCTGCTCACCGACCCGCTGCTCACCGACCGGCTGATCCACCTGCGCCGGATGGCCGGGCCCACACCCGTCCTCGACGGCGCACCGGACGCGGTCCTGCTCTCCCACCTGCACGCCGACCACTTCCACCTCCCGTCGCTGCGCGCGATCCCCGGTGAGCCGTTGCTCATCGTGCCGCGCGGCTCGGTGCCGCTGGTGGCCAAGGGCCTGGGCTCCGCGTACGCCCGGCGCTGCGTCGAGCTGGCACCGGGCGAGGAGACGACGGTCGGCGCCATCAAGGTGCGGGCGGTCGAGGCGGCCCACGACGGCGGCCGCGGCCCGTGGTCCCGGCTGCGCTCGGCCGCCATGGGTTTTGTCGTCGAGGGTGAGGCCCGCACCTGGTACGGCGGCGACACGGGCCTCTTCGACGGCATGTCCTCCCTCGGCCCGCTCGACCTCGCCCTGGTGCCGGTCGGCGGCTGGGGTCCCACACTCGCCGCGCACGGCCACCTCGACCCGGCCGACGGCGCCGAGGCGCTGCGCCGGGTGAAGGCGGCCTGGGCGGTCCCGGTGCACTACGGCACGTTCTGGCCGGCCGGCCTGGGCCGGGTGCGGCCGCACATGTTCCACGACCCGGGCACCGAGTTCGCCCGGCACGCCGCCCGCACCTCGCCGGACACCCACGTCCGGGTCCTCGCCCACGGTGAGACGCTCAGCTTCGAGCCCGCCACGTGATCTCCGAACTCGGGACCATGGGGTGGCTGGCGCTCGTGGTGGCCTTCGGCGCGATCGTGCCGATCATCCCCACCGGCGCGGCCGTCAGCGGCGCCGCCGCCCTGGCCTTCCACGACCACCCGCTGCTGATCGTCCTGGTCATCGCCGCGGGCGCGGCCGGCGCCTACGTCGGTGATCTCGTCATGTACGCCATGTGCCGCGCCGGCGGCGAGCAACTGGCCCGCCGCTTGCGCTGGCTACGCGACGAGGAGCACCTGGCCGCGGTCAAGGAACGCCTGCACAAGAGCCAGATCCCGGTCCTGCTGGTGTCGCGCCTGCTGCCCGGCGGCCGGGTGCCGGTGCTCCTGGCGGCGGCCTTCCTGGGCCTGAGCTGGCGCACCTTCGTCGTGGCCAACGCACCGGCCTGCGCACTCTGGTCCGTGGTCTACGCCGGCATCGGCGTGGCCGGCGGCTCGATCTTCCCGGAGCCCTGGGAGGGTGTGGTCGCCGCCATCATCCTGGTGCTGATCATCGGCCAGATCGTCAACCTGATCAGCAAACGCCGCGCGGCCCGCCAGCAGGCCGAAGCCGAAGCTGCTTAGTACTTCAGGTACTGGCGGGTCATCTTGGCGACCTTCTGGACCAGGGTGATGCCGCCGTCCATGCTCTGGTTGTTGTGGGAGAGCACCGCGACGGAGATGTCCACGTCGTCGTCGGCGGTGATCCGGCCGACCGTGTTGACCGCCCAGAGGCCGCCGTCGGCGCTGCGGGTGTCCCAGCCGTTCTTCACCGTCGTGGTCTCGCCGGACTTCGCCACGCTCGGGACGCCCCAGTCCTGGGTGTCGTCGACGGTGTTCATCAGCGTGAAGGCGAGCTTGCGGGAGTCCTTGTCCAGCGGGCCCTTGGTGTCGACCAGCTCGGACAGCAGGCGGACCTGGTCGTCGACGGTCGTCCGGGTCAGACCCCAGGAGCTGCTGACCACGGTCTGCTTGAGCCCGAGGCGCTTGTTGCACTTGCTCACCGCGGAGACCTTGCCCAGCTGGACGAAGAGCGAGGTGGTCGCGTTGTTGTCGCTGAGCCGGATCATGCGCTTGGCCAGCGCCAGCTGGCTCGACGACAGGTCACGGTCGTCGTCCTGGGCCTGCAGCAGCATGCACGCGAGCACCTGCACCTTGACGATGCTGGCGGTGTCGTACTTCTCCGAGCCACGGTACGAGTAGCGCTCGCCGGTCTTCTTGTCGAGCACGGCCACCGAGAACTCCGGGGACGACTTCGCGTACTTCTTCAGCGCCGCGTCGAGGGCCTTGACCCGCTTGGCGCGCTCGCGGGCGGCCAGCTCTTCGGGACTGGGCCCGGTCGGCGTGGGTGAGGCCTTCGGGGTGGGCGAGCTGTCGTCACCGAAGGTCAGCGAGCGGGGCAGCACACCGCCACCACCACCGGCGCTCCCGCCGTCCTGCATACCGAGGCCGACCAGGGACACACCGCCCACGATCACCAGTGCCGCCACCGCGAAGATCCAGAGCTGGGTTCGTCGCACCCATGCATACTGCCGTGCCTCGCGCGGGATCCCAAATGTACTACCCGACGCTTGATCGCCATCACGGTTAGTCACGTGACTCCGGGGGCACAATGATGTCATGGCCTTACTTCCGTCACCTGGCGCGTTTGTCGAGCTCAGCCGCTACGCGATCGGCCAGGTGGTCGAGACGGCCGCCTCCGTCGCCACCGTCCCGGTGCGTGTGCTCGGGCTGCTGGGGCAGACCGAGCTGCTGGTCAGCCGCATCTCCCTGCTGGCCGAACGCGCCGAAGGGCTCATCGGGCGTGTCGAGGGTGTCATCGACGGCGTGGACACCACGCTGCGCGAGACCAAGGTGATCATGGCGGCAGCCGCGCTGACCGTCGACGAGGCGAGCGCCGTTGCGCTCCGGGCGGCCCAGGTGGTCGACGGAGCCGCATCCGCGGTGACCGGGGCGTCGGCAATCGTCACCGAGGCCGGCACGGTCGTCACCAAGGCCGGCAAAACGGCGGACGACGCCGGTGGAGTTGTCGTCCAGGCCAAGGCGACCGCGGACGAGGCCGGCGCGCTGCTCGACGGTTACGCGCCGACGCTGCGGAGCGCCGCGCCGCTGGCCCAGCGGTTCGTCGAGGAGCTGACGCCGGAGGAGGTCACCGCGGCGATCCGGATGGTCGACGAGCTGCCCCGGCTCCGGCAGCACCTCAGCGAGGACGTCATGCCGCTGCTGGGCAAGCTGGACCAGGTCGGGCCCGATCTGCACAAGCTGCTGGAGGTCACCAACGACCTGCACCTGGCGATCATCGGGCTGCCCGGGCTCAAGCGTCTGCGCCGCCGTGGTGAGGAGCGGGCGGCCGAGGAAGAGGCTGCGAACGACCGTTAGGCCTCGATAACCGGCATTACGGACTAAATTTTAGGGGTGGCGAGGAACAGCAACAGCGGTTGGTCGCGCCCCTGGGCGGCCTTCTTCGCGCTCGTCATCGTTCTGGGTGGGGTGGCGGTCTCGCTGGGCTTCGGCGTACGCCTGCGGGGCGCCCTCGAGCGCAGCGCGGAGAAGCGCATCGCGACCACCAGCCAGAGCCTGCAGGGGTCGGTCACCAACGAGCTGGGCCGCTACTCCGACTCCGTACGCCTGGCCGCCGCCGCACTCAGCGCCCAGTCGACGCCGACCCGCGGGGGCTTCGACAAGATCACCACGGCGGTCGCGGCCCAGGACCTCACGGCGGTCCGGTCGATCACCTTTGTCGTCCGCGCGACGCCGACCACGGTGGGCGAGGTGCGCCCGTACTGGCGGGCCCGCGGCGCCGAGGGTCTGGACCCCCAGCCGGTCGAGGGTCTCCAGGAGCACCTCTTCACGGTCTTCTCGCGGGGGCTCGGCGACTTCGAGCGGCCGCCGATCGGCGTCGACCAGGGCGCCGCGCAGGCCGAGGTCGACGTGACCAAGCTGGCGCGGACCGGCAAGGACGTGGCGATCTCCGACGCGTACGTGCGGCTCGCCGACACCAAGCTGCCGAAGGCCCAGCAGCGGCTCTCGTTCGACGTGGTCGCCCCGGTGTTCGGTGACAAGCAGGCCGTGGCCGGATATCTGGTGCTCAACGTCGGCGGCAACGAGTTCGTCAGCACGACCCTCTTCCGCGCGGCCGGTGACCTGCTCGACGCCCAGTTGCTGACCCGCAGCGGCGGTGGCTCCCTGGCCGAGGTCGCGGCGGTGGTCCAGCAGAGCGTCACCCGCTCCACCTTCCGGCGTACGCAGAACTTCGAGGCCGGGCAGCGGCAGTGGACCCTGCGGACGAGTGCGGCGTACACGACGCTGCTGCCGAACGCGGGGCGTACGGACATGGCGGTCGTCATCGCCGGTTCGGTGCTGGCGGTCATGTTCGGCTCGCTGATGTACCTGCAGATGTCCGCGGCGAAGCGTACCGAGGAGGAGATCAGCCTCGAGGTGGCCGAGCGCGTGGAGGCGTACGAGAAGGGCTCGGACCGGACCCGGCTGGAGGAGCTGGTCGGCGGGCTGCTGGAGGCCGGCCAGGTCTCCGAGGTTGATCTGCGGGTGGTGGTCGACGACGCCGTGGCGACCGTGCTGCCGGAGGACACCACGCCGGAGATCACCATCGGCGAGCTGGCCGCGGTCCGGGCAGACGTGGTGCTGCTGCGGCACCTCGTCGGCACGATGGTGACCGACGCCGTGCGGCGCACCCCGGACGGTGAGGAGCCGCGCATCTCGATCGGGCTGGACCCGGAGGTCGGCCCTGAACGCGTTCGCCTGGTGATCGAGAGTGCCGGGACGGCGGTCGGATGCACCCTTCCCGCCGTCGAGCAAATGGCGGCAAATCCGTCCTGAGCTGGCCCTATTCACGCTTGTAAACATTGACGAAACACTGCGTGACGGTTAATCTCGCGGGACCGTGAGAGCGCTCTCACATCCCCTGCCCGCGGTCCACCGCCGCGGCCTTGGCGACCCCCGTATCCCCAATCGGAGGCACCTGGCATGAAGTCCCCCCTCCCCCCGTCCCGTTCCCCGGGCACTCACCGGCGACCCCGGCGCGGCCGGCTCGCCGGCTTCGCGGCGGCGGTTGTCGTCGCCCTCGGCTCCGGCGCGCTCGCCGTGGCAGTGGTCGGCAACGCCGAGGCTGCGACCATCGGCGCCGGCAGCTACACCGAAACCCTCCCCGCCGGCGCCAAACTCCCCTCCGGCTGCGGCAACATCTCGACGAACCCGCGCCAGTACCTGACTCCGAACGCCCCCGCCGGACCGGTGCCGACCAACGACTGGTGGTCGTCGCTGCTGTTCAAGAAGGGCGACGAGTGCAACTTCTCCCAGCCGCTGTTCGCCGGGCCGGCCGCGTACAAGCCGGTGGCGGGCGGGCTCGGGATCTCCTACCAGACCGACGCGGCCATCAGCGGCAGTGCGACCGGCCTCGGTGAATACCACTACCCGTACGCCCAGCACGTCGTCGCGGGTGTCGCCGGCCTCAACGCCGGACAGGCACTGGTCGACGGCTGGAGCGACTGGACGGTCACTCCCTCGTGGAGCGACGGCAGCCGCACCCTGAAGGCCACGATCGGTCACGGGCTGCCGCTCTCGTACTACCAGGTGACCGGTGGCGACGCGCTGCTGACCATCACCGGCCCGCCGACGGCCTGGCAGAACACCGGCAACCGCATCGGCTTCTCGATCGGCGGTCACGACTACGTCGCGTACGGGCCGGCCGGCTCGACGTGGACGCTGAGCGGCAGCACGATCCGCTCGAACCTCGCCGGCAAGGGCTACTTCTCGGTTGCCGTGCTCCCGACGCTGGCCAGTGCGGCCACGGCCGACAAGATCGCGCTCGCCGACCAGTACGGCCAGTACGCCCACAACCACGTGACCGGCACCAAGATGTCGTACACGTACAACCAGGGCGCGGGCACGGTCAACACGACGTACGCGTTCACCACGACCGCCCGCGAGGGCAGCGCTTCGGGCACGGTCATCGCGCTCTACCCGCACCAGTGGCGTTATCTGACGGGCTCGACCCCGCTGTCGCGCACGTACGTCTCGCCGCGCGGTGCCATGAAGATCGTGCTGGGCACCAACTTCACGACCTCCATGAAGTACACGGGTGTGCTGCCCGAGATCCCCGCCGTCGGTGACTCCAGCGGCGCCGACCTCAGCACCATCACCACGTACCTGAACAACGAGCTCAACAACCCGGCCGACTTCAAGGGCGACGACACGTACTGGACGGGCAAGGGCCTGGGCCGCGCCGCCCGCATCGCGGAGATCGCCGACCAGCTCAACCTGACCTCGGTACGCGACAACGCGCTCAACGTCATCCGTACGCGCCTCACGGACTGGTTCACCGCGTCCGCCGGCAAGTCGTCGCGGGTCTTCTACTACGACCGCAACTGGGGCACGCTCATCGGCTACCCCGCGTCGTACGCGTCCGACGAGGACCTGAACGACCACCACTTCCACTACGGCTACTACGTGGCCGCCGCCGCGACCCTGGCCAAGTTCGACCCGGCGTGGGCCGCACCCGGCCAGTACGGCGGCATGGTCGACCTGCTCATCCGTGACGCCAACAACTACGACCGCAACGACACCCGGTTCCCGTACCTGCGTGACTTCGACATCTACGCGGGTCACGACTGGGCGTCCGGCCACGGCGCGTTCGGCGCGGGCAACAACCAGGAGTCCTCGTCCGAGGGCCAGAACTTCGCCAACGCCCTGATCCAGTGGGGTCAGGCGACCGGCAACACCACCGTCCGCGACGCCGGCATCTGGCTGCACACGACGCAGGCCGCGGCGATCAACGAGTACTGGTTCGACGTCCGCAACGAGAACTTCCCGGCGAACTGGGGCCACAACTACTCGGCCATCGTCTGGGGCTCGGGCGGCGCGTACGCGACGTGGTTCTCCGGCGAGCACGCCATGATCGTCGGCATCAACATGCTCCCGATGACCGGCGGCCAGCTCTACCTGGGCGACTACCCCGCCTCGGTACGCAGCACCTACGCCGAACTGGTCAGGAACAACGGCGGTGAACCGACCGTCTGGCGCGACATGCTCTGGCAGTACCTCGCGCTCGGCGATCCGGACGCGGCCCTCGCGAAGTTCCGGGCCAACAGCTCGTACACGTCCGAGGAGGGCGAGAGCAAGGCGCACACGTTCCACTGGATCCGTAACCTCGCGGCCCTCGGCCAGGTCGACACCGGCGTGACCGCGAACCACCCGCTGGCCAAGGTGTTCTCGAAGAACGGCGCGAAGACCTACGTCGCGTCCAACATCACGAACGCCGCACTGACGGTGACGTACTCCGACGGCAAGACACTGAGCGTGCCGGCCGGCAAGACCGTCGCCAACGGCGCCACGAACTGGAGCGGCGGCAACGCGACCGGCGGTGGCACCACCACCCCGCCGACCACACCACCGACTACTCCCCCGACCACGCCGCCTTGTAATGGCGCGCTGCTGTCCCAGGGCAAGACCGCCACGTCGTCTTCTGTGGAGGCCGGCTACCCCGCTGACCTCGCCGTCGACGGCAACGCCACCACCCGCTGGTCCAGCGCGTTCGCCGACCCGCAGTGGCTGCAGGTCGACCTCGGCTCCGCGCAGCCGCTGGGCCGTGTCGAGCTCAGCTGGGAGGCGGCGTTCGGGAAGGCGTACCAGATCCAGACGTCGACCAACGGCACCACCTGGGCCAACGCGGTGACGGTGACCGCCGGAACCGGTGGCAACACCAGCCACGCCCTGTCCGGCACGGCCCGCTACGTCCGCATGAACGGCACGGAGCGTGGCACGCCGTACGGTTACTCGCTGTTCAAGTTCAAGGTGTTCGGCAGCACCTGCGGCACCACACCGCCGCCGCCGGTGACCACACCGCCGACCACCACACCGCCCGCGACGACTCCCCCGGCCACCACTCCGCCCTCGGCGACGGCGTGGGCGATCAACACCGCGTACACGGCGGGCCGGGTCGTCACCTACAACGGCGTGAGCTACCGCTGCCTGCAGGCGCACACGTCGCTGACCGGCTGGGAGCCGCCGAACGTACCGGCTCTCTGGGCCCGCAACTGATCCGCTGACATAGCCCGCCCTGCCACTACCCGTGGCGGGGCGGGCTTTTCAGTTCTTCCAGGGGGAACGGTGTCGTCTTGGGTCCGGCCACCAGCCGCCCGTAGAAGTCGTTGAGCACCAGCACGGCCGGCCCGTACCGCCGGACGACCGCCGCGGCAAACTCCGGCAGTCCCGCCCCACCACTACGGATCACCTCGGTGCGATCCACATCGGGGGCGAGCCGCTCGCACAGCCAGTTGACGAGGTAGCGCTCGACGTCGTACCGGTCCCAGTCCCGGTGCAGCTCCTGGAAGGCGGCCTCGGCGGGGGTGCGCTCGAACTCCTGGTCGAGCGCCAGCCCGAAGTCGGAGAAATAGAGCTGCTCGCCGTCGGTCAGCACGTTGCCGGGGTGCGCGTCGAAGTGCACGATGCCGCGCTCACGCAGGAGTTCCGTCCCCGCGTGCAGCTGCCGATCTGCCAGCGTGACAGCCCGCTCGCCGTCGCCGGCGTCGAAGCGGATCAGCAGCCACTCGTGCAGACTCCACGGCAGATATTCGAGGAACAGCACGATGCTGCTGGTGGCTTCCGAGATGGCCGCAACCCGCCGCCGCACGGCCGGATCGCCGTCCCAATCCCCGAAATCCGGCATGGCCACGGGGGTCGCAGGCAGCACCCGCCAGTGGTGCAACAGCGGGAAATGCTCCGACACCCCGTCGACCACCCACCCCGTGGTCTTGACGTGGGTGGCGAGCTCCCGCCAGGCGCCGAACCCGGTGGACCCGACGCCGTACTGGTAGAACGTCGGCAACCCGAAGAGGTTCGCGGTGGACCCGACGTGCCGGGGTTGCCGTTCGAGGTCGGTCAACGGGATCCGCTTCACAAAAACCTTGATCCCGTCGAGGTCGAGCAACGCGGTCCGCCCACCGATCCCGGACCGGAGCACCACCGCCCCGTCGACCAGCTCGGCCAGCGCGTCGTCCGCCAGCTCACCGAGCAGGCGACCGGCCTCCCGATGTCGTTCCACCCGCATCGATCCCACTCCCCCGCCGCCGGTTGCCAACCGGCCAACCCTTCCATGCGGAGGGGTGAGGGTGGGAAGCACGGACCTGGCAGGGCGGGAGCGGCCGCTCATGAGCCGCCAGGCGATTGGTCGTTCCCGCCCGGTCCCCGCGGGAGCGGCGGTCCGTACTCCCGCCCACCGTGGTCAAGAATCTTTCAGTTGACGGTGATCTTCAGATTGGTGATTTCGTAGGAGGCGATTTCCGCGCGGATCCCGACCTTCGGCGGATCGACCATTCGCAGGCCCGGCAGGCTGAACAATTTGGTCAGGAAGATGTCCGTCTCCTGAATGGCGATGTAGGCGCCCGGGCATCGGTGCGGTCCGTCGCCGAACGACAGGCCCGCGTCGCCCACCCCGTCGGCTTTCGGGCGGGCGGGGCAGACCGCGCCCGGGTCGGCGCCGACCGCGTCCGGGTCCATGTTCGCGGCGGCGACGCCGATGTCGAGCCGGGCGCCGGCGGGAATGGTGACGTCACCCGCCTCGATCTCCGCGGTGGTCCAGCGGGCGAGATTGGCGACGACCGGTTCGAGGCGCAGAATTTCGTGGAGGATCGCCACGCGCTCCTTGTCGTCGCCGGTGGTGTAGGACCGGCGGAGATTGTCGTCGGTGAAGAGATGCCACGCGCTGAGGGTGATGAATTCGCGGGTGGTGACCATGCCGGCGGCGGCGAAGGTGACACATTCGCCGAGGATCTCGCCGTTGTTGCAGCCTTCGGTCAGCAGGTGGCTGATCAGGTCGTCCTTGGGTGCGGCGCGTCGGGCGGCGATCGCCGGGCGGACGTCCCGCCAGTAGAAGAGGCCCATGTTGGCGTTGGAGCGGAGGTCTTTCCACTTGCGGACCAGGCGGGTGCCGTCCTTTTCCTCGAAGAAGCGGTCCAGCCGCCGGGCCATACCGGGACCACTTTCCGTGAGGCCGATGACTTCGGCGGCGACCGCCACCGCGAGGCGGAAGGACAACTGCGACAGGTCGGCGGTGCCTTTCGCTTTCAGGACCGCGCACTGCTCGTCGGCGAGACGGTTCATGAGCGCCCGGTACGCCGTTTCGACCCGTTTCGGGGTGAAGTATTTGGCCGTCTGACGGCGGTGCTCCCGGTGTTCGGGGCCGTCCCGGTAGAGGACGGGCATGCGCATGCGGCCCTCTAGTTTGACGGCGTGCTCGACACCGAATCCGGCCTGGCGGGTTTCCGTGCTGCGCAGCATCGCGCGGGCGGTGCTGAAGTCCTGCACGTGCCAGACGCCGTCGGGGCCGGCGTGGACCGGGCAGCCCGGGGAAAGGTCACCGCGGGCGATCTTGCGTTGCGATTCGAGGGGGGTCTCTGCGGGGGGCATCCATTGATTCTCGTCTTTTCACGGCGTCATGTCATCTCGACGGCGGAAAGGCCCCACCTCCGAGGAGGTGAGGCCTTTCCTTCGATGGAGAAATGGATCAGAAGACCGACACGCCGTAGACGTTCAGCGCCTCGGTGACCGGCTGGAAGTACGTGGTGCCGCCGGAGGAGCAGTTGCCGCTGCCGCCGGAGGTCAGGCCCAGCGCGGTGGTGCCGGCGTAGAGCGAGCCGCCGCTGTCGCCGGGCTCGGCGCAGACCGACGTGCGGATCAGGCCGGAGACCGAACCCTCGGCGTAGTTGACCGTGCTGTTGAGGGCGGTGACGCGGCCCGAGCGCAGGCCGGTGGTGCTGCCGCGGCGGTAGACCGTGGCGCCGACGGCCGGGGTGCCGGCGGAGGTGATGTCCTGGGAGCCGACCGCACCCGACTTGGTGATGGTCGTGTTGGTGTAGCGCACGATGCCGTAGTCGTTGCCCGGGAAGCTGGTGCCGGAGCGGGTGCCCAGCGTCGTGGAGCCGTTGGTCCACGTCGAGGCGATGTTGGTGCAGTGACCGGCGGTCAGGAAGTAGTTGGTACCGGCGCTGTTGCGGACGTTGAAGCCCAGGGAGCAGCGGCCACCACCGGCGTAGATCGCGTCGCCGCCGGAGATGGTGGTGCGCAGGGTGCCGGAGACCGACTCGAAGGTGGCCTTGTCACCGAGCTTGGCGACGATCGCCTTGACCGCGGAGAGCTTCGCACCGGTGACCGTCTCGTCGGCCGTGACCACGATCTTGTTGCTGACCGGGTCGAGACCGAACGACGTGCCCGGCGTCTTCAGGGTCGCCTTCAGCGTGGAGTCCGCCGCGGCGAGCGCAGCACCGCTGTGGGTGACGTAACGGGGGGTCGCGCCGGACGCGGTCACCGACTTGGCGGTGGCGGCGTCGGTCACGTTGACCACAAGCTTGCCGGCGGAGTCGACGTAGGAGCCGGCCGCGGCCGTTCCGAACTGCGAGTCCAGCTTGGTGGCGAGCGCCGAGGGGGCGAACGAGGGGTCGGAGGCGACGCTCGGGGCGGCGGAGGCGGGTGACGCGAACGCGCTGCCTACAAGCAAGACGGCGGCCAGACCGACGATCGGTCGGCCGAGCTTCGAGCCGGGGTTACGCACAGGTTCCTCCCAGGGGGATGGGGTGTACGCCGGGGGTCCGGAGTACCGGTGCCATCGCCAGTATCGAGAGAAGTCGATATAAACTCAAGGCTCGTTCAGGACGGCCGGCCGCTCACAAACCGCTCCTGAGCTGCTGATATACCGTCGTCATAGCATTGGGCTATCACTGATTCGGGATGTCAGGCCGCGGCCGCGACGGGCACGCCGGCGCTCAGATCGGTGACGAGGCGCCGCGCCTGAGCCCGGATCTCGGGCACCGCGGTCGTCTCCCAGCGGGCCCCACGGCGCAGCGGACCGATCAGCCAGAGCCGCTCCTGCACCTGCCCGCCCGCGCCGATCAGCCGGCCCGCCGGATCGATGTCGAGACCGAGACCATGCGGCCCGACCCGCGCCAGCCCGGCCGCGAGCAACCCGCCGACAAGCGGCCCGGCCGCACCCGGAAGCCGCCCCGGCCCCGCGCAGTTGATCACGGCCGCGTAGTCCGCGAGCCCCGGCCACGCCGCCACTCCGCCCGCCCGGATCTCCAGCCGGCCGTCGGCCCGCAACTCCGCAACCCGGGCGGCAACCGGCGGCGCCATCCGGTGCCGGTGACACTCCCACGGCCGGGCCAGATGCCGCAGAAACGCATCCTGCTCACCGGGGGTCAGCGCAGTCCAAAGCTCATCCAGGTACGGCCGGAGCCCGTCAACGATCGCCCTCCAGTCCCCCGCCTCACCGGCCGCGTGGCGGACAGCCCGCACAACATCCCGCAAGGTGGCACAGTCGTCGAGCGACGGCACGGCCGGCGGCGCCGCGGTTGTGGTGTGGGTCAGCGGCAGCAGTCCCCTCCGGCTGACCGCGACGATCGGGGCGGTCCGGGTGCCGTCGGCCGCCAAGGTCAGCGCCACGTCGACAGCGGTGAGGCCGGTGCCGATGAGCAGCACGGGCCGGTCAGCGGGCAGCGCCTCGAGCACACCCGGCCGCCAGGGATCGTTCACGTAGTGCGGATGAACAATGGCCTGCCGCGCGGACGCCGGACCCCCGGTGGCCAGCACAACATGATCGGCTGTGACAGCCGAACCGTCGTCCAGCGCAACCGTGCCGTCCGGGGTGATCGCTGCTGCTCGTGCCCGGCGCAACTGCAGCCGCCCGGGGTGCTCCCGTGCCGCCTCGTCGAGGACATCACGCAGGTAGCGGCCGTATTCTTCGCGCGGACGGAACGCCGCCGGTGTCGTGCCGGCCCAACGGACGAAGTGATCCGGGTCGTCGGGATCGGCACTCATCGCACCGGCCCGGGAGTTGAGCAGGTGCCAGGGTTGTGCAGTGCCGTAGGCGACACCACCACCGGGCACACCCGGCTCGACCAGCACGACATCGTCGTCACTACATCGCAAGAGCTCCCGAGCCACCAGAACCCCGGAGCACCCTCCCCCGACCACTACCACCGCACGCGCCATGACGCCCCCTCATCTCCTATCAACACGATAGGCAAAAGAGGTTTTACGCACCAGGGGCGCGCCGCAGCAAAACGCGGTTGCCGCCGGAATACCCGCAAGGATGACGGCGCATCGGGTCCTCGCGCGCAGAAAATCGGTAGACCAGGCGCCGGGCCGACGCAGAGCTGAGCGGGGACCGGCGCGGGCTTGGGGCAGGCCCGAGCGGTGACCGGCGTGGCCTTGGGGCACGCCCGAGCGGGGACCGGCGCGGACTTGGGGGCACGCCCGAGCGGAGACCGGCGCGGACTTGGGGGCACGCCCGAGCGGAGACCGGCGCGGACTTGGGGGCACGCCCAAGCAGAGACCAGCGCGGCCTCGGCGCAGGACCGAGCACAGACCAGCGCGGACTTGGGGCACGCCCAAGCAGAGACCGACGTGGACTTGGTGGCGAGCCTGAGCAGGGACCAGCGCGGCCTCGGCGCAGGACCGAGCACAGACCAGCGCGGACTTGGGGCACGCCCAAGCAGAGACCGACGTGGACTTGGCGGCGAGCCTGAGCAGGGACCAGAGCGGCCTCGGCGCAGGACCGAGCACAGACCAGCGCGGACTTGGCGCAGGCCCGAACAGGGACCAGCGCAGACTCAGCGCAGGCCGGCGTCGGGCGCGAACCGACAGTCCCTGCGCGGACCGGGCTGGGACCAGAGGCGGGCCCGCGAGCACCTGGGCGGGGTGCGTGTCCGGTGGAGCCGGCGCGCGCCTCGCGGAGCCCCGCGCGCGAGCGGGCCCAGACGCAGCCTGTCGCGAACCCGAGCAAGGACCAAGCGCGGGGCAGCGCGGACCAGAACCGGTCGCGGACCCGACACGGGCCCGGGCACAGCCGGCCTGGGTTGGCCCGACATCAGGGATGTCGGGCTTACCGTGAGCCCAGGTTCGCCCGGCACCAAGGAGGTCGGGCCTACCGCAGGCTGCACTCGCCGACCGAGCTGCGCCGCACCCTCCCGCAGATCCGGGCCCTGCCCGGTAACGCCGAGGTGATCCCGCTCCCCCAACATCAAGGAAGTCGGGCCTACCGCAAGCCCGCGCTCGCTCAACACCAGGGATGTCGGGCCTACCAGAGGCCCACGTAGGACCGACATCAGGGAAGTCGGGCCTACCCAAGCCCGCACTCACCCAACACCAAGGAAGTCGGGCCTACCGAAGGCCCACGTAGGACCGACATCAAGGAAGTCGGGCCTACCCAAGCCCGCACTCACCCAACACCAAGGAAGTCGGGCCTACCGAAGGCCCACGTAGGACCGACATCAAGGAAGTCGGGCCTACCCAAGCCCGCACTCACCCAACACCAAGGAAGTCGGGCCTACCGAAGGCCCACGTAGGACCGACATCAAGGAAGTCGGGCCCACCCAAGCCCGCACTCACCCAACACCAAGGAAATCGGACCTACCGCCCAGCACCAGGAATGTCAGGCCTTCCACCAGCCGCACTCGCCAACATCAAGGGAAGTCGGGCCTACTGGAGGCCTGGGTGGGCCCGATATCAAGGAAGTCGGGCCCACCGCCAGCCCGCACTCGCCCAACATCAAGGAAGTCCGGCCTACCGCAAGCCCCGATTCACCCGACATCAAGTAAGTTGGGCCTTTCCCCAGCCCGCACTCGCCCAACATCAAGTAAGTCGGTCTAGCGCGAGCCCGGGTTGGCCCGGCCGCGCGGATGTTGGGCCGGCGCGATCCGATGGCCAG
This sequence comes from Amorphoplanes friuliensis DSM 7358, assembly GCF_000494755.1. Taxonomy (NCBI): domain Bacteria; kingdom Bacillati; phylum Actinomycetota; class Actinomycetes; order Micromonosporales; family Micromonosporaceae; genus Actinoplanes; species Actinoplanes friuliensis. Next base: position 7,131,451 of record NC_022657.1, read on the forward strand.
GACATCCAACGGGCCGTCCCCGGTCACCGCTTGAGCCCCATGCACATGCGGACCCGGGCGGGCCGCGACACGGATCAGCCGCAAATCCCCCGCAAGGTCAGGCGTCGGCGACCGTGATGCTTGTGTCGTCGGCGAGGCGGTAGCCGACGCCGTAGACCGTGGTGACGATGTCGGGGTTGCCGAGCTTGGTCCGCAGCCGGCTCACATGCACGTCAACCGTCCGCACTGTGGTGTGCGTGTGGCCCCAAACGTGACCGAGCAGCTGACTACGGCTGAACACCTGCCGCGGGTGCTGGGCGAGAAACAGCAGCAACTCGTATTCGAGGCGACTAAGGTCCAGCGGGCGTCCGTCGAAAGTAGCCGTACGCGGGCGCGGATCGAGGCGGAGGCCTGCCACGCCAGGCCCGGGAGACGGGCGCGGGTCGAGGGGTGTCAGGTCGATGTTGGCGTCCGGGCCGGCGGCCACGACCAGGTCACGCAGCGCGGCCAACACCCGCGCGCCCTCTTCCGACCCGGGGTCGCCGAGGGTGATCGTGACGGTGACCGAGGTGGTGGGGGTTGTGATGCTGCGCAGGCGGGTGCCGCGGGGGCGGCCGGGGCCGCGACGGAGGGGCACGGGCCGGGCGGTGACGGGGCGGGCCTCGAGAAGATCGGCGAGAACGGACATGATTTCCCCTTACGGAGGGTGTGGCCACCGGCCGGGTCCCGGTCGGCGCCTGAACAATACTTTTCCCATGTGTGGGATAGGTTTATAGACGCATTTCTGCGCCCGAAAGGTACCGCGGTCACCGCACGCGGGGCACCGATGGATCAGCAGCTACGACAGCGGGCGCTCGCGCATCGGAGGAGATCGATGGCGAGGCGGGACGTGAGGCGTACGTCGCGCAACTGCATGTCCACCATTCTTGCGGTGCGGGTCGCACGGGTCAAAACAAATCCATGATGCGGGAGTGTTTTCCCGCACAAATAAAATAACAGCGCGCCGCCACCGGGAAAGGTGACGGCGCGCACATTTGGGCGATCAATTCAGGCGGTCACCAGGTCGGCGGCGTCGCGGCGGGCGATCTCGGTGCGGACGGTGGGGATCAACTCGCGGCCGTAGTCGATGGTGTCGTCGAGCGGGTCGTAGCCGCGGATCAGGAACGTCGTTACCCCCAGCTCGTGGTAGTCGAGCAGGGCCTGCGCGACGGTCTCGGGCGTGCCGACCAGGGCGGTGGAGTTGCCGGCGGCGCCGCTGGCCTTGGCGGTGGCGGTCCACAGTGCGCGGTCGTGGCGGTCCTGGGTGGCTGCGGCGGCGAGCAGGCGCTGGGAGCCGACGTTGGCCGGGTTGTCCTTGTCGCGGTTGCGGAAGAAGCGCGGGGCGGTGACCGAGCCGATCCGGCCGAGAATGGCGTGTGCGCGTTCCCAGGCGAGGTCGTCGGTCGCTCCGAGAATGGGGCGGAACGACACCGAAAAACGCGGGACGGGGCGGCCGGCGGCGGCTGCGGCGGCACGGACCGACGCGATCTGTTCGGCGGTCTGCGCGAGCGGCTCACCCCAGAACATGTAGACGTCCGCGTGCTTTACACCTGTCCTGTACGCCGCCGGCGACGACCCTGAGAAGTACAGCGGGATGGTTCCGTCGACCGGGCGTACCTGGGAGACGAAGTCGTCGAACTTGTAGAAGCGGCCCTCGTGCGAGAACGGTGCCGTTGACGTCCAGGCCCGGCGCAGGATCGTCAGGTATTCGTCGGTGCGGGCGTACCTGTCGTCCTTGCTCAGGTAGTCGCCGTCGCGGCGCTGCTCGGTGTCGTGGCCGCCGGTGATGATGTTGAGGGTTGTCCGGCCGCCGGTGAAGTGGTCCAGGGAGGCGAACGTGCGGGCGGCCAGGGTCGGCGCCACGAAGCCGGGGCGGTGCGCGACCAGGAATTTCAGCGACGAGGTGTGTGCGGCGGCGTACGCGGCGACCTGCGCGCCGTCCGGGTAGGCCGAGCTGTACCCGATCAGCACCTGGTCGAAGCCGGAGTCCTCGTGCGCGCGGGCGATGCGCGCCGTGTAGTCGCGGTTGACCAGCGGGCCCGTGGCGGGTGTGCTCTCGGAGCCGTCCTGGGTGGCGATGAGACCGATGAAGTCGACAGGCATGACGTTTCCCTTTCAGGACTTGAGAGACGGCAGGTTGACGACGATGGCCTCCTGCGTGGTGCGGGCGATCACAACGACCGCCTCGTTGTCGGGGTCGGGGTTCTCCTCGCGGTGCGGCACCCACGGCGGGACGAAGATGTAGTCGCCGGGTTTGGTCTCGAGCCGCGTCTCCTCGTCCTTCTCGGCGTCGTAGAAGACGAAGACCGGGTTGCCGCGGACGATGTAGATGGCTGTCTCAGACTCGCCGTGGTGGTGGTTATCGCTGGCCGTGGCCGCGGAGACGTGCGTCTCGCCCATCCACAGGTCCTTGCTGCCGACCGTCTTGCCGCTGATCGCCTCGATGCGGGTCATGCCCTTCGTCTGCGCGGTGTCACCGGACAGCCCGAGCGGCGCGATGTGGTGCAGCTTCTGGTGGAACTCGTCGGTCACTGGTTCTCCAAGGGCGGGTCGAAGGCGCGGATGGCGGGAAGCGGGCCGTCGTGACGGGTGATCTCCACGCGGGCGTGCTGCCCGGTGCAGCCCTGCGCCAGACGCGAGGTGCCGAGGTCCTCGGTGAGCACGTTGGGGTTGCCGTGCACGCAGGTCGCGACGTCGGGCGCCGACGGGTCGAACCACGCGCCGGTCGACAGCTGCGCGACGCCGGGCGCGCACGCGTCGGTCAGGCGTACACCGGCGAGCAGGCTGCCGAGGTTGTTGAAGACCCGGGCCACGTCGCCGTCGGTTATCCCCCGCGCCGCCGCGTCGGCCGGGTGCAGGCGCAGCGGCTCGCGGTCGTGCACCTTGCTCGCCCGGGAAACCCCGCCCATGTCCTGCTGGGAGTGCAGGCGCGTGCCGGGTTGATTGCAGATCAACACCAGCGGGTACGCGGACAGCGCCGGCTCGTGGAACACCGGATGACCGGGGCACTCCTCGTAGCCGAAGCCCGCCACGGTGGCCGACGACAGCTCGATCCGGCCGCTCGGGGTGTCCAGCGGGCGGCCGGCGCGGAAGTCCTCGAACAGCACGGTGTTTTCCCGGCGGCCCGGTAGCACGACCTCACCGGCCGACCAGAAGTCGTCGAAGCCGGGCAGTCCGCGGTCCACCCGCCAGCCCTCGTAGAGGTGCCGCACCCACTCCCCCGACGTGCGTCCTTCGGTGAAGGCGTCGTGGTATCCGAGACGGGCGGCCAGGCCGGCGAAGATGTCGTACTCGTCGCGGGCCTGGGCGTACGGCTCGTCGGCGCGCTGCATCGCGATGAGGTGGGTGTCGCCCCGGCCGGCGCCGAGGTCGTCGCGTTCGAGGGTGGTGGTCACGGGCAGCACCACGTCGGCGTGCCGCGCGGTCGCCGTCCAGTACGGCTCGTGCACGATCACCGTCTCCGGCCGCGCGAACGCCCGCCGCAGCCGCGACAGGTCCTGGTGGTGGTGGAACGGATTGCCTCCGGCCCAGTAGACGAGCCGCGTGTCCGGATAGGTGTACCGCTCGCCGTCGTAGTCGAACTCCGTGCCGGGGTGCAGCAGCAGGTCGGCCACCCGCGCACACGGGATGAAGTCGGCGACCGGGTTGCGGACCTGCGGAAACGTCGGCAGGCCGTACGGCAGGGCGCCACCGCCGACGTCACCCATCGACCCGTACCCGTGGCCGAAGCCGCCACCGGGCAGCCCGATCTGACCGAGCACCGCCGCCAGCGCCAGACCGGCCCAGAGCGGCTGCTCGCCGTACGGGGTGCGTTGCAGTGACCAGCTCACGGTGACCAGCGTGCGGCCGGCGGCCATCCGCCGGGCCAGATCGACGATGGACTGTTCGCTCAGACCCGAGACGCCGGCCGCCCAGGCCGGTGTCCTGTCCTTGACGTCGGCCAGGAAGCGGTCGCCGCCGACCGTGAACCGGTCGAGGAAGGCCAGGTCGGCGTGTCCGTCGGCGGCGAGCTGGTGGGCCAGCGCGAACATCACGGCGACGTCGGTGCCGGGCCGGATCGCCAGCCAGTCACCGGCGAGCTCCGGGGACAGGTCGTCCCGCAGCGGTGAGACCGAGGCGACCCGCAGGCCGCGCGCAGTGGCGGCCCGCAGGTGCCCGCGGAAGTCGTGCACGGCCCGGCCGCCCGGCGTCACGTACGTGTTGGCCGTCCGGATCCCGCCGAACGCCACGATCAGGTCGGTGTGCCCGGCGATCACCGGCCAGTCGGTGCCTTCGCGGATGACAGCGTGCGCACCGCGCCGGCCGACGAGGTGGGGCAACGCGACCAGGGAGGCGCCGAGGCTGTAGCTGTTGCGGGAGGCCGTGTAGCCGCCGCCGAGCGCGAGGAAGCGGTGCAACTGCGACTGCGCGTGGTGGAAACGCCCGGCGCTGGCCCAGCCGTACGAGCCGCCGAAGATGGCGGAGTCGCCGTGCTGCTCGCGGACGCGGGACAGCTCGGCCGCGACATGATCGAGGGCGGTGTCCCAGGAGACCTCCTCGAACGAGTCGTAACCACGGCCGGCACGGGGACGCCGCAGCGCCGGGCGGGCGACCCGGGAGCGGTGCCGGTGCGCGCCGGCCAGATTGCCCAGCAGCGGCGACGGGTCCGGATCACCGGGACGCGGCGTGACCTGCAAGGCCGTGCCGGTCCCGGAGACCCGGAAGGCTCCCCAGTGCGAGCTGCTGGTCGTGGTCACTGCTCGACCACACCCAGCTCGGAGAGCAGTTCGGCGCGCAGGCTCACGAACGCCGGGTCGCCGCGGTGCCGGGCCGGGCCCGTCACGGGGTGGTCGGCGGCGATCCGGCCGTCGCGCATGGTCAGCACCCGGTCGGCGAGCAGGATCGCCTCGTCGACGTCGTGGGTGACCAGCAGCACGGCCGGCCGGTGACGGGCGATCAGGTCCCGGACCAGGCCGTGCATCCGGATGCGGGTGAGGGCGTCCAGCGCGGCGAACGGCTCGTCGAGCAGCAGCAGCTCCGGCTCGCGGACCAGCGCCCGGGCCAGCGCCACCCGTTGCGCCTCGCCGCCGGAGAGCGTGACCGGCCAGACGTCGGCGTGGTCACCGAGGCCGACCTCCTCCAGCGCTGACTGCGCCCGCGACCGGGCCGTCGCGCGGGGCAGGTTGAGGGCGACGTTGCGCCACACCTTCTCCCAGGGCAGGAGGCGGTGCTCCTGGAAGACCACGGTGGACGACGACGGCACGGTCAGGTCACCGCCGTCGAGCCGGTCCAACCCCGCGAGGGTACGCAGCAGCGTCGTCTTGCCGCACCCGCTCTTGCCGATCAGCGCCACGAACTCGCCGCGCCGGATCTCGAGGTCGAGCTCGTGCAGGACGGTGCGGTCGGCGTACCGGCGGGTGATCGTCCGTGCGCGGACGGCCGGCGCCTCGACCGCCGTGGTCACAGCTTCACCGCGTGGTCGGCGATATTGATCTTGCCGCTGAGGACCTTGCGGTCGCTGAGCCAGTCGGCGCCCGCCTGGAGCTGGGCGATGCCGTCGTCGGTGATCAGGCTCCAGGTGGTCTGGACGTTCTGCGCCACCAGCTTGTCGACCACGGCCTGTGGGTACTTCGAGACCTCGTTGCCGATCTTCTGGGCCTCGGCCTGGTTGGTGTTGACCCAGTCGGCCTCGGCCTTGTACGCGGCGATGACCTTACGAATGGTGTCCGCCTCCTTCTTCGCGTAGTCCTCGCGGACGAGGTACGTGCTGAAGTCGATCTGCTTGTCGAGCTCGTCGCCGTCGGTGAAGAGCCGCTTCGCGCCGTACTGGACCTCGGCGAGCTCCATCGGGCCGGACCAGATGCCCCACGCGTCCACCTTGCCGCTGCCGAAGGCCGGTGCGGCGTCCGGCGGGTTCAGATAGGTGAAAGTCACCGAGTCACGCGGAACGCCGTACTTCTCGAGCGCGGCGACGAGCAGGAACTCGCCCAGGCCGGCCTTGTTGACGGCGACGTTCTTGCCGGCCAGGTCCTTGACCGAATTGATGCCGGAGTCCGGCAGCACGAGGATCGACGAGAGGCGCGGTGTGGCCGTCGCCCACGCGACGTACTTCAGCCTGTTGCCCGACAGGAGGGCCTGGTCGGCCGGGGTGGAGCTGCCGCCGAAACTGAAGTCGGCCGTGTCGGTGGCGACGGCCTGCAGGGTCGGTGCGTGGTTCGGGAACGGCCCCACCCACTCGACGTCGATGCCCTGGTCGTTGAGGGTCTTCTCGAAAACACCCCGGGTCTTCGGCACGGAGATCGGGCCGTAGGTCAGGCGCACCTTCTTGCGCCCGTTCGCCTCCGCCGCGGTGTCGCCGCAAGCCGCGAGCACGGGTAGAGCGAGTGCGGCTCCCAGCAGAGAACGGCGGGACAGGGTCACTTGGTACCTCCGGTGTAATTGGGGTGCCAGGCCAGGAGACGGCGCTCCAGGGCCCGGGCGATCAGGTCGGTGCTCAGACCGATGAGCGCGTACAGGACGATCACCAGCACGATCACGTCGGTCTGCAGGAACTCACGGGCGTTGGTGGCCATGAAGCCGATGCCGGCGGGCGCTCCGACGGTCTCGGCGATGACCAGGGCGAGCCAGGCGTTGGTCAGGGCGAGCCGCACGCCGAGCAGCACGGACGGCAGCGCGCCGGGCAGGATCACCGTGCGGACGAGCCGCAGTTTCGGCAGGCCGATGACGCGGCCCATCTCCAGCAGTTTCGGGTCGACCTGGCGGATGCCGAGCACGGTGTTGAGGTAGATCGGGAAGAGCGTGCCCAGCGCCACGAGGAAGTAGCGGCCGCTCTCACCGACGCCGAACCAGACCATGACCAGGGGCAGGATCGCCAGGAAGGGGATCGCCCGGACGATCTGGATGTTGCGGTCCACGATGGCCTCGGCCAGCCGGGAGAACCCGGTCAGCGTGCCCAGCACCAGACCGATGCTGCCGCCGATGGCCAGGCCGATCGCGGCGCGCTTGAGGCTCTCCCAGAGGTGGGTGGGCAGCTCGCCGGTCTGCGTCAGCCGCCACGCGGTCTCGCCGACCGAGCTCGGCGCCGGCAGGACGTCGGGGGCGATGACACCGGCCCGAGCCAGCAGCTCCCACGTGACGAGCAGGAGCAACGGCACAGCCCAGGAGATCACCCTGTACGGCAGCCCTCGACGGTGCGGCACGACTGCCGCGGGTGCGCTCGCTTCCGCCGCCGGAGGGCTGACCGCGGCGGCGATGGTGGGAGTGGACATGGCCGTGACTCTGGTCGACCGAAGTTCTCCATGTCAACTGAACCCCATAGGTTTACTAGGATATGGGATCGCCGTTGACACCTGCCCAGCAAGAGAGGCACGGTAGGGCTCATGCCCACCCCCGCTGCGGATGCCCCAGCTCTGCCGAAACCACAACTTTCCCAACTGGTGGACGTGACCGCGGCCCTTGCGGAGCACGCCGAGGAGCACGACCGCACCGCCGACCTGCCGGAGAAGGGCCTGGCCATCGTGCACACAGCGGGTCTTCTCACGCTCACTGTGGGCACCCGGCACGGCGGTCCGGGCGGTGGTCTGCACGACACGGTCCGCACGCTGACGGCCCTCGGCCAGGGTGACCCGTCGGTCGCCCTGATCAGCGCGATGACACTCTTCGCCCACGCCGCCGCGGCCTCCTGGCCCGCCGATGTCTACGCCGAGGTGCTGGCCGAGTCGGCGCGGCGGCCGACCCTCATCAACGCGTTGCGGGTCGAGCCCGACCTCGGCACGCCGGCCCGCGGTGGTCTGCCGGCCACCACGGCCCGGCGCACCACCGACGGCTGGGAGCTCACCGGCCACAAGATCTTCTCGACCGGCGCGACCGGCCTGCGCTGGATGCAGGTCTGGGCCCGGACCGACGAGGATCCCGTACGCACCGGAGCGTTCCTGGTGCGGACGGACTCGCCCGGCATCACGGTCGAACGCACCTGGGACCACCTCGGACTGCGGGCCTCCCGCAGCGACGACGTGACCTTCGACCGCGTGAAGGTGCCGGCCGGGGCGACGCTGGACCTGGCCGCGCCGGGACCACCGGGCGCCGACCCCGGCGGGCTGCGCGCCTGGAACGCCCTCGGCATCGCCGCGATCTACCTCGGCGTCGCACGGGCCGCCCGCGACTGGCTCGTCGGCTATCTGCAGGACCGTGTGCCGACCAACCTGGGCAAGCCCCTCGCCTCGCTCCCCCGATTTCAGAACGAGGTCGGTGTCATCGCCGCGCAGCTGCTCGCCGCGACGAGCCTGGTCGAGACCACCGCGCTCGCCGTCGACCGGGGTGCCGTGCTCGACCCTGCGCAGCCGAACATCGCCAAGTCCGTGGCCACCAACGCCGCGATCGACAGCGTGCAACGCGCCGTCGCCCTCATCGGCAACGCCGGGCTGACCCGCCACAACCCGCTGGAACGTCACCTGCGTGACGTGCTCTGCGGGCGCATCCACACCCCCCAGGACGACGTGGTCCTCGCCTCCGCCGGACGCACCCTGCTGGAAAGGAACCCCCGATGACCGTCGAGTTCGTCGGCATGATCGGCACGCGCGACGTGTCCGAGACCCGAGCGCCCTCCGGGCCTCCCATCGACCTCGAGTACGTGCGGCGGTTCAGCCGGGTGCACGAGGAGGCCGGCTTCGACCGGGTCCTGATCGGTTACGGCTCGTCCACCCCGGACGGGACGCAGGTGGCGGCGTACGCCGCGGCGCACACGTCACAGCTGGGTCTGCTGATCGCGCACCGGCCGGGGTTTGTCGCGCCGACCACGGCCGCGCGCACCTTCGCCACGCTCGATCAGCTGTCCGGCGGGCGGGTGGCCGTGCACACCATCACCGGTGGTTCGGATGCCGAGCAGCGGCGCGACGGGGACTACCTCGGCAAGGACGACCGCTATGCGCGTACCGAGGAATATCTGTCGGTCCTGCGCCGGGCCTGGACGTCACCGGAACCGTTCTCGCACGACGGCCGGTTCTACAAGTTCGAGGACTTCTCGCTGCTGGCCCAGCCCGCGCACCGCATCCCGCTGTATTTCGGCGGCTCGTCCGAAGCGGCCTACCGGGCGGGCGGCGCCGTCGCGGACGTCTACGCGCTCTGGGGTGAGCCGCTGAAGGAGACCGCCGAGCAGATCGCGAAGGTGCAGGCGTCGGCCGCCGCGGCCGGGCGCGACCCGCTCGGCATCAGCGTCTCGTTCCGGCCGATCCTCGCCGCGACCGACGCACTGGCCTGGGAACGCGCCGAACGCATCCTCGCGACGATCGAGGAGAGCAAGGGCGGCAAGGGTTCCTTCACCGGTGACAAGACGCGCGTGCTGGGCGGGCCCAGCCCGGAGAACGTCGGCTCACAGCGTCTCCTCGCCGCCGCGGCCAGGAGCGACCGGCACGACCGGGCACTGTGGACCGCCACGGCCAAGGCCAGCGGCGCCCAGGGCAACTCGACCGCCCTGGTCGGCTCGCCCGAGACCGTCGCGCAGGCCCTGCTCGATTACGTCGATATCGGCGTGACCACGATCCTGATCCGCGGTTACGACCCGGTCGACGACGCCGTCGACTACGGCCGCCACCTTCTTCCTCTCGTCAAGCAGGAGCTCAGCCACCGTTCCCTCGTCGCCGCTTAGGGGATCACCGATGACCGTCACCCCTCTCCACCAGGACCGTGCCGTGGACGCCGACCTCTTCCGGGCGCTGCTGCGCCGCCACGCCGCGGCAGTCGTCGTGATCACCGCCCCGGGTGAGCCACCCGCGGGTTTCACCGCCACCTCGTTCACCTCGGTGTCGCTCGACCCGCCGCTGGTCTCCTTCTGCCTGGCCAAGTCCGCGTCGGCCTGGCCCGCGGTGCAGGCCGCGAGCACTATCGCCGTGCACGTCCTGACCCAGGAACAGGAACACGTGGCGCGGACGTTCGCGACACGCGGCATCGACCGGTTCGCCGCCCACGGCGCCTGGCGGCCGGGCCCCGACGGTGTGCCACTGCTCGAGGGAGTGCTTGCCACCATCGTGTGCAAGGTGGCCCAGCACGTCGAGGCCGGCGACCACACCATCGTGCTGGCGACCCCGGAGCTCGGCGAGCATCACGCGGACACCACCGTCACACCGCTCGTCTACCACGACGGCACGTACGCCCACCTCCAGCGGTCGGCGTAGATGCAGATCCACTGGTTCCTGCCCACCGCCGGCGACAGCCACGGCATCACCAGCGGCGGGCAGGCCGCCGCCACCGTGGTCACCGAGCGGCCACCCGACCTCGGGTACCTGGCGATCCTCGCCCGCGCGGCCGAACGGCTCGGCTTCACCGGCATGCTCACGCCCACGGGCACGTTCTGCGAGGACGCGTGGATCACCACGGCCGCGCTGCTCGCCGAGACGTCGACGCTGAAGTTCCTGGTCGCGTTCCGGCCCGGGCTGGTCAGCCCGACGCTCGCCGCGCAGATGGCGTCGACCTACCAGCGGATCTCCGGCGGGCGGCTGCTCCTCAACGTCGTCACCGGCGGCGAGTCCACCGAGCAGCGCCGCTTCGGCGACTGGCTCGACCACGACCAGCGGTACGCCCGCACCGCGGAGTTCCTGCAGGTGCTGCGGGGTGCATGGTCCGGCGAGCCGTTCGACTTCACCGGCGAGCACTACCGGATCGAGGGCGCAACCACGCGGCTGACACCGGACCCGGTGCCCCCGATCTTCTTCGGCGGCTCGTCACCGCCGGCGCTGCGGGTCGCGGCCGCACACGCGGACACGTACCTGACGTGGGGAGAACCACCCGATGCCGTCTCGGCCAAGCTCGCTGCCGTCCGCGCACTCACCGACCGGCCCCTCACGTACGGCATCAGACTCCACGTGATCACCCGGGACACCGCCGCCGAGGCGTGGGCGGCGGCCCGTGCGCTGCTCGACCGGGTGCCGCCGCAGGCTGTCGAGGCGGCAAGGGAACGCTTTGCGCGTACCGAATCGGAGGGACAGCGACGGATGGCCGAGCTGACGGGCGGCGACTCGCTGGAGGTCTCGCCCAACCTGTGGGCCGGTTTCGGGCTGGTCAGGCCCGGTGCCGGAACGGCGCTGGTCGGCAGTCACGCCGAGGTCGCGGATCGCATCGCCGAATATCACGCGCTCGGCATCGACCACTTCATCCTGTCGGGACAACCGCACCTGGAGGAGGCCTACCGCTTCGGCGAGGGCGTCCTTCCCCTACTGAAACTGGGAGCAGCTGCATGAGCGGAATCGTTGTCGTATCGGGCAATCCGCGGGCCGGGTCGCGGACGTCGACGCTGGCGGCGGCCGTCGGTTCGGCGCTCGGTGGCGCGTCCACGGTCATCGAGGTCGGGGCGCTGGGCACCGGGTTGCTGACGCCGGACGACCCCGCAACCGCCGCCGCGGTGACGGCTGTCCGGGAGGCCGACGTGCTCGTGGTGGCCACGCCCACCTATAAGGGCAGCTACACCGGGGTGCTCAAGGTGCTGCTCGACCAGCTGCCCGCCAACGCCCTGGCGGGCAAGCGTGCCGTGCCGGTGGTCACCGCCGGAGTGGCACCCCAGGCCGCCGCCGCGGCAGCCCTGCTGGCCCAGCTTCTCGGTGAGCTCGGCGCCGACGTCGCGCCCGCGCTGCCGGTCGTGGAGGCCGACCTGCCCGAGTCGGCGGCGATAGCGGAGAAGTACGCCGCAGCGCACGGCGGGTGATTGGCGGCGGCTTGGCACGATGACCGGCATGGACATCCTCGTGACCGTGGCGCTCGCCGTGCTGCTGGTCGGTCTCTTCCTGCTGGCCCTGGCCTCGTCGTCGAACTCGCGCCGGGAACAGCTGCGGACGGCGAACCGCCTGACCGCGATCGAGCACAAGCTGGACTCGATCATCGCCCACCACGGCATCACCGTCCGGGAGCGCGAGTTCCCGGACGTCGTGCGGCTGGTTCAGGAGGACAAGCGCATCGAGGCGATCCGCGTCTTCCGCACCGAGACCGGGTCGAGTCTGCTCGAGGCCAAGAACGCCGTCGACGCGATCGCGGCGCGGTACGGGCGCTGAAGAGCGAGCTTCGAGGGCCGCCGGATCCGGCGGCCCTCGAATTGATCTATCCGGCTCGCCGGGCTCGCGCGGTGATCGTCACTCGGCCTGCTCGTTGACTGTCACCCGGCGGCGGTCCCAGAGCTTGGCGGCGCCGACGAGGACAGCGGCGCCGGCCATGGTCACCGCGCCCCAGAAGAGCAGGCCGCCGTCCGCGTTGCCGTCGAACCAGGCGAGGTAGGCCAGGACCGCCGCGACCGCGACGACCGCCACACCCGGCAGGCTCGCCAGGGCCCGACGGCGACCGGCCGGCCGGAACAGACCGACCACGGCATCGGCCACGACCAGCAGCGCGGCCACCGCGCACATCCCGAACGTGTACGACCGGAAGTCCAGCGGCACGTCGCTGTCGTCGAGCCGGAAGACGATCAGCAGCAGGGCGACACCGAGCACCAGAGCCAGGATCGCGGACGACCCGAGCTCCCAGGACCGGGGCAGCGGCCGGTTGCGGTCCTGCCGCTTGCGCGGCACGTAGTCCCAGGCCCGGTCCGTCGCCCAGCGGCTCGCCATCGCGCCGAAGATGCTCAGAGCCAGGAAGGCGATGAGCGGGCCCACGACCGTCTGCCCGAGGTAGCCGATGATGGCGGCCGCCAGCGCGGCCACGGGGATGCTGGTCGCGGCGCCGACGAGCCAGCCGTTGCGGAACTGGACGCGGGCCTCGGGCAGGTCGAGCGGGTGGACCAGGAACTGCTTCTCGGGGTCCGGGAGGTCGACGATCTCTTCCATGACGTTCGGGGCCTCTTCCAGGAGATTCACGACAGCCTCCAGGGCGCGTGGTCGACAAAGGAACTGGTCGGGTTGGGGCGGGCGATGTCGTAGACCTTCTGGCGCGAGACGCCGAGCCGGCCGGCGACCGTCACCGCGCTGAACTCGTCGAGGAGCGCCTCGACGGCCAGCGCCCGGACGGCAGAGGCCCGTGAGGTCAGGTGTGCGGTCAGGGCACTGACCTCGGCTGCGATCAGGGCGACGGGAAGCGGGCCACCGAACGGCTCGGCCCAGTCACCGGCTCCACTCGTGGCCGCCGCGAACAACTCGTCGCCACCGTTGGAGAGGGCCGACCACACCTGCTCCGCAGTGACGCCGGCCGACTCGAACCGCTCACGGATCGAATCTCTGGTGTCGGGCGTGCGGTGGGCCAGGACCCGGTCCCAGCTCGTGTCACCCCCGGGTTGACTGCTCATGGGACAAGGATGTGTCACCCCGGGGGTTACTGTCAACCCCGGGGCGACACTTTTCGCTGTGAAGCCTCGAACTCCGGGGTGGACGGTTGGGCCTAGAGTGCGCCCCGTGCCCACGTTTCCTGCTGCGTACCGGTGGACGCTCGGTGTTTTTGTGCTGGTGCTCGGGGCCACGTGGTGGCGGCCCATCTATCCGGTCGAGCAGGCACTGCACCACTCGTTGACCGTGGCCGGGGTGATTGCGCTGGTGCTCGTGCAGCGACGGCGGCTGCTCCCGTACAGCTCGTTCCTGCTGATCTTGATTTTCTTGACCCTGCATTCGGTGGCGGCACGGTGGATCTACTCGTTCGTGCCCTACGACGACTGGACGCAGGCGCTCTTCGGGATGCGGCTCTCCGAGGTCCTCGGCTGGGAACGCAACCACTTCGACCGCCTGGTCCACCTGAGCTACGGGTTGTGTTTCGGTCCGGTGCTGTTCCGCCGGCTGCTCGACGCCGGCCTGCGCGTCCGGTGGGCGGCGCCGACCGCGGTTGAGCTGGTCCTGTCGACGAGCGCCGTCTACGAGCTCTTCGAATGGGCGATCGCGATGACGCTGGCGCCCGGCGCGGCCGAGGCCTACAACGGCCAGCAGGGTGACATGTGGGACGCCCACAAGGACATGGCCCTCGCGACCGGCGGCGCCGTGCTCGCCGTCACGATCGCGGTCCTGCTGCTGCGCCGGCGCTCCGGCCCGGCGGTCACGGACCGAATCAGACCACCAACGGTCATCGATACGTAACACGGCGTTCCTACGTTGACGGCATCCACACCGCCGTCACGTCCGCTCCCCCGGGCGCGGCGGCACCCCGGCGAGCCAGGTGGTGGCCATGACGCAGGAAATGACCCCGGAGCACGTGTCGCCCGACGCCGACGTACGGGCGGCGACACACGAGACCCTCGAGGACTACACGCTGCGGTTCGCGCCGCGCAGTTACCGCAAATGGTCGACCGGCGTGGTGGCGGTCTCGGCGCTGGGTGGCATCGCCTACCTCGCGGACTTCGCCATCGGCGCCAACATCGGCATCTCGTACGGCACGACCAACGCGCTGTGGGGCATCGGCGTCTTTGCCGTCGTGGTCTTCCTGACCGGCTTCCCGCTGGCGTACTACGCGGCGCGCTACAACATCGACCTCGACCTGATCACGCGAGGCAGCGGCTTCGGCTACTACGGCTCGGTCGTCACGAACGTCATCTTCGCGACGTTCACCTTCATCTTCTTCGCCCTCGAAGGCTCGATCATGGCCCAGGGCCTGAATCTGGGCCTGCACATACCCCTGTGGCTCGGCTACGCCCTGTCGACAGTGATCATCTTCCCGCTGGTCATCTACGGCATGAAGGTCCTGTCCACTCTGCAGGTGTGGACAACCCCGCTGTGGCTCGTGCTGATGGTGCTGCCGTTCGCCTATCTGCTGGTCAGCCACCCCGAATCGATCGACGCGTTCTTCTCCTACCGCGGTGAGGACGGCAACGGCGCGACCAACCTCGGCTCGATCATGCTGGCGGCCGGCGTCTGCCTCTCCCTCATCGCCCAGATCGCCGAGCAGATCGACTACCTGCGGTTCATGCCTCCGCGTACGCCGGAGAACTCCCGCAAGTGGTGGACGGCGATGATCCTGGCCGGACCGGGCTGGGTCATCTTCGGCGCACTCAAGCAGGCGATCGGCCTGTTCCTGGCCGTCTACATCATCGCGACGGTCGCGGACGGCGCCGCGGTCGCGAACCAGCCGGTCCACCAGTTCCTGGAGATCTACCGCGACATCATGCCGGGCTGGATCGCCATGACCCTCGCGGTCATCCTGGTGGTCATCAGCCAGATCAAGATCAACGTCACGAACGCGTACTCGGGGTCGCTGGCCTGGACCAACTCGTACACCCGGATCACCAAGCACTACCCGGGGCGGCTGGTCTTCCTGGGTGTGAACCTGGCGATCGCGCTGATCCTGATGGAAGCCAACATGTTCGACTTCCTCAACACGATCCTCGGCTTCTACGCCAACTGCGGCATGGCCTGGGTCGTCGTCGTGGCGTCCGACATCGTCTTCAACAAGTACCTGCTGAAGCTGTCCCCGCTGAAGCCGGAGTTCCGCCGCGGCATGCTCTACGACATCAACCCGGTCGGCTTCGGCTCGATGATCATCGCGGCCGGCGTCTCGATCGTCGTCTTCTTCGGCGGCCTGGGCGAGACCATCCGGCCGTACTCCCCGCTGGTCGCGATCGGCCTCGCCCTGATCCTCCCGCCGATCATCGCGATCGCCACGAAAGGCAAGTACTACCTGCGCCGCACCGACGACGGCATCGACCTCCCCATGTACGACGAACACGGCAACCCGTCGGGCGAGGTCCTGACCTGCCACGTGTGCCGTCAGCAGTACGAACGCCCCGACATGGCGGCATGCCAGACCCACGACGCGCACGTGTGCTCGCTGTGCCTGAGCACCGACAAGGTCGCCGACCACGTACTGCCCAGCCAGGTCTGACCCTCCCGGAATGCGGCGGAGGTGGTCGCTGTTAGGAGCAGCAGGAGGTCATCATGAAGGTGCGTAACTCGCTGCGGTCGCTGAAGAGCAAGCCGGGTTCGGTGGTCACCCGCCGCCGGGGCCGGATGGTCGTCATCAATCGCAAGAACCCCCGCTGGAACGGCCGACAGGGCTGACGCCGGCGCGATAACGTAGAAGACAGCAAGGCCGGGGACCCGCCGCCACGGGTTCCCGGTCTTTCTCGTTCTTGCCTTTCTTACTGTTGGCACGGTCTTTCCGGTGTCGCACAATGGCGCGATGACCCCTCGCGTGCATCCGGTCGCGTCGACCGACGGCCTGACCCTCACGGTCGAGGAATACGGCACACCCGGACAATCCGCCACGATCGTCTTCCTGCCCGCACTCGGGGTCCCGCTGGCCTACTACCGCCCGCTGTTCGAGGCCTGGGTCGCCCGCGGCCGACACGTCGTCGGCGTCGAACTGCGCGGCATGCCCCAGAGCCCCGTCTCCGACCTGCGACGCGACTCGTTCGGGTACGCCCACCTCCTCCGCGAGGACCTCCCCGCGATCTTCGCGGACCCCGCCGTCGCCGCCGCCGACCGGATCGTCCTCGTCGGCCACAGCCTGGGCGGTCAGCTCGCGCTCCTCTCCGGAGCCGCCGGCACGGTACGCGCGGACGCCGTCGTCGCCCTCGCCACCGGCACGAGCTCACCCGCCGCCCGCCGCACCAGACTCGGCCGGGCCAGCCGCGCCGCCGGCATCCGCTTCGTCGGCGCGGTCACCTGCTCCCTCGGCTACTGGCCGGGCCACCGCCTCGGCTTCGCGGGCCGCCAGCCGCGCACCCTCATGAACGACTGGGGCTACGAGGCCCGCACCGGCCGCTACCGCCTCCGCGGCGACTACACCGACTACGAAGCCGCGCTGAGCACCCTGCCCGTCCCGGCCCTCCTCGTGGGCATCGCCGGCGACCGCATGATCCCCCGCGCGGCGGTCGACCACCTCGCCGGCCGCCTGCCCGCCCAGGTCAGCCGCACCACCATCGAAGCCGTCCCGGACCACTTCCTGTGGGCCCGCCGCGCCCCGGAAAAAGTGGTCGCCGGCGTCGAGGACTGGCTCACCACCCAGGGACTCTGAGCCCACCGAGCCGTCACCGGCCGCACGGCTGGAACGACCCGGCGCTGCTCGCGGCCGACTGGTCGCCGAGGTCGCGGTCGGTTGGAGCGGCTGAGCTGCGCGAAAGATGGGCTGGGCGTGAAGCCTGGCTGACCGAGGCCGGGCCGGGCGGAAGCCCGGCCGAGCAAGCCGGGCAGGGCAGGCCGGGCAGGGCAGGCCGGGCCGGGCAAGCCGGGCAGCGCAAGCCGGGCCGGGCGGAAGCCGGGCCGGGCAAGTCGGGCTGGCCAAGCCGGGCTGGCCAAGCCGGGTCTGGGTCAGCCGCGGGCGAAGAGGGCCAGGCGGACGCGGTTGGGGCTGTCGGTCTTGGTCATCAGGCTGGTGATGTGGGTCTTGACCGTGGTGACTCCGATGTGGAGGCGGTCGGCGATCTCGGTGTTGGAGAGGCCTTCGGCGACGAGGTTCAGCACGTCGCGTTCGCGGGCGGTCAGACCGGACACCGGCCGGGGTGGCTCGACCCGGGCGGCGACCGCCCGGCGCACCAGCCGCTGCAGCACCTCCTGGCTGAACGGGCTGTCACCCGAAGCGGCCCGGCGGATCCCGTCGAGCAGCTCGGTCGGTGGTGCGTCCTTGAGCAGAAAGCCGCACGCCCCCGCAGTCAGCGCCGGGTAGAGATGGTCGTCGTCGCCGAAGGTCGTGAGGACCAGGACGCGTGCGGCCGGCCGGGCCGCGAGGATGCGCCCGGTGGCGGTGATGCCGTCGACGCCGGGCATTCGCAGGTCCATGACGGTGACGTCGGGGGTCAGGCGTGCGGCGAGAGTCACGGCGTCGCGGCCGTTGTCGGCCTCCCCGACGACGGTCAGGTCGCTCTCGGCGTCACAGAGCATCCGCAGCCCGGCACGGATCAGCGGCTGGTCGTCGACCAGCAGAATCCGGATCACGCGGACCCCGCCGCCGGACCAGAAGCCCGATCAACCAAAGGCTCGTCCCCCGAAGGCACGGATGTGGGTGGGTCTGCGGGCAGGGAATTCGCCGGCCCTGTGCTGGGGCCGAGGTCGGGAGGCGGTTGGGTTGCGGGAAGGACGGTTTCGACGCGCCAGCCGCCGGCGGCCGGGCCCACGGTGAGGTGGCCGCCGAGGACCTCGACGCGTTCGCGCATGCCGGTCAGGCCGTGGCCGCCGCCGGAGGGGAGGCCGGGAGAGGTTCCGCCGCCGTCGTCGGCGATCGACCAGAGGACGTCGCCGTCGAGGACCGCGACGCGGAGGCGGGCGTGGGCTGCGGTTCCGGCGTGTTTGGCCACGTTGGTGAGGCCTTCCTGGGTGAGGCGGAGGATGGCCAGGCCGCGGACGGCGTCCAGGGTGCCCACCTCGGGGGAGATCGCCGCGTCCACCGTCAGGCCCGCGCGGCGAGCGGTTTCGACTGCCGCGTCGAGCGCTGCGGGGAGGGCGCCGGGGTCGATGACCGTGAGGGCGGCGTCCGTGCGTACGGAAGGGTCGCGCAGGACGGCGACCAGCCGGCGGAGGTCCGCCAGGGCGGCCGTGCCCGTGCTGTGGACGTCGTCGAAGACTTCGGTGACGCGGGGGTCGGTGTCCGGCAGGACGTGTTTGGCGACACCGACACGCAGGACCATCGAGGCGACGTGGTGGGCGACGACGTCGTGGAGTTCGCGGGCGATGGCGCTGCGTTCGTCGGCGCGGGCGGCGCGGGTTTCGGACTCGCGGCGGCGCTGTTCCTCGAGGGCTCGGTGCTGGGCCTCGAGGCCCAGCTCGCGGGTGGTCCGGATGACCTGGCCGATCAGCGCGGGCACGCCGACCACCACGAAGAGGCCGTAGATCGGCGTGGTGAGGCGGAACGGCTGGTCGCCGAGGGTGAAGGCCAGGTAGACCGCGGAGACGAGGCCGGCCCCGGCGACCAGGAAACGCACGCGGGGAGCCCACATCGCCAGCTCGAGCAGGGCCCAGCTGGCGCCGACCTGGTTGATCATCGTGTCGTCGAGGAGCCAGAACGCCACCACCAGCAGGGCCGTCTGGACGACGAGGTTGACGACGCGCTGCCGGTGGAAGATCAACGCTGAGGCGAACGCGAGCACCGCGAGGATCAGCTGGTTGCGGGTCGGCGGGTGGCCTTCCGTGCCGAAGAGGAGGTAGCTGACACCGCTGAGGTCGAGCAGGATCATGCGCACGAAGGTGTCGCGCGCGTCGAAGAGCCGGCCCATCCATCCCACGACGACCACCCTAGGCGGTCTCGGTGACGGGGTACCGCGTGCGGACCAGCAGGTAGACCAGCAGGCCGAGCGGGCCGAGGAGGATGGTCAGGAGCAGGATCGGCGACATGATCAGCGCCGGGATGCCGCGGTCGCGGCTGTCCAGCCATGACCACCGGCCGACGAACAGGTCGAAGGCGATCATGTGCGCCCAGCCGGCGGCCGCGCCGTCGGCGGTGCCGAGCAGCTCGCGGACGCCGCCCAGCGTCGGTGAGGCGACGGCCGGGAACACTTCGCCGATGGCCGGGAGGACCAGCAGCCCGTAGATCACCAGGCCGGGCAGGACGATCAGCGGCGAGTCGATGATCCGCCGGGTCCACGACCAGCGCGGCAACAGGATCATCAGCGCCCAGAACGGCGCGGCGACGGTGAAAGTCAGACTGAACAGCAAACCCGTCATGCTGTGCCTCCCTCAGGCATGCCCTTCTGGCCCTTCACTCGCAAGCTCGTTTCGGTGCAGTCGGTCATGCCGCAAGCTCCAATTCCGGGGTCCGGCGCCGAGCCAGGACCAACCCTGTTGCTGTGGCCGTGGTGACGGCCAGGGATGCCCAGGCGGCGAGGGTCAGGCCGTCCGGTTCGAGCAGGGGCTGACCGCGCAGGGCCTGCCAGGTCAACATCAAGGTCAGGATCCCGTACGCACAACCGGCGACCGCCACCAGCCGGGCCCGTGTCAGCCTGTCGAGACGGGTGCCGAGCAGCAGCGCGAGCAGTGGCAGCGCCTGCAAAGCGTGCAGCCCCACGAAGTGGCCGATCCGCAGGTCGCCGCCCACCGTGCTCCACCCGACCAGGGGCAGGCCGGGGCCGCCGTCGGCCACGCCGACGCTGTGCGCACCGCTGATGCCGTCGACGCCGGCGGGGGCTTGACCGGGCTGGACCATCGGGATCGCGACCGCCATGCCGAGCAGTGACAGGCCGAGTCCCCAGCGGACGGCGTGGGCGGACACCCGGTCGGTGAGCCGTTGCCGGGCGATGACGATGCCGAGGACGAAGTGCGCGAGGAACAGCAGCATGACGGCGAGGCCCATGACCTGGAACAGCGCGTAGTTCAGCGGGGTGGTCTCGTTGTAGTGGCTGGTCGTGCCGCGGACGACCTGGGTGACGATGACGACGATCTCGGCGACCGAGGTGGCCAGGACGACGGTCACCGCGATCTCGGCGACGCGGCTACGACGCGGGAGCAGGGAGAGCATCCACGCGAGGGTGAAGGTGTAGAGGACGAACGACACCGCGAACTTGAACGGTTTGAGCCAGATCGGCGCGCCGGTCAGCACCCGCGGGTCGGCGAGGACGCCAATGCCGGCGACGACCGCGAGAACGGCCATCACCGCCGTGAAGAACAGCAGCGGGCGGTTCCAGCGCAGGACGGTTGTCATACCGATGATGCTTTCGGCCGGCGGGTGCCGTTTCGCCCGTCCGCGGGCCGGTCCTGCGGCCACGGGTCGGAGCCCTTCTCCTCCCTGGGTAGGAGGTGGCTCCCGGCGAGGAGGTGGCCATACTGTCCGCGTGAACGAGGTCGTGTTTCCCCGGACGGCGGACGGTCGGCGCAGCAGTTCAGCCCTGGGACGGGCGGTGGTGGCCGATGCGCTGCGGGTCGCGGATCCGGCGGCCGCCGCCGCGGCCGAGGGTGAGCGGGACTGGCGCAAGGGCTACCTGCGACCTTTCCGCGCACTCGTCGAGGCGGGTCTCGACAGCGGGTACGACCTGGCCCGCGCCGGCCTGGACTCGGTCCACGAGCGGATGCGGGTGGTCCGCGACGGTGAGGACGTTCCGCTCGCGGAGGCGTTCGACATCAAGGCGGAGGCGCCGCCGACGGTGACGGTCACGGGTGAGGGCAGCCGCGAGCGTGAGCTGGCCATCCCCTACCGCGGTGAGCTGCTGCGCGGTGACACTCTGCACCGTCAGCTCGACCGATGGGTGGAGCGCGGCGTGATCGAGGCGTCGTGCGCGGAGATGGTGCGGGAGGTCGCCGCCGAGCCGGACTGGCTGAACCTCTCCGACCAGCGGATCGTCGTGCTCGGCGCCGGCGCCGAGATGGGTCCGCTGCCGGCGGTGCTCGCGTGGGGCGGCACGGTTGTCGGCCTCGACCTGCCCCGGCCGCAGCTGTGGGCGCGCGTCGCCGGGACGGCCCGTAAGAGCGCCGGCACGCTGATCGCCCCCGGCAGCAGTGTCGAGGACGCCGGCATCGATCTGCTCACCGGTCTGCCCGCGGCCGCGAGCTGGTTGCTCGAACGCGAGGGCCGCCTGGTCCTCGGCAACTACGTGTACGCCCCGGGTGCCGCGTACGCACGTTTGTCGGCGGCGGTTGATGCTCTGGGCGTACATGTGCGGGAGCAGCGACCGGAGACGGCCCTGGCTTTCCTCGCGACGCCGACCGACGCTTTTGCCGTGCCCGGTGACGCGGTCGCGCAGGCGACGTCCCGCTTCCGGGAGCGGTCAGCGGCAGCCCGGACGACGGGTGCGCTCTCCGGCGGGCGGCTGCTGCAGCCGAACTACCCCGAGGGCGCGGATCCCGGCATCGCCGACAGCCTCGTCCCGCAGCAGGGCCCGAACTACGCGCTGGCCAAGCGCATCCAGCGGTGGCGCGCGTCGGTGTCCCGGCAGGACGGCGTGCCGGTGAGCTTCTCCGTCGCGCCGCCGACCCGGACCAGGTCGGTGACGAGCAACCGGCTGCTCGCCGCGGCGTACGCGGGTGCCCATCTTTTCGGGGTGGAGATCTTCGCACCGGCGACGAGCAACCGGCTGATGGCGGCGCTGATGGTCCACCAGCTGCGGAAACCGCGGCCGGCGGCACCGAGCGCCTGGGTCGACGAGACGGTCGGTGCGGCGCACGGCGGTCTGTGGCGCACGGCCTACCAGCCGCGGACGGCTCTGGGTCTCGCGGCCGTGCGCGGTCTGCCCGCGGCGGTCAGGTGAGGACAGGCGCGATCAGCGACACGAGTTCGTCGCGGGTCGGCCCGGCGGGCACGGCCGGGCGCCAGCCGCGATGGTAGATCTCGCGGACCTGCGGCTCGACCTCGGCCAGCGTCGCGGGCAGGGCCTCCATCGTCAGGTACGGCCCGATCACCCGCATCAGGGGCGGTTCGGCCGCGGCGGCCTCGACGATGTGCCCGGAGGTCAGCGGGCGGTTGAGGTCCACGTCCTCACCGGACCACTGGCGCACCTGGTCGGCGTCCCAGCTGACGTGATCGTCGTACCAGGGCCTGATCTGCTCGGTGCACCACGTGTCGAGCTCGAGGGTGACGGCCTCGACGTCGGTGGAGCCGTCGAGGAGGTTCACGAGACGGTGGGCCTGCAGCAGTGAGGTCGTGATGCCGCGGCCGGCGGTCGGGTTGGTGGTGCACACGGTGTCGCCGACGTGGATCAGGCCGGGCAGTGGCACCCGGCCGCCGGGGTCCAGCTGACCGCGGTAGGTGTTGCGGAGGTGGCCGCCGGGCAGCACGCCGGTGATCGGTGTGGTGCGGTCGGGGTCGGTCCACTCGCGCAGGCCCGGGATCGCCCGCACCGCGGCCTCGAAGGCGGCCTCGAAGCGCAGGTCGGCGAGTTGCCGGTCGGTGCTGGGCCGGGCGATCAGCAGGGAGACGGTCCGGTTGTCCTGGAGGAAGACCCCGGCCAGATATCCGGGGAAGCGGGAGATCAGGCCGATCGGCACGTTGGTCGGACCGGGTTCGGCCCCGGGCAGCAGCGCGTACTGCCGGGAGACGTAGGAGAGACCGCAGTCGCTGCCGTCCCCGGGCACCCGCAGGTCGTCGGCCAGGCGTCCGTTGCGCCCGGAGGCGTTGAGCACCAGGTCGGCGGGCAGCTCGGCGCCGTCGACGCGGAGACCGGTCGCGCGGCCGCCAGTGCTCAGCACGTCGTCGGCGTGCCCGGCCAGGAAGGTCACGCCGGGCTGCGCCACCGCGGCCTCGCGCAGCACCCGCTCGAAGGTCATCCGCCCGCACTGCATGCCGATGACCGTCCGGGGCCGTTGCCCCTCGGCGGGGAGGATCGTCAGCTCGGCGCCCGCCGACAGCAGCCCCTGGCGGACGTCGGGCATCTCGGCGTCGAGGACGGTGATGATCTGCCGGCGGAGGCCGTGGGGGTGATGGAACTGCATGACACCACGCCGCTCCCAGCCGCCGTCGGGCGCCGGGCCGGGATCGCGGTCCACGACCGTCACCCGGTGGCCGCGCCGGGCCAGGGCGATCGCCGTGTAGAGGCCGGTGGGTCCCGCACCGACGATGGCTACCTTCATCCGGCGAGCCTAAAAGGCGTCATGGGCCGTGGTCGCGCTCAGTCGGGATCCCGTCACGCGGGTTACGCTCGCCGTGTGGAGATGGCCGGCCTGGTGCTCGCCGCCGGCGCCGGCCGGCGGTACGGGATGCCGAAGGCCCTGGTGACGTACCGGGGAAGCCTGCTGGTGCAACGCGCAGCCGGTGTGCTGAGTGGCGCCGGTGTCACCCGCGTCCTGGTCGTGATCGGTGCGGAGGCCGGCCGGGTCCGCGCCGCCGCGCCCGATTTGACCTACGTCGACAATCCGGACTGGGCGACCGGGATGGCCTCGTCCCTGCGGGCCGGCCTGGCCGCGCTGGCCGCGACACCGGCGCAGGCCGCGGTGGTCCTGCTGGTCGACATGCCCGGCGTCACTTCCGCCTCGGTACGCGCAACGATCGCCACCGCCGCACCCGATTCGCTGATCATGGGCGGCTACGGCATCCGCCGCTCCCATCCGGTGGTGCTCGGACGTGACCACTGGGCCGGTGTCGCGGAGAGCGCGACCGGTGACCACGGCGCCCGTGACTACCTGCGGGCCCACGCCGATCGGGTGCGGGTCGTGCCCGTGGGCCACCTCGCCGACGACACCGACCTCGACGTACCGGAAGAAGTGACGCATGCGTGACGTCCTCGACGAACTGCTGCGCACCTGGCGCGCCGGTGAGCAGGCCGGTCTGGCCACGGTCACCGCGACCTGGTCGAGCGCACCCCGGCAGCCGGGCGCGGCCATGCTCGTCGGCGCCGACGGCACCGCGACGGGCAGCGTCTCCGGCGGTTGTGTCGAGGGCGCGGTCTACGAGCTCTGCCGCGAGGCCGCCGAGTCCGGTGAGCCGCGCACGACGCGGTTCGGGATCACCGACGACGACGCGTTCGAGGTCGGTCTCCCCTGCGGCGGCACGATCGAGTTGTTCGTCGAGCGGGCCGGCTTCCCGGAGTTGCCGCTGCTCGCCGATGAGGTCGCCGCGGGCCGCCCGGTGGCCCTGCTGACCTGTGTGGAGGGTCCGCCCGGGCAGGTCGGCGGGCACCTGGTCGTCACCCCGGACGGGCGGCACGGCTCGCTCGGCGGCGACCGCATCGACGACGCGGCCACCGACGACGGCCGGGGGCTGCTCGCGGCCGGGCGTACCGGTCTGCTGCACTACGGCCCGGACGGGCAGCGGCGCGGCAGCGGGCTGACGGTGCTGGTCACGTCGTTCGCACCCGCCGCACGGATGCTGGTCTTCGGCGCCACGGACCACGCCGCCGCGGTCGCCCGGATCGGCGCCTTCCTCGGTTACCGCGTCACCGTCTGCGACGCCCGGCCCGTTTTTGCCACCGCGCGGCGCTTCCCGGAGGCCGACGAGGTGGTCGTCGACTGGCCGCACCGTTACCTGAGAGCGGAGTCCGAGGCCGGACGCCTCGACGCCCGCACGGTGGTGTGCGTGCTGACCCACGACCCGAAGTTCGACGTGCCGGTGCTCGAGGTGGCGCTGACGTTGCCGGTCGCGTACGTGGGGGCCATGGGTTCCCGGCGCACCCACGACGACCGGCTCAAACGGCTGCGCGAGACCGGTCTGGGGCCGGCGGAGATCGCCCGGCTGTCGTCGCCGATCGGTCTCGACCTGGGCGCGCGGACACCGGAGGAGACGGCGGTCAGCGTCGCGGCGGAGATCGTGGCGGTGCGCTGGAGCGGCAGCGGTGAACGGCTGACCGCCACCTCGGGCCCGATCCACGCTGATCATTAATCTGGTGCGGCTGCTTGCGCCGGCAGCGCACACTTTCCGGCGTGCACTCCGCGATCACCGTCACCCCTGCCCAGCTGCCCGGCCTGCTGCTCCACGTAGCCGTCGTGCGGCCCGTCTTCGTGTGGGGTGCGCCCGGGATCGGCAAGAGCTCGCTGGTCCGTGACTTCGCCGCGTCACTCGGACTGGACTGCGTCACGCTCGTCGGCACCCAGCTCGCCGCCGAGGACCTGATCGGCGTGCCCGAGCTGCGGGACGGCCGCAGCCGCTTCGCGCCGCCGGAGTCGATCGCCCGCGACGAGCCGTACTGCCTCTTCCTGGACGAGCTCAACTCGTCGAGCCCGGAGGTGCAGAAGGCGTTCTACTCGCTGATCCTCGACCGCCGCATCGGCACGTACGAGCTGCCGGCGGGCTCGATCGTGATCGGCGCGGGCAACCGCTCCAGCGACAACGCGCTGGCCCGGCCGATGGCGTCGGCGCTGGTCAACCGTCTGATCCACGTCCACCTGCGGGCGTCGCACACCGACTGGCTGAACTGGGCGATGACCGCCGGCATCCACCCGTGGATCATCGGGTACCTCGACGAGCGTCCCGACCACCTGTGGGCGGCGCCGCCGAAGACCGAGGAGGCGTTCTCCACCCCGCGCAGCTGGCACATGCTGTCCGACGCATTGCACTCCTACGGTGACGACCCGGACGAGGAGACGCTGCGCCTGCTCGCCGGGGGCACGCTCAGCCCGGCGCACGCGGCCGCCTTCTGCGGCTACCTCAAGATCGTCCGGCACCGGTACGGCCTGGAGGCGATCCTGCGCGGCGACGCCGGCTGGCCCAAGGCTCCCAACGACCGTGACCTGCTCTACTTCCTGGCCGAGACGTTCCGCGTCCGCCTGGTCAAGGAACTCCCGGCCGACAAGGAGAAGGCACCCGCCTCGGTACGCCGCTTCGCGCACCGTGCCAAGGGCCTGCTCGTCGAGCTGTCGGAGATCTCGCTGGAGTGTGGTCAGCTCGTCATCGCCGCCGAGCCGGACGGTGCGCCCGCGCTGCCGGCCTGGTTCCTGGTCGAGGTCAGCCGTGACCTGCCGCGCCTGGTCGCGGCGCGGACCTGACATGACCCGCCGGCAGCAGGCGCCCGAGCTCGACCCGAACACCGCCGCCTTCAACTCCGCGTGGGGCTCGCTCTGGGTCAATCCGATGTTCCGCCCGATCACCGACGGCGATTGGCCGCGCCCGAGCGCCCAGGCCCGGCTGATCGACGGCTCGGGAATCGGGTACGCCCAGGTCACGAGCGACGGCCAGATCGTCGCCAGCAAGGCCCACCGCCTCGACCCGGGCGAGTGGACCTGGGTGCTGGCGCACTGCCTGCTGCACCTGGGTTTCGGCCACCTCGACCCCCGGCACGGCACCGACCGCGCGTTCCAGGACGTCGCCTGCCTGGTGGTCACGCGGTTCCAGCGCGCGATCAAGCTCGGGACCGAGCCGGTACGCCTGCCCGCCGAGCTGCCCGGCGGCGACGAGAGTGTCCTGTTGCGACAGTGGCGGCGGGACGGCGTACCGGAGGAGTTCACCGGGTGCGGCGCCGGACGGCCCGACCTGCTGCCGAAGGCGATCGAGTACGAGAAGGGTTACGAACCCCTGTGGCCCGACCGGTTTGCGCTCGGGCTGTCCGCCGCCGCGGCAGCCGCCGTGGACGTGGCCGGTGGTGCGCGCACCTCGCTGACCGATCCGGCGCGGAGCCGCATGCCGTGGGACCGGGCCCTGAGCTGGTTCATGGGGTCGTACCCGCTGCTCGGTGCGCTGGCTGCCCGCTTCACGGTGGTCGCCGACGCCGACCTGGCCCGCTCCTGGGACATCTCGGTGGCGGCGGTCTCGGCGGAGGCCGGTGAGATCTACATCAACCCGCTGCGGACGCTGCCCGAGGCGCAGTGGCGTTTTGTGCTGGCCCACGAAATGCTGCACGCCGCTCTGCGTCACGGCGACCGGGTCGGCCCCCGCGACCCGTACCTGTGGAACGTCGCCTGCGACTACGTGATCAACGGCTGGCTGGTCGAGATGGGCGTCGGCGAGGTTCCCGACGGGCTGCTCCACGACCCCGAGCTGGCGGGTGCGTCGGCCGAGGAGGTCTACGACCGCATCGCCAAGGACCTCCGCAAGCTGCGCAAACTTGCCACCCTGCGGGGCCGTGGCCTCGGTGACATGCTGGGCGAGCCGCTGCCCTGGCACGGCCCGCGGTCCGGCGGCATCGACCTCGACGACTACTACCGGCGGGCTTTGCTCACCGGGTACGAATATCACCACCGCGACGGCCGCGGCCTGCTCCCGAGCGGTCTGGTCGAGGAGATCCGCGTGCTGGAGCAGCCGCCGCTGCCCTGGGACGTCCAGCTGGCGCGCTGGTTCGACGAGCACGTGCCCGCGCCCGAGCGGCGGCGCACCTACGCGCGGCCGTCCCGCCGCCAGGCCGCCGCACCCGACATCCCGCGCCCCGGCTGGCACCTGCCCGAGGAGGCGGTCCGGCGCAGCACCTTCGGTGTTGTCCTGGACACCTCGGGGTCGATGAGCCCCGAGCTGATGGGCAAGGCCCTGGGCGCGATCGCCTCGTACGCGACGGCCCGCGAGGTGCCGGCGGCCCGTGTGGTGTTCTGCGACGCGTCCGCCTACGACGCCGGTTACCTGCCCGTCGACGACATCGCCGGGCGGGTCCGGGTCCGCGGTCGCGGCGGCACGGTGCTGCAGCCGGGCATCACCCTGCTGGAACGCGCGGTGGATTTCCCGCCGGCCGGGCCGATCCTGGTCATCACCGACGCGGACTGCGACGTGCTGCGCGTCCGCCGCGCTCACGCGTACCTGGTGCCGCGGGACGCGCGGCTGCCGTTCACGCCGCGGGGCCCGGTGTTCTACCTCAAATGATCTTTCAGCTCGGTGAGTGAGGCGACTCTCGCGGTCTCCGTACTTCCGCCGAGCCGATCGAGGTGCACCGCCCGCAGGCCGGCCGCGCGGGCGCCCAGCACGTCCAGCTCATGGTTGTCACCCACGCTGAGAACCTCGCCGGGCGCCAGACCCCAGCGGGAGCAGGCCCGGCGGAAGGCGTCCGGGTGCGGTTTCGCCACGCCCAGATCGTCGACGGTGAAGACCGGATCCAGGTGACCCAGGCCGATGGCGGCGAGCTTCCTGAGCTGCTGGGTCCGGGCACCGTTGGTCAGGACCGCGGTCCGCAGCCCGGCCTCCGCGATCACCGCGAGCGCATCGGCCACGTCGTCGTAGATCCGCCAGCCCCGTTCGTAGTGCGCCAGGTATCCGGCGAAGACGGCGTCGAGCTCGGCGTCGCTGCCGTCCGTGCCGAGGAAGTCCCGCAGCCGGCGGCGGCGCTGCTCGGCGAAGCTGATCCGGCCGGCGCGCCAGGCCGCCAGGTGCGGCTCCTGCAGGGCGATCCACCGTGCGACCTCGGCATCGGTCGCCTCCAGTCCCAGCGACGGCAACCACGCCCGCAGCCCGGCATCGGCGGCCCGGTCGTGATCCATCAACGTGCCGTCCAGGTCCAGCAGCACTCCCCGCAATTCCACCCGAGGATCCTAGACTTGCCGTCGTGGATGTGACGCCGATCTCTCTGGGCACGTGGCCGACGCCGCTCGAGGCGGCGCCGCGGCTGGCCACGGCCCTCGCCCTGGACGAGTTGTGGATCAAACGCGACGACCTGACCGGTCTCGGCGGTGGTGGCAACAAGGTGCGCAAGCTGCAGTACACCTGCGCCCAGGCGCTGGCGGCGGGCGCGACGACGCTGGTCACCACGGGTGCCCCGCAGTCGAACCACGCCCGGCTCACCGCGGCCGCGGCGGCCCGCCTCGGGCTGGAGTGTGTGCTCGTCCTGGCCGGCCACCCGCCGGAGACGGCCCGCGGCAACCTCATCCTCGACCGGCTGGCCGGCGCCCGCGTCGTCTGGGCGGGCGACGAGGCGACCGCCGACGTGGCCGCAGCGCAGGACGGGTTTGTCATCCCGTTCGGCGGCACGTCCGCGTTCTCCGCACTGGGTTACGTCGACTGCGCCCGGGAGCTCGCCGTCCAGCTGCCCGACCTCGACACGGTCGTGGTCGCGGTCGGTTCCGGCGGGACGATGGCCGGGCTGGTCGCCGTTCTCGGACCGGGCCGGGTGTTCGGTGTGGACACCGGTGCGCTGCCCGATCCGCGGTCGGTCGTCGCCGGTCTGCTCGACGGCATGGGCGTGCCGGTCGAGCCCGGCGACCTGCAGATCGACGGCATGCACGTGGGCGCCGGTTACGCGACCCTCACCGACCCCGTGCGGTCCGCCCTCGAGCTGGCCGCGCGTACCGAAGGGCTCTTCCTCGATCCGACCTACACCGGGCGGGCGCTGGCCGGGCTGCGCGCCAACCCCCCGGACGGCAAGGTCGTCTTCCTGCACAGCGGCGGCCTGCCCGGTCTCTTCGGCCACCCCTCGATCTGACCGCGGGCGTTCAGGACGTGCGGGCGCGGAGGCGGCGGAGCATGCGGGCGTCGCCGAAGCCGACCGCGCGGGCCGCGGACTCCATGGTCGACCCGTGACCGATCAGGTGCTCGGCGCGTTCCACCCGCAGCAGTTGCTGATAACGCAGCGGGGTCTGACCCGTCGCGGACTCGAACAGTCTGGTCAGGGTGCGTTCGCTGACACCGGCGGCGCGGGCCAGCTCGGTCAGCGGCAGCGGTTCGGTGAACCCGGCGTCGATGCGGTCCTGGACCCGGTGGACCACGTCGCTGAGATGCGCCCGGTGCCGCAGCATCGCGCTGAACTGCTGCTCGTCGCCGTTGCGGCGGGCATAGACGACCATCTGCCGGGCGACCTGCGCGGCGGCGGCCGGGCCGTGCCGGACCGCGATCAGGTGCAGGGCCAGGTCGATGCCGCTCGCGATGCCCGCCGACGTGATGACCCGGTCGTCCTCGACGTAGAGGACGTCACGGACGACACTCGCCCGCGGGTAACGACGGGCCAGGTCGTCCTGGACGTCGTGGTGGGTCGTGCAGCGGCGGCCGTCGAGCAGACCCGCCCGGCCCAGGGCGTCCGCACCCGCGCAGACGCTGGCCACCGTGCCGCCCGCCGCGTGGTGGCCGGCCAGCCTCTGCAGGGTCGTGGCCTCGAGGTGGCCGGTGCCCGCCAGCTGCGGTGAGCGCCACCCCGGCACGACGATCAGGTCGTCCGCCGTCAGCTCCGGCCACTGCGTGCCGGCCTGCAGGGTGATGCCCTGGTGGGTGGGCACGTCCGGCTGCTCCGCGACGTAGGTGAGGCGGTGCCCGTAGCCGTGGTCCGCAGCCGTCGAGAACACCTGCGCGGCGCCGGCAAGGTCCAGCAGGTGCAGCTGCGGCACGAGGAGGAACACCACGTGGCTCACGATCCGGTCAGACTCCCGGTCAGCTCGGCGACGGTACGGACGGTGGCAAAACGACCCGTGAGTGCGTACTCGGTGCGGGTCACGACGTCCTCCGCCGCCAGCGTACGCGGGTCGGCGAGCAGCTCGGCCACAGTCAGGTCCTCGGGGGCGTCCCGGTGCGGGATCGGGAACGTGGCCGTGGCGTCGGTGACAAACGTGACCGCGTAACCGAGGTCGGAGCCGACCCGGGCGGTGGTCTCGACACACTGCTCGGTCCGGATCCCGCAGACGGTCAGCTCCCGCACGCCACCGGCGGTCAGCAACTGCTGGAGATTGGTCGTGGTGAACGCATTGTGCGAGGTCTTGGTGATGATCGGCTCACCGGCCGCGGGCACCAGCTCGTCGACGACCCGGACGAAACCGCTCGCCGGGTCGAAGACACCGCCGGTGCCGGGCTCGGCGTGCAGCACCCACACGACCGGATCACCGGCGGCGCGGGCGGCGTCGACGAGCCGCTGCACCTGCGCCACGATCCCGGGGTTGGACACGGCCTGCCACAGGGGGCGGGCCCGGAAGGACTCCTGGACGTCGATGACGATCAGAGCGTTGGTCATGCGTCCATCGTCGGGGCTGCGGGCGTACCGGCACCAGGCACCGAAGTGACCGGGACCGGAACGATCCGGTCAGACAGCGGACCGCCGGGCCGGGATCGGGCCGGTAGGGTCGGAGGGCATGACGGGGATTCTGGTGGGCAAAACAGCGGTCGTCACGGGCGGGTCGCGCGGCATCGGGCGCGCGATCGTGGAACGTCTCACCCGGGACGGCGCAACGGTGATCTTCGGCTATCGCAGCCGTGACGACGAGGCCAAAGCCGTCGAGGAGGCGGCACCCGGAGCCCGTGGGTTCCGTGCCGATCTAGCCACACCCGGCGCGATCATCGAGCTGCTGCAGCGCGCCGGGGAGCTGGACATCCTGGTGACCAACGCGGCCGCCTCCTTCACGCCGACCGCGCTCGCCGACATCACCGAGGACGAGTACGACCGGGTCTTCGCGGTCAACACCAAGAGCACGTTCCAGGCGCTGCAGTACGCCGCCCGGCACCTGCGGGACAACGGCCGCATCATCTCGATCTCCACGCTGAACACCACGATGCCCCCACCCGGCTGCAGCCTCTACGTCGGCAGCAAAGGAGCGGTCGAGCAGTTCAGCGCGGTCGCGGCCCGCGAGCTCGGCGCCCGGGGCATCACGGTCAACGTCGTCTCCCCCGGTGCGACCGACACGGACCTGCTGCGGTCGACCAACACGGAGGAAGCGCTGGCCGCCGCGGCGCAGATGACACCGCTCGGTCGTCTCGGCCGGCCCGCCGACGTCGCCGACGTGGTGGCGTTCCTGGCCGGCCCGGACGGCCGCTGGATGACCGGTCAAAATCTGCACGCCGGCGGTGGTCTCGCCTGACCGCCGTCAGCTGATCAGCGGTAACGCTGTGGCCATCGGCCACGCCACGAGCAGCGACCCGACCAGAGCGATCAGCCAGGCCGGCGCGGCGAACCGGTGCAGCACCGCGCTCCACGCCGCCTGCCACAGCATCAGGATGGCGAGCAGCGGAACGACCAGCAGCACAAAGCCGTTGGTGAGTCCGGCAACCGCCGCGCCGGTCAGGGCGATGACCACCAGGGCGGAGACGGCGAGGCCACCGAAGGCATTGCCGGCGGTGAGTCGTCCGGCCGCCCAGGCCAGCAGCGCGAAGCCCGCCCACAGCAGCAGGAGCACCCACCACCGCTTCCCGACCGGTACGGCGTGGGTGAGACCCAGGTGTGTCGGGACAGCGATCGTCACCGCCGCGTACCCGATCAGAACGGGTGTGGCGAGGGCCAGGCGCAACCGTCCCGTGGGGGCGATCGCCGGTGCGCGGTGACGGAAGGCGAGCATCGCGGCACCGGCGGCCCCGGTGAGTCCGAGCAGGTAGCCGCCGATGGCCAGCGGCAGACGGTTGGTCGGCAGGAAACGAGCGGCCAGTGCTCCGAGCGCCGCAGCGCCGGCGGCCACTGCCACACCACGACCGAGGTCCGCGATTCGCGGGCTCGGCCAGCTGCCCCGGGCGTCACCGAAGAGCAGGCGCGCCAACGGGTACAGGCCTGCGAGCAGGGCCACCACCAGCAGCGCTGCGCCACCGAGACGGCGTATCGGTGAGGGCATGGGGTCGCCGGTGGTATCGAAACTCTGGTCCAGCCAGGCAGCGACCTCGCGGTGGGTCCGGGGGGCGTAGAGGATGCCGATGTGTTCGACGCCGGGCACGACCACCATCGACCGGTCCGGACCGGCGGGCTCGACCGCGCGGGCCGCCTCCGACCGGAAGCCGGGGAACTCCAGGGCACCGACGAGTACCAGCAGCCGGGCCGGCGGGTCCGGCAGCACGGGCGCGGCGTCCGGTAGCGAAAGAGCGACCGTCGCGGTGATCTCCGGATGCGCCACCGCGTACCGGGTCACCGCGCCGGCGCCCATCGAATGCCCGACCAGCGCAATCGCGGACGGATCAACATCCGGCAGCCCGCGCAGATGCCGGGTCGCCACGTCGAGGTCGTGTTGCAGCGCGGCGGTGGAGGCGGCAGTGCTCGCGGCGCTGTCCGGCAACGGGCGGGTATTGGCGCCGTGCCCGGAGAAGTCGAGCAGCACCACGACGTAACCCCGCTCGGCCAGCGAATCACCGAACGGCGCCATCAGCCGCGCCGAACCCGCAAACCCGTGGGCGACCACCACACCGGGCCGGCGCTCACCGGGCGCGAGGCGCGGGTGCACCTCGACCAGGGGAACACCGTCGGCCACGGTCTGCCGGGTGCTCCGGTGACCGGTCAGCAACCACAGCCCGACAGCGGCCGTCACCAGCACACACACCAACACCGAAAGGGACGCCCGAACGCGTGAGCCGACAAGCACGGGGGCGACCGTACCGGGCGGTGTCCAAACTCAGCGGGCCACGTTGTCCGTCGCCGACAGGAGGGACGAGAGGTCGGCGCGGGTCGGCAGGCCTTCGCAGTCACCCGGGACGGTCACCGCGAACGCGCCGGTGGCGATCGCTGTGCTCAAGCGTTCGGACGGGCCTGCACCCGCGAGCCGGTCGGCGAGATAGCCGGCCACGAAGGCGTCCCCGGCACCGACCGGGTCGACCAGTGTCACCTCGAGGGCTTTGACCTCGTGACGCTCGCCCGAGATCAGCGCGGTGCAGCCGCGGGCGCCGTCCTTGATCACGACCTCCGAGGGGCCGAGCGCGGCCAGCCCGTCGGCCACCGAGGAGCCGGAGCCCAGGATGAGCTCGGCCTCGTCCGGACCCGCGAAGACGATGTCGGCGCGGGACACGAGGTCGCGCAGGACCGGCGCGGCGTCGTACCGGGACCAGAGCTTGCCGCGGTAGTTGACGTCCACCGACACCGTCACACCGGCTGCGGCGGCCGTCTCGACCGCGTGGAAGACCGTCGCGCGGGCCGAGTCGCTCAACGCCGGGGTGATACCCGTGACGTGCAAAATCCCGGCCTCACGCACCAGGTCGACGGGGACATCCGTCGGCAGGAGCCGGGAGCCGGCACTGCCGGTGCGGTGGTAATCGACGTGCAACAGGCCACTCGTCCGGCGGTGCTTCATCATCAGACCGGTGAACGCGGTGTCGCGGATGACCATCGCGTGGACACCCTCACCCCGCAACCGGCGCTCGATGAGGTCACCCGTGGAGTCGGGGCCGACGCGGCCGAGCCAGGTGGCGGTGCCGCCGAGACGGGCGACGCCGATCGCCACGTTGCTCTCGGCGCCGCCGATGCCGAGGGAGAAACTCCGGGCGTACTCGAGGGGGCCGATGCTGTCCGCGGCGACCAGGCCCATGGTCTCGCCCAGGGTGACCAGGCCGGTCATGAGCGGGCGAACGCGACCGCGTCGGCCGCGCGGCGCGCCCGCACCGCGAGCTGCGCCAGGCTGCCGCCCGAGGCGGCGTCGCCGATCAGCGGGCTGCCCAGACCGACGGCCGCGGCACCGGCGGTGAGCCAGGTGGCGATGTCGGCGATGTCGATGCCCCCGGTCGGCATGATGCGGACGCCGGGCAGCGGGCCGTGCAGATCCTTGAGGTACCGCGGGCCGACCGTACCGGCCGGGAAGAGCTTGACCAGCTGGGCGCCGGAGCGGCTAGCGTTGAAGATCTCGGTCGGGGTGAAGGCGCCCGGGTAGACGGGCACCTCGAAGCCGTCCAGCGCCGGGACGTAGACCGGTGACACCAGGTAGGTGGCGCCGGCGTCCACACTGGCCTTCGCGTCGTCGAGAGAAAGAACTGTGCCCGCCCCGACCGCTACACTGGCGGGCAGCTGGCGGCGCAGGCCGGCGAGGGCCTCCAGAGACCCGCGCGAGGTGAGCGTCACCTCCAGCGCCGTGATGCCCGCCTCGACCAGCACGTCGCCGATGGCCGCGAAGGCATCCGCGGTCGGTGCGCGCAGGACGGCGACAACACCGCTGCGAACAATGGCCTCAGTGACCGAAATATCCGACATGGACGCCTCCCCAGATGTCCCCGCCAACGCCTTCAGTGTCCCCCGAAAGGACCAAGATCATCCAGTGACGCGTGACTCCTCGGTCTTTCTGCGCCACCCGCGCCGGGGCCCGTCGACGAGCGGCGCCGGCGGGGTCGCCTTGATCTCCAGCTCCTCGCGGACCGCAGCCTCGAACTGCTGCATCACCAGCGGCACATGGCCGAGCATCTCGCGCACGGACTTCTCCGGGTTCACGCCCGGCGGCGGGGTGGGGCGCTCGGCGTAGAGGCTCTCGATCAGCAGGTGCACCGCGAGCGCGGCGCTGCGGACCTGACCGGAGGCGAGCAGCCGCACCTGCATCAGGGCGGGCCCCACGGCGTCGAGATAGGCGAACGGGCTCGGCGCCGGCTGATCACCGTCGTACGCGGCCCGCAGCCGGTAGGTCGCCCGCTCGAACTCGGTCATCAGGGCGACGTACGCCTCCTTGCGCTCGGCGTACCAGCGCTTGGTGCGCTTGGCGCGACTGCGCGCATAGTTGTCACGAGCCGACACGAGCAGCGTCACACCGGCCCCGGCCAGGGCAAACACGGTTGCGACGAGGGGTAGCCCCCACCACGGGATCTCAGACACCCGCCAACGGTAGCGATGCCCCGCCCACGGGTCCCGGACGAGGGTCGGATCGTGACCTCCGGTCAGGTGGATGCATCCGAGGGGCCGATGCGGCGTTGCTCGCGGGCGGCGCCGCTGCGGATCGCCGCAGCGGCCGACGTCACCGCGTCCAGGACCAGCCGGTTGCTCACGCTGCGCGCCAGGTCGGCCGCCTCGTCCAGCAGGGCGAGCGCCCGCAGCGGGTCGCGGTCGCCGAGTGCCTCGCCGAGTGCGTGGCGGGCGGCGGCGCGGGCGCTCGGATTACCCGTCCCCTCGGCGATCTCCCAGGCTGATCCACCGGTCGTGACCGCCTCGTCGGGGTGGGCGGACCGGGCCAGGACGAGGGCCTGGGCGGCCAGGCCCGACGCCCGCACGGCATCGTCGGTGGCCAGCACCGCCATGGCCCGGAAGTTCGCGAGGGCGGTCCCGGTGTCGCCGGCCACCAGAGCGAGGGCACCCAGCACCTCGTGCACGGCGGGATCGGCCGGCGCCGAGGCCAGCAGCTCACGGGCCCCGGCCAGGTCTCCCCGGTACCAGGCACAAGTGGCCGCGGCGGCGAGCGCGGCGGCGCAGCCCGACCCGGCGGCGTACAGCCCCCAGGCCAGAACCTCGGGAAGCTGACGGTGGTAGCCGTAGCGGTGGACCGCACCGGCCAGCCGCCCGATCAGCGCGGGATCGTCCCGGGCGATTTCGACAGCCCGCCGCAGGTCCGGCAGCAAGGCGTCCAGCTCCGCGACGGCCCGCGCCTCGTCCGGTCCACACAACGCACGATCGTGCTCCTCGGCCGCCTCCACCACAGCCCGGGCCTGCCGCAGCCGGATGTCCTCACCACTCCCCACGACCGCTACGCGCCCGTCCGGCGGCCGGGCACGGTTTGCTCCCGCGCGCCCGCCACGACACCAGAACCGATCACGTCCTGACGATAGGTCCGGCACAACCCCGGGCGGTCTCGGTCGTCCGGCCGGTTACGGGCGGCCCTTGACCTCAACCTGGCTTCAACTTGCAGAGTGACGGCCATGAGAGCAGCGGTGTTCGACCGGTACGGCCCGCCCGAGGTGGTGCACATCGTCGAGTTGCCCGACCCCGTGCCCGGCCCCGGGCAGGTACGGGTCCGGGTCCGCGCGGCCGGTGTGCAGCCGTTCGACGTGGGCGTACGCCGGGGGTGGATGAGACCGGGGCCGGAGCACTTCCCGCACGGGATCGGCCAGGAGTATTCGGGGGTGGTCGATCTGCTCGGCGAGGGTGTCTCCGGCCTCTCCCCCGGTGACCCGGTGCTCGGTTCCACGATGATGAACGGCCAGGCGACCCACGTGGTCGTCGACGCGGGGACCGTCGTGCCCAAGCCGGCGGAGGTGGACTTCCCGACGGCGGCCGCGCTGGTGGCGGCCGCCCAGACCGCCTCGGGTGCCCTGCTCGAGCTGGGTCTCACGGCCGGTGACGTCCTGCTGGTGCACGCGGCGGCGGGCTCGGTCGGCACGGTGGCCGTCCAGCTCGCCCGTCTCGCCGGCGCCACGGTGATCGGCACGGCGAGCCCGGCCAACCACGACTACCTGCGGCAGCTCGGCGCGATTCCGGTCGCGTACGGGGAGGGTCTGGTCGCCGCGGTCCGCGCCGCCGCGCCGGGCCCGGTGACGGTGGCTCTGGACGCCGCCGGCCGGGGTGCGATCGCCGCTTCGGTGGAGCTGGGCGTCCCCCGCGACCGCATCGGCACGATCGTCGACGACAAGGCCGCCGCGGACTTCGGCACCCGGGTCGTCCGCGCGGGCCGTTCCCCGGCCCGGCTGGCCGAGGTCGTCGGTCTGGCCGCCCGCCGCGTGGTGACCATGCCGGTCCGTGCCTATCCCCTCTCCGAAGCCGCCGAGGCGCACGCGGCGGTGGAGAACGGCCACGGCCGCGGCAAGGTCGTCCTGATCGTCGAGCCGTGAGGGCCGGTCAGGCGGCGACCGGGCGGTGGATCCAGGTGGTGAGGTTCTCCGGGAGCTCGGCCTTGCCGTAGAGCCAGCCCTGGGCGAGGTCGCAGCCCTGGTCGCGGAGCCAGTCGCGCTGGGCCTCGGTCTCGACGCCCTCGGCGACCACGCGGAGGTTCATCGCCCGGGTCATGGCCAGGACGGCGCGGACGATGGGTTCGTCGGCGCCGTCCTGACCGACGCGGTTCACGAACGAGCGGTCGATCTTGACGATGCCGACGGGCAGGCGGTTCAGGTAGCTCAGGGACGAGTAGCCCGTACCGAAGTCGTCGATGCACAGGGTGACGCCGAGGCCGCGGAGCTCGGTGAGGGTGGCCAGGGCGGTCTCGATGTCCTCCATGACGCCGGACTCGGTGATCTCCAGCCAGAGCTGGTCGGGGCCGAGACCGGTGTCGGTGAGCACACCGCGGACGATGTCCACGATCGTGCGGTCGCGGAGTTGCCGGACCGAGACGTTGACGGAGACGTGCAGGCGGCGTGCGCCCGGTCCGCGTTCGGCGGTCCAGACCGCGAGCTGGGTGGCGGACTCGCGCAGGAGCCAGGCGCCGCTCTCCACGATCAGGCCGGTCTCCTCGGCCACCGGGATGAAGTCGACGGGCGAGACCGCGCCGAGTGTCGGGTGGTTCCAGCGCATGAGCGCCTCGAAGCCGTCGAGCTCGTCGGTCGCGAGGTCGACGATCGGCTGGAAGTGCACCGAGAGTTCGCCGCGGGGCAGGGCCCGGCGCAGCGCCTGCTCGAGGTTCATCCGGTCGCGGACCTCGTCGCGCAGGGAGGTGTCGAACAGCGCGTACGCGTTCCGGCCGCTGCCCTTGGCCTTGTACATCGCGGTGTCGGCGTCACGGATCAGTTCGAGGGCGCGGGCACTGCCCTGGGCCTTGGCCACGCCGATGGACGCGGAGATGACGACGTTGCCGACGGAGAGCTCGAAGGGGCGGGCGAACTCCGCGAGCACCCGGTCGGCGAACGACTCGGCCAGCGCGGAGTGCGACGGGCTGGCCAGCGCGATGACAAACTCGTCACCGCCGATGCGGCAGACCAGGTCCTCGGCGCGGATCTGGGCGCTGAGGCGGCCGGCCACGGCGCAGAGCAGCTCGTCGCCGACCTGGTGACCCCAGTGGTCGTTGACCATCTTGAAGCGGTCGAGGTCGATGAAGAGCAGGCTGATCTCCTGCTCACCGGCGGCCGCCCGGTCCGCCCAGTGGGTGAT